>NZ_CP034783.1:0-272500 GCF_006094435.1 Pseudomonas sp. MPC6 | reverse complement strand
CCTTCTGGGCTTCGATGAACTGAAGCAACTCACTGTCGAAAACTGCGTAACTCTTTGTTTACCAAGGAGTTTTCCGTTTCGACTGCGCCGGAAGTGGGGCGAATTATAGACTTCCAGAATCTGCCGTCAAGCCCTGATTTCAGCTTTCCTATCAATAACTTACCAATGGCCGCAAAACAGCCGTCCACCCCCGGCTGGAGAAAGGAAAATCGCCCCTTCTATATAGAAGGAGCCCTCAAAGCACTCCGGCCTCTTTAAAGGCAGCCACCGCGTCTGCATCCAGGCCCAACACCCGCTGCAGAACCTCCAGCGTGTGCTCGCCCAATAAAGGAGGCGCATTGCGGTATTCCACAGGCGTCTCGGACAGTCGAATCGGACTCGCCACCTGCGGCACCATCCCGGCCAGCGCATGAGGCAACTCAATCGCCAAACCCCGCGCCTTGACCTGAGGGTCGGCAAACATCTGAGCCAGATCATTGATCGGCCCACAAGGCACGCCTGCCTGCTCCAGCTGCAGTACCCACTCGGCAGTCGTCTTGAACACCGTTGCCTGGCGGATAAGCGGAATCAACAGCGCACGGTTCGCCACCCGCAACTTGTTGGTCGCAAAGCGTGGGTCATCCGCCCACTGCGGCTGACCCGCGACTTCGGCAAACTTGCGGAACTGCCCGTCATTACCCACGGTGAGGATGAAGTCGCCATCCGCCGTAGGAAAATCCTGATAAGGCACGATGTTCGGATGAGCATTACCCAGGCGCTTCGGAGCATGGCCTGTCGTCAGGTAATTCATCGCCTGGTTCGCCAGACAAGCCACCTGAACATCCAGCAGCGCCATATCGATATGCTGACCGCCGCCGTCCTGATTGCGGTGAGCCAATGCCGCCAGGATCGCCACTGTCGAGTAGAGTCCGGTGAGGATGTCAGTCAGCGCCACGCCGACTTTCACCGGCCCGGCCCCTTCCTCGCCTTCCGGTCGCCCGGTCAGACTCATCAGCCCGCCCAGCCCCTGGATCATGAAGTCATAACCCGCGCGCTTGGCGTAAGGCCCCGTCTGGCCAAACCCGGTAATCGAGCAATAGATCAGGTTCGGATTGAGGGCCTTGAGCGATTCATAGTCCAACCCATAAGCCGCCAGACCTCCCACTTTGAAGTTCTCGATCAGGATGTCCGACCTGGCTGCCAGCTCACGCACCAGCTTCTGCCCCTCCGGGCGCGTGAAGTCGATGGTGACGGATTGCTTGTTGCGATTGGCCGACAAGTAATAGGCCGCTTCGCTGGTGTTCTCGCCATTGGCGTCTTTCAGGAAAGGAGGCCCCCAGGCGCGCGTATCATCACCATTGCCCGGCCGCTCGACCTTGATTACATCAGCACCAAGGTCGGCAAGGATCTGCCCGGCCCACGGCCCGGCCAGCACCCGCGATAAATCCAGTACCCGTAGATGCGATAGCGCGCCCATGGACGTTCTCCTGTTAATAGAACGCCTGGAGGCCGGTCTGCGCACGTCCGAGGATCAGCGCGTGGACGTCATGCGTACCTTCATAGGTATTCACCACTTCCAGGTTGACCAGATGGCGAGCAACGCCGAATTCATCGGAGATGCCATTGCCGCCCAACATGTCGCGCGCCATGCGCGCAATATCCAACGACTTGCCGCAGGAGTTGCGCTTCATCATCGAGGTGATCTCGACCGCAGCCGTGCCTTCATCCTTCATGCGGCCCAGACGCAAGCAACCTTGCAGCGCCAGGGTGATTTCCGTCTGCATGTCGGCCAGCTTCTTCTGGATCAGCTGAGTGGCGGCCAATGGACGACCGAACTGCTGGCGATCCAGGGTGTATTGGCGAGCGGTGTGCCAGCAGAATTCGGCGGCACCGAGTGCGCCCCAGGAAATACCGTAACGCGCCGAGTTGAGGCAGGTAAAAGGACCTTTCAAACCACGGACATCCGGGAAGATGTTCTCTTCAGGGACAAACACGTTATCCATGACGATCTCGCCGGTGATGGATGCGCGCAGGCCGACCTTGCCGTGAATCACCGGGGCGCTCAAGCCTTTCCAGCCTTTCTCCAGCACGAAGCCACGGATATCGCCGGCGTCATCCTTGCCCCAGACCACGAATACATCGGCGATCGGGCTGTTGGTGATCCACATCTTGCTGCCGGTCAGGCTGTAACCGCCTTCCACTTTGCGCGCACGGGTAAGCATCGCACCCGGGTCGGAACCATGGTTCGGCTCGGTCAGACCGAAGCAGCCGATCCATTCGCCGGAAGCCAGTTTCGGCAGGTACTTCTGCTTCTGGGCTTCAGTACCAAACTCGTTGATCGGCACCATCACCAGCGAAGACTGCACGCTCATCATCGAGCGATAACCGGAGTCGACACGCTCGACTTCACGGGCGATCAAGCCGTAGCTGACATAGTTCAAGCCGCTGCCACCGTACTGTTCAGGGATGGTCGCCCCCAAAAGGCCCACTTCGCCCATCTCGCGAAAGATCGCCGGGTCGGTCTTTTCATGGCGGAAAGCTTCGAGAACGCGCGGCGCGAGTTTCTGCTGAGCGAATTGCTCGGCAGTATCGCGGATCATGCGCTCTTCTTCGGTGAGCTGTTGATCCAGCAGCAGGGGATCGATCCAGTTGAAGCTAGCTTTACCGCCCATGAGTGTGTCCTCTCGAATCGGGTCAAATATCGTGGATTGATCCTAGGCCGGGTTCGGCGTCAGGGCAAACGAGGATTTTGCATACTGTTGTGCTAATTTCTCACTCCGAAAGGTCGCGAAATGGCTTTTATGCGCTGTATTAGTGAGGTTGCCGTACATGCGAAGGAAAATACCCAGCACGACTGCCCTGATCAGCTTCGAGGCGGCAGCGCGCCACGAAAGCTTTACCAAGGCCGCCCAGGAGCTTTCGCTGACCCAGGGCGCGATTTGCCGGCAGATCGCCAGCCTGGAAGAGTTTCTGGGCGTCGAACTGTTCCGCCGCTCGCGCCGCGGGGTCAAGCTGACAGAAGCCGGACTGTCCTATAGCCGACGGGTAGCCACCCAGCTCGATGCGGTTGAACGGGACACCTTGTCGGTGATGGGCCAGCAGGGCACCAATGTGATCGAGCTGGCCGTAGTACCGACCTTTGGTACTCAATGGCTGCTGCCAAGGCTCAAGGACTTCCAGCAACAACACCCGGAAGTGACGGTCAACCTCACCAACCGAACGCGACCCTTCCTGTTTGCCGACACCGACTTCGACGCGGCGATCTATTTTGGCGACGCTGACTGGTCGGGCACCGAATCCCACAGGCTGATGGGCGAAAGCCCGATGCCCGTATGCAGCCCTGACCTGCTGGGGAAAAAGACCCATCTGACACCCGGTGCAATCGCCGACCTGCCCCTGCTGCAACAGACCACTCGCCCCTATGCCTGGCGCCAGTGGTTCAACTCGCAGAACCTAAATATCCCGCGAGACATGACAGGACCGCGGTACGAGCTATTCTCCATGCTGGCCCAAGCGGCCATGCACGATATGGGGATTGCGCTGATCCCGCCGTTCCTGATTCAGCGGGAGTTGGCGGAGAAGCGCCTGGTGATCGCCAACCCCCAGACACTGTCGAGCATCAAGGCTTATTACCTGATGATTCCAGAGCGAAAGGTCGAATCGGCCTCTTTAAGGGCTTTTCGCGATTGGCTGGTTAATCAGGCACACAGCTACAACCTTGGCGCTTGAAGGCTCGGCGCAATTAGTTGACCTCGTAGTCAACAAACTCAAAACCCTACAGATATAAATATTTGTCGCAAATTCGCAAACTGTACCGTGAGGCTGTACAAACGTCCCATAAGCGCTTGAAACCTGGCCTTGAGCATCCATTACGCAACAATTACCCCTTATTCACCTCACCGATGTGCAAATAGATCATTTTTTAGCGAAGTCCTTGCAAGGCACGGCCTGCAAGGGATTGATCCATCTGGTTGCGACATTCGGTCACGGGGTGACTTGTAGTTAATTTTCCGTCACCCGTCATAATCCCTTGATGGGCACAAAGTTCGCCTGCAAAATGCCGCGCCCCGCCCTTGTTTGGCGGGATCGTGCTGATCGGCCGCCCCAGCCGCACCATCCGTAGTGCATGGGTTTACTCAATAAGATCACGCAGGAGATTTGACGTGCACATTGGTGTTCCTCTCGAAACCCAGACGGGTGAAACGCGGGTTGCTGCAACCCCGGAAACCATCAAGAAGCTGATCGGCCAGGGTCATAAGGTCACGGTCCAAAGCGGCGCCGGCATTAGTGCCAGTGTTGTCGACAGTGCTTATGAAGCGGCAGGCGCAACCATTGGCAGCGCCAACGATGCGTTTGGCGCCGAGCTGATTCTCAAGGTGGTCGCTCCCAGCGACAGCGAACTCGCGCTGATCAAGAGCGGCACCGTTGTGGTGGGCATGCTCAACCCGTTCAGCAATGAAACCATTGCCAAGCTGGCCGAGTGCGGCATTACCGCGTTCGCGCTGGAAGCCGCGCCACGCACCTCCCGCGCGCAGAGCCTGGATGTGCTGTCGTCCCAGGCCAACATCGCCGGCTATAAAGCCGTGCTGCTGGCGGCTCACCATTATCCGCGCTTCATGCCGATGCTGATGACCGCTGCGGGCACCGTGAAAGCGGCGCGCGTATTGATTCTGGGTGCCGGCGTCGCCGGTTTGCAGGCCATTGCCACGGCAAAACGCCTGGGTGCAGTCATCGAAGCGTCTGACGTGCGTCCTGCAGTAAAAGAGCAGATCGAATCCCTCGGCGCCAAGTTCGTCGACGTGCCTTATGAGACCGATGAAGAGCGCGAATGCGCCGTCGGTGTCGGCGGTTACGCGCGTCCCATGCCCGCCAGCTGGATGCAGCGCCAAGCCTTGGCCGTGCACGAGCGCGCCAAGCAGGCTGACATTGTCATCACCACCGCACTGATCCCGGGCCGCAAGGCGCCGACGCTGCTCAGCGCGGAAACCGTGGCACAGATGAAGCCGGGCTCGGTGGTCATCGACCTCGCGGCAGCCCAGGGCGGCAACTGCCCGCTGACCGTAGCCGACCAGGTAGTGGTCGAAAATGGCGTGACCATTTGCGGCCCGACCAACCTGGCCGGCGCCGTCGCGGCCGATGCTTCGGCGTTGTACGCGCGCAACCTGCTGGACTTCCTGAAGCTGGTCTTCAACAAAGAAGGCCAGTTCGAGATCAACCTCGAAGACGATATCGTCGCCGCGTGCCTGATGTGCCGCGACGGCCAAGTCATCCGCAAAAACGCCTAAGCAGGGATTCAGACGATGGAAGAGCTTATCTCCCCCGGTATCTACAACCTGATCATCTTCGTGCTGGCGATTTATGTCGGTTATCACGTGGTCTGGAACGTTACACCTGCTCTGCACACGCCGTTGATGGCGGTGACCAACGCCATTTCGGCCATCGTGATCGTCGGCGCCATGCTGGCGGCGGCGCTGACCGTGACGCCACTGGGCAAGACCATGGGCACCCTGGCGGTGGCGCTGGCGGCAGTGAACGTGTTTGGTGGCTTCCTGGTCACCCGCAGGATGCTTGAAATGTTCAAGAAAAAAGCCCCGAAAGCGGTTAAAGAAGAGGCGTCCAAGTAATGAGCATGAACCTCGTCACGACGCTCTACTTGATCGCGTCGATCTGCTTCATCCAGGCCCTCAAAGGTCTGTCGCACCCGACCACGTCCCGACGCGGCAATTTTTACGGCATGCTCGGCATGGCGCTGGCGATCCTCACCACCGTGGGCCTCATCTATAAGCTGGGCGCTGAGCTCGCGACTGCCGGGATCGGTTACGTCATCGTCGGCCTGTTGGTCGGCGGCACCGCCGGTTCGATCATGGCCAAGCGCGTTGAAATGACCAAGATGCCGGAACTGGTCGCTTTCATGCACAGCATGATCGGTATGGCCGCCGTGTTCATTGCCATCGCCGCTGTCGTTGAGCCGCAATCGCTGGGTATCGTTAAACAACTGGGTGATTCGATCCCGGCGGGCAACCGTCTGGAGCTGTTCCTCGGCGCCGCCATCGGTGCAATCACCTTCTCCGGTTCGGTGATCGCCTTCGGCAAGCTCTCGGGCAAATACAAGTTCCGCCTGTTCCAGGGCGCGCCGGTGCAATTCAGCGGCCAGCACAAGCTCAACCTGGTGCTGGGCCTGGCGACGCTGGCGCTGGGTATCACCTTCATGCTCACTGGCAGTCTCAGCGCTTTCGCCCTGATGCTGGCCCTGGCCTTCGTGCTCGGCGTGCTGATCATCATCCCGATCGGCGGCGCGGACATGCCGGTGGTGGTGTCCATGCTCAACAGCTACTCCGGCTGGGCAGCGGCAGGTATCGGTTTCTCGCTGAACAACTCGATGCTGATCATTGCCGGCTCGCTCGTGGGTTCGTCCGGTGCAATCCTGTCGTACATCATGTGCAAGGCGATGAACCGTTCGTTCTTCAACGTACTGCTCGGCGGCTTCGGCAACACCGCAGATGCGGCTGGCCCGGCCGGCTCGAAAGAAGCCCGCCCGGTGAAATCCGGTTCGGCCGACGACGCGACCTTCCTGCTGACCAACGCCGATACCGTGATCATCGTTCCGGGCTACGGCCTGGCCGTAGCACGGGCGCAGCACGCGCTGAAAGAGCTGACCGAGAAGCTGACTCATCGCGGCGTGACCGTGAAGTACGCGATCCACCCGGTTGCCGGGCGCATGCCCGGCCACATGAACGTGTTGTTGGCCGAGGCTGAAGTGCCTTACGACCAGGTGTTCGAGATGGAAGACATCAACTCCGAGTTCGGTCAGGCCGACGTGGTGCTGGTGTTGGGTGCCAACGACGTGGTCAACCCGGCGGCGAAGAACGATCCGAAATCGCCGATCGCCGGCATGCCGATTCTCGAGGCGTTCAAGGCCAAGACCATCATCGTCAACAAGCGCTCGATGGCCAGCGGCTATGCCGGCCTGGACAACGAACTGTTCTACCTCGATAAAACCATGATGGTCTTCGGCGACGCCAAGAAAGTCATCGAAGACATGGTTAAAGCCGTCGAGTAAAACCTGCTCCAACGCAATACCCCAAACCCCGGCCTTTAGCAGGCTGGGGTTTTTTATTGCCCGTGAAATGCCCCGTTAACCCGACCAAAGGCTCTAAATCAGGGCTCGGCATTCGACCATGGTAGCGGGACGGATTTTTTTCAAATCACTAGACTGCACACCTTGCTTTCGTTACCCGAGATAAACCTCCATGTACCGTGATCGTATTCGCTTGCCTTCGTTGTTGGATAAAGTGATGAGCGCCGCTGACGCTGCCGCTCTGATTGAGGACGGCATGACCGTCGGCATGAGTGGTTTCACTCGCGCCGGCGAAGCCAAGGCTGTGCCGCACGCATTGGCCGAACGCGCCAAACTGACTCCGCTGAAAATCACCCTGATGACCGGCGCGAGCCTGGGCAACGACCTCGACAAACAGCTCACCGAAGCCGGCGTATTATCACGACGCATGCCATTCCAGGTCGATAGCACGCTGCGCAAGGCGATTAACGCCGGCGAAGTGATGTTCATTGACCAGCACCTTTCAGAAACCGTGGAACAGCTGCGCAACCAGCAGCTCAAGCTGCCGGACATCGCGGTGATCGAGGCCGTGGCGATCACCGAACAGGGCCACATCGTACCGACCACTTCGGTCGGCAACTCGGCCAGCTTTGCGATTTTCGCCAAACAGGTGATCGTTGAGATCAACCTGGCGCACAATCCGAACCTGGAAGGTCTGCACGACATCTATATCCCGACTTATCGCCCGACTCGCACGCCGATCCCGCTGGTGAAGGTTGACGACCGGATTGGCAGTACCGCCATCCCGATCCCGGCGGAAAAGATCGTCGCCATCGTGATCACCAATCAGCCCGACTCGCCTTCTACAGTACTGCCACCGGACATGGACACCCAGGCCATCGCCGACCATCTGATCGACTTCTTCAAGCAGGAAGTGGCGGCCGGACGCATGACCAACAAGCTGGGCCCGCTGCAAGCCGGGATCGGCACCATCGCCAACTCGGTGATGTGCGGCCTGATCGATTCCCCCTTCGAAGACCTCACCATGTACTCCGAAGTGCTGCAGGACTCGACCTTCGACCTGATCGATGCCGGCAAGCTGACTTTTGCATCGGGCAGTTCGATCACTTTGTCGGCTCGTCGCAATACCGACGTGTTCGGCAACCTGGAGCGCTACAAGGACAAACTGGTCCTGCGTCCACAGGAAATATCCAACCACCCGGAAGTGGTGCGCCGACTGGGCATCATCGGCATTAACACCGCACTGGAATTCGACCTGTACGGCAACGTCAACTCCACCCATGTCTGCGGCACGCGGATGATGAACGGGATCGGCGGTTCGGGCGACTTCGCGCGCAACGCGCACCTGGCGATCTTTGTGACCAAGTCGATCGCCAAAGGCGGCGCGATCTCCAGCGTCGTGCCCATGGTCAGCCACGTCGACCACACCGAGCATGATGTGGACATCCTCGTCACCGAGATCGGCCTGGCCGACCTGCGCGGCCTGGCACCGCGGGAGCGGGCTCGCGTCGTCATCGACAATTGTGTGCACCCGGACTATCGCCAGGCGCTGGATGACTACTTCACAGCGGCCTGCGCAATCGGTGGTCATACCCCGCATATCTTGCGCGACGCACTGAGCTGGCACATGAACCTCGAAGAAACCGGGCGCATGCTTGCCGTGTGAGGGAATACAGATAGCGGCTGACGCAAACACAGTTTCGTCAGCCTGCTATTGCCAAGCAGAAATGAGTTTAAAACTGTACTGCTGTACCGGTCTTTTCCTACAGAATTTCCCTACCTTTCCGAGCCAAAGGATCAATTTCGCACCATATAGGTGCAGATAGGTACAGTTGCCTCAATTTTGACCAGTACACCGCCTATTAACAGTTAACTGGTCCCTCACAATACAGGTGAACTGTATCTACAGGGACTGGCCAAACAAGAGGATCATTGGCATCAGTTAAACCACTACCTAATCCCGCCACAAGCGGAAGGATGCTAACCATGGAACGTACACTCAGTTCCGAACTGTTCTTCGAAGACACCACTGCAAAAACCCAGGCTTCCATGCCTCTGCGCGTTCTCGCCAACCTGATGTTGTGGCAGCGCCGCATCTCCAGCCGCCATCAACTGGCTCGTCTGGATTCGCGTCTGCTGGCTGATGCCGGGATTAGCGAAGCACAACGCTACGAAGAGCTGAGCAAGCCGTTCTGGCGCTAAGTAGCGTCGCTGGCTCTGACCTGCAGGGTCCACCGCCAGCAACCCGAATTGAATAAACAAAACCCGTCGTGGGAAACCACGACGGGTTTTGTCGTTTCAGGGCTTGGAAAAGCCATACCAGTACAGTTTCTCGCACATTAGTTTTAACCGGTACACTTTGACAGCTACATATATCGTTTCTCCAAATGACTGTTCGAATCCATCACTGCCGACCTAAAATCTAACCAGAACGTGGCGAACGCGGTATCACAGGCGTCTGATCTCCAGACACTGCGCCACCCCCAATCGGTTCACCAAAGGAGTTACATCATGTCCCGTCTTCGCCTGCTCAGCGCTGCAGCCCTGCTTGCCGTGGCAGCCAATGCCCACGCCACCAGCTTCATCGTGACCACCGATGCCGTCGTGGGCGCACTCAAGGCCACCTCCGATGCGACCTCCGATGTCACGTCGTCCTTTCGCGATGACAAGATCGTGCGCGCTGCCCGAGACGACGCTGCCAGCTTCGTCGCCAGCGAAGGCGCCATCCGTGGCGTGAAACTGGAAAGCGCCCTTGACCACATCCGTCAGCAGGCTCCTCAGCTGAGCGCCACGGATGCGCAACTGGCCCAGGCCATCCTGACGATCTAAGCGACACCGTTCACTTGGGGCACGCGCGTAGTGTCCCAATGTTTCAAGGCTGGCTCTAGACCGGGCGTTGCGCTAGCCTTGAGACTCGCTTCCAGCTATCGAGTCTCATGCGTTTTCTTTCAAATCTGTTGATCACTCCGTTTTTCGCGACAGCCTGCTGGGTGGGTTCGGCCCAGGCCTACGACGCCTTCAACCTGTCGACACAAGGCATCGTCGCCACCGGCTACGCCACCACCATGGTGTCCGCCGCCCCCTTTGACCGTAAGCTGCTACTCGCCGCACAGGATGACGCTGCGGCGTTCATCGCCAGTGACGGCGAACTGCGGGGCGCGCAACTGGAGGCTGCCCTGGCCTATCTGCGCGACACCCGACCAAAACTTCATGCAAGCGACCTTGAACTGGCGCAGGCAATTCTCGTCCAATAGTTATCCTTATCTGCGGAGTCGTTCCATGCGTAGCCCCCTGATTGCTGCTGCCCTTGGCCTGTTGTTGTTGGCCGATGCGACCCAGGCGCACACCTTGGTCGCCACCAGTAACATCATCATCGATGCCTCCCGGCGCACCATTGATTTCACATCCGACACCACCACGTCCATTCGCGATTCGAAAATCATCCGCGAAGCCCACGACGATGCGGCCAGCTTCGTTGCCAGCGAAGGTGAAATTCGCGGTGCACAACTGGAAGCTGCCTTCGACACATTGCGCACCCGCGTCCCCGAAGCCCGGGATGCCAGTGATCAGGTTCTCGCCGAAGCCATCCTCGCACTGTGATGTCGCCTGTCGCCTGGCTGTTGGCCGGGGTCCTGTTGCTGCTTGGCAACACGGCCCAGGCTGGCCTGCAATTACAGCTCAAGACCCAAGGGCTGAGCCCCGCACAACAGCAGGCCAGTCAGGCGCTGCTCGATGAGGCCATGCAGGCATTGCCGCCGCGCTTCATCGAGCAACTCGACCGCAGGATCGACGTCGGCTGGACCGATAAGATGCCCGCCGATGCCTACGGGCAGGCGTCGCTGGTGTCCGAACTCGACTTGAACCGCAACCTGCTCGCCAGCCTCACCGACGGCAGCGCTGCGACCAAGAAAACGTATCGCCCCCACGGCACTGTGCGCAGGGAAATGCTGGCGACGGTGCTGCACGAACTCACTCACATCTATGACCGCTCGCGGCTGTGGCCAGACGCGGAGCGCACGCTGATTCAGCGCTGCACCCGGCGTAACAGCAGCTCAGGGCTGATCGGCATGCCCGACGAATGTCGTGGTCAGGCCGATCGACGCTTTACCCTCAGCGACGACCCGCGCCTGCTCGACCTTGCCGGCTGGCCGCAGTACGTCGGCCGCCGTGGCGAGCGCGAACAGTACAATCGACAAATTGCCCGCAGCCCGGACATCTACGAGACGAGCAGCCCCAAGGAGTTCGTCGCGGTCAACATGGAGTATTTCCTGCTCGACCCGAGCTACGCCTGTCGCCGTCCTGCGCTGTACCGCTACTACCAGGACCATTTCGGCTGGGCGCCCGCCGCCAAAGACACCTGCGGCAAATCCTTTGCGTTTCTCAATGCCGGCAACGACTTCGCCAAACAACCCCTGGGCCAGGTCGACCCGGAAAGGGTATACGCCGTCGACTATCTGCTGGCCGAAGCCAACCAGAATTGGGTCAGCCGCTGGGGCCACAGTATGTTGCGCCTGGTGATCTGTGCACCCGGTCGGCCACGCGGGCCGGATTGCCGGCTGGATCTGGATCAGCATCTGGTGCTGTCCTACCGCGCCTTCGTCGGTGATGTACAGCTGTCGAGCTGGGACGGCCTGGTGGGTAAATACCCGTCGCGCCTGTTTGTCCTGCCGCTGGCTCAGGTGATCGACGAATACACCAAGACCGAACTGCGCAGCCTGGCCTCGGTGCCGCTGAACCTGTCGCGCAACGAAATCGAAGACGTGGTGGAGCATGCCGCCGAGATGCACTGGAGCTACGACGGCAATTATTTCTTCCTGTCCAATAACTGCGCGGTAGAAGGATTGAAACTGTTGCGCAGCGGCACCAACAATTCGCAGCTGGTCGGGCTGGACAGCATCATGCCCAATGGTTTGCTGGAAGTGCTCAAGGGTCGCGGGCTGGCGGATACCAGCGTGCTGGACGATCCTCGCGAAGCGCTGCGCCTGGGCTATCGCTTCGACTCCTTCCGCGATCGTTATCAAGCGATGTTCGACGTGCTGAAGAAGCACCTGCCGATCAAGCAGGAAAAGGTCGAAGACTGGCTGGCATTGAAAGCCGACGAACGCCGGCAATGGATTGACCGGGCCGACTTGCGCACCAGTGCGGCATTGCTGTTATTGGAGCAGGCCGCCTTTCGCCAACAGTTGGTACTGGCCCAGGACGAAGTGAAACAGCGCTATCTGGGCGCTCGTGAATTGAAGAACGGCGGCATGGACAAGGCCAACGCGACCTTGCAGCAGATTCTCGCCAACAGTGGCTTCCTCAGCCGTCCGGCGGAGTTGCTCGGTACCGGTGGTTATGGCTTGCCGCAGCCGAATGAATGGCAACGCCTGGAATCGGAAAGCAGCCTGCGGCAGAAACAGCTTCAAGCGCTGACCGGGGATCTGGACAAGGAAGTGAGGGCGCTGCTCGAACCGAGCCGGGCGGCCGAGATGGCCGCCAATGAAGCCAACCTGAAGCAGGTTGGCGAGCATTTGAGAAAGTTGCACAGAGCCGCGGGCGGGCTGGAGTTGCCCTGAAAGCGAAAGATCTCGCAGGCTTCAGCTGACGCGGGCTTTTCGTACACCGTCGGCCAGCGCCGCGCACAGGCTCAACACACCGTCGACCGCCTGGGCCGGCGTCGAAGCATTGGCGATGTGATCGATCAACGCCGACCCCACCACCACACCATCCGCCAGGCGAGCGATGGCAGCCGCTTGCTCCGGTGTACGGATGCCGAAACCGATGCTGATCGGCAGATCGGTGTGGCGACGCAGACGGGCAACCGCTTCTTCAACGTGGTCCAGCGTTGCCGCGCCCGCACCGGTCACACCGGCAACAGACACGTAGTAAACGAAACCGGAACTGCCGTTCAGTACGGTTGGCAAGCGCACGTCGTCGGTCGTCGGCGTGGTCAGGCGAATGAAGTCGATACCCGCGGCCTGGGCCGGATCGCACAACTCGCCGTTATGCTCGGGTGGCAGGTCGACCACGATCAGGCCGTCCACGCCGGCCTCTTTGGCGTCGGCAATGAAACGTGGCACGCCATACATATGAATCGGGTTGAAATAGCCCATCAACACCAGCGGCGTGTCGGTATTGCCTTCGCGGAACTCGCGCACCATTTGCAGGGTTTTCGCCAGGTTTTGCTTGGCACCCAGGGCCCGGATGTTGGCCAGCTGGATCGCCGGGCCATCGGCCATCGGATCGGTGAAGGGCATGCCCAGCTCGATCACGTCGGCGCCAGCACCGGGCAAGCCTTTGAGGATCGCCAGGGACGTGTCGTAGCTCGGGTCGCCAGCGGTAACAAAAGTCACCAGCGCGGCACGGTTCTGTTCCTTGAGTTCGGCAAAACGCGTTTGCAGGCGGCTCATCAGTGTTTCTCCTGCTTTGATTGCTCTTGTTGGGAGAGTTCCATGTGGTGCATCACGGTTTGCATGTCTTTGTCGCCACGACCGGACAGGTTGACCACCATCAGGTGATCTTTCGGCAGGGTCGGTGCGCGTTTGAACACTTCAGCCAGGGCATGGGCACTTTCCAGCGCAGGAATAATCCCCTCCAGGCGGCAGCATTTGTGGAACGCGTCGAGGGCTTCGTCGTCGGTTACCGAGGTGTACTGGACACGGCCGATGTCGTGCAACCAGGCGTGTTCCGGGCCGATGCCCGGATAGTCGAGGCCGGCGGAAATCGAGTGGGCGTCGATGATCTGGCCATCGTCGTCCTGCAACAGGAACGTCCGGTTACCGTGCAGCACGCCCGGTACGCCGCCGTTCAGGCTGGCGGCGTGCTTGCCGGTGTCGATGCCGTGACCGGCCGCTTCAACGCCGATGATTTCGACGCTTGTGTCGTCGAGGAACGGGTGGAACAGGCCCATGGCATTGGACCCGCCGCCGATGCACGCCACCAGGCTGTCCGGCAGGCGGCCTTCCTGGGCTTGCAGCTGGTCACGGGTTTCCTTGCCGATGACGGCCTGGAAGTCGCGAACCATGGCCGGGTATGGATGCGGACCGGCCACGGTACCGATCAGGTAGAAGGTGCTGTCGACGTTGGTGACCCAGTCACGCAACGCTTCGTTCATCGCATCCTTCAGGGTGCCAGTCCCGGCCACCACCGGGATCACTTCGGCGCCCAACAGCTTCATGCGGAACACGTTGGCTTGCTGGCGTTCGATGTCGGTAGTGCCCATGTAGATCACGCAATCGAGGCCGAAACGCGCGGCCACGGTGGCCGTCGCCACGCCGTGCATGCCAGCGCCGGTTTCGGCGATGATGCGTTTTTTGCCCATGCGCCGCGCCAGCAGGATCTGGCCGATGCAATTGTTGATCTTGTGCGCGCCGGTGTGGTTCAGCTCTTCACGCTTCAGGTAAATCTTCGCGCCGCCGCAGAACTCGGTCAGCCGCTCGGCGAAATAAAGCGGGCTTGGACGACCGACATAGTCGCGCTGAAAGTAGGCCAATTCCTCTTTGAATGCAGGATCTTCCTTGGCCGCTTCGTATTCGCGGGCCAGCTCGAGAATCAAAGGCATCAGGGTTTCAGCGACGTAACGGCCACCGAACGCGCCAAACAGGCCGTTGGCGTCGGGGCCGTTGCGCAGATTAGTCTGGGTCATGGGTCGCTCCAGTTGAATGCGTGAGATGACAATGGGCTCAACTCTACCCCTCACGCCGCAAGCTGAAAACCGATAAGATTGCCATAACCTGTCAGGAAAACTCACAGATCCCATGAGCCATGACCTTCCCCCGCTGAACGCATTGCGTGCCTTTGAAGCAACCGCCCGCCTGAACAGCGTCAGTCAGGCCGCCGAACAATTGCACGTTACCCATGGCGCAGTCAGCCGGCAACTCAAGGTGCTTGAAGAACACCTTGGGGTGAGTCTTTTCATCAAGGATGGACGCGGCCTTAAACTCACAGATGCCGGGGTTCGATTGCGCGATGCCAGCGCCGAAGCGTTCGAGCGCTTGCGTACGGTGTGCGCAGAGCTGACCCAAAGCGCCGCCGACGCGCCGTTTGTACTCGGCTGCTCAGGCAGCTTGCTGGCACGCTGGTTCATTCCGCGCTTGGGAAGGCTGAATTCGGACCTGCCGGACTTGCGCCTGCATCTATCGGCCGGTGAAGGCGATCTCGATCCTCGTCGGCCGGGGCTGGATGCCCTGCTGGTGTTTGCCGAGCCACCTTGGCCGGCGGACATGCAGGTCTACGAATTGGCCAGCGAACGGATTGGCCCCGTCATGAGCCCGCGATTTGCCGGCTATCAACGATTGCTGGAAGCACCGGCCACCGCGCTGCTGGAGGAGCCATTGCTGCACACCACCTCTCGCCCACAAGCCTGGCCCAGTTGGGCGCAACAAAGTGGAATCGACGCCAAGGCGTTGAAATTGGGTCAGGGGTTCGAGCATTTGTATTACTTGCTGGAAGCGGCAGTGGCGGGGCTGGGCGTGGCAATTGCCCCTGAACCGCTGGTGGCCGAGGACTTGAAGGCCGGCCGCCTGGTCGCGCCCTGGGGCTTCAGTGAAACCTCGGCGCAACTGGCGTTGTGGCTACCCAAGCGCGCCGCGGACGGGCGCGCCCGGCAGTTGGCGCAGTGGCTCAAGAACGAACTGCGCCAAACCGATCATTCGCCGCGCTTGAACAACAGATAAGCAGCGAGCAAACCCAGCGCACCCACAGCGACACCCGCTGTAGTCCAAGGGTGTTCCTGGGCGTAGTCCCGTGTGGCGATCCCGGTTTCGCGGGTTTTGACTTTGACTTCTTCGTACGCGTCGCTGAGCAGATGGCGCGAATGCTTCAGTGCGTTTTCGGCGTTTGTTTTCAATACTTTAAGGGTTTTACGCGACTCGTCCGAGGCGTCGTCCTTAAGGCTTTCCAGAGACTTGAGCAAACTCTCGATCTCGGCTTCCATGCTTTGCAATGAGGCTTTACGTAAAGAAGTGGTGGCCATGGTGGCTCTCCTGCATTGGTTGAGTTGCGTGTGTTGATTGGGACTTCAGAGGTTCGAGAAAGTGCAGTAAATCTGAACTTCAACGTCAGATTAGCCGACAGAAGTAATAAGAAAATCACTGCTAGGCTGTAATCAAACCCTGAGGAGAACGCCATGACAGATCATCACACCTACAAGAAAGTCGAGCTGGTCGGCTCATCCGCCAGCAGCATCGAAGACGCCATCAACAACGCCTTGGCCGAAGCCAATAAAAGCCTCAAGTACATGGAATGGTTCGAGGTGACCGAAACACGTGGGCATATCAAGGACGGTAAGGCTGCCCATTTCCAGGTGACGCTCAAGGTCGGATTCCGAATTGCGAGCAGCTGAGTTTGAGCTAGTGTTCCGAACTGGCTTGCTGGCCGAGTGCCATAGGGATTGGCAATACGCGATACAAGAACATCCGGCTGATGCCGGATGCCCCCTATTGATCCGACCAGAGAATGCGATAGATGAAGAAGTTTATTTTAGCGGTGGGTTTGTTGAGCCTTGCGGGTACCGCCTTTGCCGAGGGCAAATCGTGCGAAGAGCTGAAAGCCGAGATCGCAGCGAGACTTGATGCCAAGGGCGTAGCAGGTTATTCGCTGGAGATCGTCGATAAAGGCACTGTTACTGATGGGAAAGTCGTCGGCACTTGTGAAAAGGGCACCAAGGAAATCGTCTACAAGAGGTAATCTGATGCCCGCAAAAAATAGAAAAGCCGACGCAATGACGTCGGCTTTTTGTGGGCAAGGCTCGAGCGTCAGCCCTTCATGACCTGCGCCAACAGTTCATAGGAATGCACCCGATCGGCATGTTCGTACAGGTCACAGGTAAAAATCAGCTCATCGGCCTGGGTCTGCTCAATCAGCACTTCCAGTTTGGCGCGGATCTTCTGCGGGCTGCCGACCATGGCCAGGCCGAGGAAATCTGCAACCGCTTCCTTCTCATGAGGCAGCCACAGGCCGTCCATGGTTTTCACTGGCGGCCGTTGCACCAGGCTCTGGCCACGCATCAATGCGAGAATCCGCTGATAGACCGAGGTCGCCAGATAGTCGGCCTGCTCGTCGGTGTCGGCGGCTACCAAAGGTACGCCGAGCATCACGTAGGGCTTATCCAATACTGCAGAAGGCTTGAAGTGGTTGCGGTAGACGCGAATCGCCTCATGCATGAAGCGCGGTGCGAAATGGGAAGCGAAGGCATAGGGCAAACCGCGCTCACCGGCCAGTTGGGCACTGAACAGGCTCGAACCCAGCAACCAGACAGGGACGTTGGTGCCGGTGCCCGGCATCGCAATAATCCGCTGGTCGGGGGTGCGCGGGCCGAGGTAGCGCATCAGCTCGGTCACGTCTTCGGGAAACTCGTCGGCACTCCCGGAGCGCTCACGACGCAACGCGCGAGCAGTCATTTGATCGGAACCGGGAGCGCGACCCAGGCCCAGATCGATTCGGCCCGGGTACAGACTTTCAAGCGTGCCGAACTGCTCCGCGATGACCAGCGGGGCGTGGTTGGGCAACATCACACCGCCCGAGCCGACGCGAATGGTCGACGTGCCGCCGGCCAGATAACCCAGCAGCACCGAGGTCGCCGAACTGGCAATGCCATCCATATTGTGGTGCTCGGCGACCCAGAAGCGGTTGTAGCCGAACTGCTCGACGTGCTGCGCCAGGTCCAGGGAATTGCGCAGCGACTGGGCCGCGCTGCCGTTCTCCCGCACGGGCACCAGATCGAGGGTCGAGAATTTGATATCGGACAGTCGTTTCATAAGCCTGCTTCTCCAATTGAGGGCGCAGGTTTTTTCTTACAAACGAAAACCTGCCGAATCCATAAGCGTGCTTCATGCAATGAGGGCATATACCCGAGTTTCAATAGCTCAGGCGAAATTCCGGCAAAATGAGGCATCAATTAGAATGCGGTGAACTTTGCAGCACCATCTATCCTCAGAACCCTAGCAACCGAAAACCACGAAGGCGCGACGATTCGCGCCGGATCTTGAGGAGGCA
The DNA here is from genome assembly GCF_006094435.1 of Pseudomonas sp. MPC6. Classification (NCBI taxonomy): domain Bacteria; kingdom Pseudomonadati; phylum Pseudomonadota; class Gammaproteobacteria; order Pseudomonadales; family Pseudomonadaceae; genus Pseudomonas; species Pseudomonas sp. MPC6. Next base: position 254,466 of record NZ_CP034783.1, on the reverse strand, counting down.
GACATGGCTATCACGAAGAAAGCATCGGCTCATTGGGAAGGTGACCTGAAAACCGGCATCGGCTCGATCTCCACGGAAACCGGTGTACTCAAAGAAGCACCCTACGGCTTCAAGGCGCGTTTCGAAGGCGGCAAAGGCACCAATCCGGAAGAGCTGATCGGTGCGGCACATGCGGGCTGCTTTTCCATGGCGTTTTCAATGATTCTCGGCGATGCCGGTCTCAAGGCTGACAGCATCGATACCCAAGCCGAGGTCACTCTGGACCAAGTGGAGGGTGGCTTTGCGATCACGGCGGTGAAATTGATCCTCAAGGCTAAAATCCCCGGGGCGAGTCAGGCGCAGTTCGAGGAATTGAGCAACAAGGCCAAAGAAGGCTGTCCGGTGTCCAAGGTGCTGAATGCGAAGATCAGCCTGGATGCGACGCTGGTCAGCTAGATCTTCTGTTGCACGTTAAAAGATCGCAGCCTTCGGCAGCTCCTACATGGGTTGAGTGACCCTGCAGGAGCTGCCGAAGGCTGCGATCTTTTTTGGGCTGCACCAAACTTGACTGATTAAACTGTGGTCGAATAAATGACAGCAGCAAAAACGCATCCACGTGCGCGCTGCCCTCAAAGGAGCTTCAACCATGAAACGTTTTGCCTTGGCGCTTATCTGTAGCGCGCTGGCCACATCGGCCCTGGCGGCACCGAAATCCTGTGAAGAACTCAAGGCCGAAATCGAAGCCAAGATCCAGGCCAACAACGTCTCTTCCTACACCCTGGAAATTGTCACCAACGATGAAGTGCACGATCAGAACATGGTCGTTGGCTCGTGCGCAGGCGGCACCAAGAAAATCATCTACCAGAAAAACGACCGCTGATTCACCTCACATGAGGCAATAGGACTCTCGGTCTTCTGCGACGATTTCACGCTTGGCGTTGTACAGGCGAGCGCCAGGAGTGAAAGCGATCGAACGGCCTTCCAGCACATAACGCTGGCCGGCTTCGAAATGATCATAGTGGATGGTCAGGTAACACAATCGTTCCGTGGGACCGTTCATCATGCTCATGCCACCGCCCCCTCCGGGCACTTCGAAGTCGAATCTGACGATCAGCTCATGGCTACCGGGGGTGACCTGGAAAAAACGCCCGTCGCGCAATCGCTGCTTATCCAATCGTTCGGCCATCAACAATTTGTCGTTGGGGAAGGGTGTAGAAAACTCCACCCAGGCCATCTGCGGATTAACCGCCGGCAATGGGCTCTGGCAGCCGGCAACGACACTTGCAGCCAGTAATAGCATTGACCTGCGCATGATGAATTCCCAAGGGTGAGGGGCCTTCAGGATAACGCCGATCAGGTGCGTTGGCAGCCAGCCGGTGTCCCTTGGCCAATCACTTTTCGCTGTTGATCATAGAGCTTTGCCCACGGCCGGAAACCGATATTCCCGGCTTGCAGCTGATACCGCTGGCCAGCGTTGAAATCCTTGAATTTCACGTTCAATTGACAATCACGCCATAGCGGCTCGGCATCGGGACCGATATTGGTAGGCGCGACAGCGAACTGGTAACGCACCGTCAGCTCATGGCTACCGGGTTGAACCTCGAAGTAGCGCTTGTCGGTGGCGACCTTGTCATCGACTTCCAGCGCTTGCAGCGCTGTATCTTCTTGCTGCGAATCCAGGTCGATCCACGCTTGGGACGGATCATGGCGAGGTAATCCGAAACCGGCACAACCTGTCAGCAACAACAGGCTTCCTGTCAGCATCAACGTGCGCATAGCGGAGCTCCAGTCAGGCGGGATAGTCTTGCGGGCAGACTTTCCAGGGATGATTCATTTTGATCAGGCCGCTTCCAAGCCTTGGGTTACTTGATCGCGTTTTACGCATTTTGTTTCCAGGCATGTTGTTTTTGTTGCTCAATGGTTGCACGAGCGTCAGCTATTACGGCCAATTGGCCAGTGGTCAGCTGCAACTGCTGCGGGCACGGGAGCCGGTTGCCAGCGTGATTGCCGATCCCGGTCGCGATCAGCAATTGCGTGCGCGCCTGGCTCAATCACAAAAGGCCCGGACGTTCGCCAGCCAGCATCTGCATCTGCCGGACAATCAGAGCTATCGCCTTTACGCCGACATTGGCCGGCCATTCGTCGTCTGGAATGTGTTTGCCACGCCGGAGTTTTCCCTGACGCCGCAGAACCATTGTTTCCCCATTGCCGGCTGCGTCGCCTATCGCGGTTACTACAGCCAGAGCGCAGCCCGCGGTGAAGCGGCCTTGCAACGACTGCAAGGTATGGACGTGTCGATCGGCGGTGTCGAGGCCTATTCGACGCTCGGCTGGTTCAACGATCCGATCATCAGTTCGATGATGGGTTGGGGCGACGAGCGGCTGGCGACATTGATCTTTCACGAACTGGCGCACCAGCGCCTGTATGTGAAGGACGACACTGAGTTCAACGAGTCTTTCGCCTCTTTCGTCGAAAAGGAAGGCACTCGCCAGTGGCGCGCATTCCGTGGCCTGGCGCCGGACGATGATGCGCAGGCGCAGCGACGCGAGCAATTCCTTCAATTGATTCTGGACACACGCAGGCAGCTCGAATGGCTGTACAACCTGCCACTACCCGCCGACCAGATGCGTCATCGCAAGGCGGCAACGTTCGAGCGCTTGCGCGGTGATTATCGACTGTTGCGTGACACCCAATGGGCTGGGGACCATCGCTACGATGCCTGGATCAATGCGCCGATGAACAATGCCCGGCTGTTACCGTTTGGGTTGTATGACCAATGGGTGGCGGCGTTTGCCGGATTGTTCCGGCAGGAAGGCGGGGACTGGGTGAAGTTTTATGCGGCAGCCGAGAAGTTGGGGGCTCTGCCGGTTGAACAGCGTAAGGCGGCGTTGGAAGGTTTGGCGGGCCCCAGGAATCCTGGTGACTGATAGGGCCTCTTCGTCGGAACGCCGCCCGGACCAAACCCTGTGGGAGCCGGCTTGCCGGCGAAGGCAATTTAACTACCGCTGCAAAAACGCCTGATGCAACTCAGCCAGCGTCTCAAAGTGATAGGTCGGCGCTTCTGCGCTCAGCTCTTCACGGCTACCAAAACCGTAGCCCACCGCCGCGGCATCCAGCCCATTGCTCCGAGCGCCGATCAGGTCGTGTTTACGATCGCCGATCATCAAGGTGGTGCTCGGGTCCAGGCCTTCTTCGGCCATCAGATGGGCGATCAGCTCGACTTTATTGGTACGGGTCCCGTCCAGTTCGCTGCCGTAGATCGCCTTGAAGTGTTTTGCAAAGTCGAAGTGCCTGGCGATTTCCCGGGCGAAGATCCAGGGTTTGGAAGTCGCGATGTACAGCTGTCGCCCTTGCCCGCCGAGGGTTTCCAACAACGGCGTGACGCCGTCGAAGACCCGGTTCTCGTAAAGGCCGGTGACCTTGAAGCGCTCGCGGTAGAAGTTGACCGCTTCCCAGGCTCTGGGCTCGTCGAAGTCGTAGAACTGCATGAACGCCTGCAACAACGGCGGGCCGATAAAGTGTTCGAGCTTGGTCAGATCGGGTTCATCGACCCCCAATTTGCTCAGGGCAAACTGGATCGAACGGGTAATGCCCTCGCGCGGATCGGTCAGGGTGCCATCGAGGTCGAATAAAACGGTTTGATAATGCATGAAAATTCCTGAGCAATAGCGGGACGCTTTCCGTTAACAGGCGCCTAGATCTGGTCGTAGCCTTCGGCCAGATGCAAATCCTTGAGCTTTACGTAATTCGCCGCGCTGTAGGTGAAAAAGGCTTTTTCCTTGTCGGTCAGCGTACGGATCTGTTTGACCGGGCTGCCCACGTAGAGGAAACCGCTTTCCAGGCGCTTGCCGGGCGGTACCAGGCTGCCGGCGCCGATGATCACGTCATCCTCCACCACCGCGCCATCCATCACGATGCTGCCCATGCCGATCAGAACCCGGCTGCCCACGGTGCAACCGTGCAGCATGACTTTATGCGCGATGGTCACGTCATCGCCGATCAGCAACGGGAAGCCATCGGGATTGAACGGGCCGGCATGGGTGATGTGCAGCACGCAGCCATCCTGGACGCTGGTGCGCGCCCCCACACGGATGCGCTGCATGTCGCCACGGATCACCGTCAGCGGCCAGACCGAGCTGTCGTCGCCGATTTCAACGTCGCCGATCACCACTGCCGAGCAGTCGACAAAAGCGCCTTTGCCGAGCAGCGGTGCGTGGTTCTGATACTTGCGAAGGGTCACGATAGGCTCTCTCTCTTTTGCTGATAGCTGCGGTCGACGTCGATTGTAATTAAGATGGGTCAATGTTTCTTCCAGCGTTTCTTCCAGCCAAGGTGCCAACCGTGAGCGTGAACAACCCTCTTTTGCAGTCCTACGACCTGCCGCCGTTCTCGGCGATCCGTGCCGAGCACGTGCAACCGGCCATTGAACAGATCCTGGCTGACAACCGCGCCGCCATTGTCGAGATCCTCAAAGCCGAGGGCAAACAACCGACCTGGGCCGGCCTGGTGCTGGCCATGGACGAACTCAACGATCGCCTCGGCGCGGCCTGGAGCCCGGTCAGCCACCTGAATGCGGTGTGCAACAGCGCCGAACTGCGTGAAGCCTACGAGTCCTGCCTGCCCGCCTTGAGCGCCTACTCCACCGAGCTGGGCCAGAATCGCGAGTTGTTCGAGGCCTTCGAAGCGCTCGCCAACAGCCCGGCAGCCGCCGGTTTCGATGTGGCGCAGAAAACCATTCTGGAACACTCCCTGCGTGACTTCCGCCTGTCGGGTATCGACCTGCCGGAAGCCGAACAAAAGCGTTATGCCGAAGTGCAGAGCAAATTGTCGGAGCTGGGCAGCCGCTTCTCCAACCAGTTGCTCGACGCCACACAGGCCTGGACCAGGCACGTCACTGACGAAGCCACCCTCGACGGCCTGACCGATTCGGCCAAGGCACAAATGGCCGCAGCAGCCCAGGCCAAAGACCTGAATGGCTGGTTGATCACCCTGGAATTCCCAAGCTACTACGCAGTGATGACCTACGCCAAGGACCGTGCCCTGCGCGAAGAAGTCTACGCCGCCTACTGCACCCGTGCGTCGGACCAAGGCCCGAATGCCGGTCAGAACGATAACGGCCCGGTCATGGAAGAAATCCTCGACCTGCGCCAGGAACTGGCCAGACTCCTGGGTTTCGCCAGCTTTTCGGAGTTGAGCCTGGCCACCAAAATGGCCGAATCCAGCGACCAGGTCATCAGTTTCCTGCGCGATCTGGCCAAGCGCAGCAAGCCGTTCGCCGCCCAGGATCTGCAACAGCTCAAAGCTTATGCCGCCGAACAAGGCTGCCCGGACCTGCAAAGCTGGGACAGCGGTTTCTACGGTGAAAAACTTCGCGAGCAGCGCTACAGCGTTGCCCAGGAAGCCCTTCGTGCCTACTTCCCGATCGACAAGGTGCTGGGCGGTCTGTTCGCCATCGTCCAGCGTCTGTATGGCATCGAAATCGCCGAGCAGAAAGGCTTCGACACCTGGCACCCGGATGTTCGCCTGTTCGAAATCAAGGAAAACGGCCAGCACGTCGGTCGCTTCTTCTTTGACCTCTACGCCCGCGCCAACAAGCGCGGCGGTGCCTGGATGGACGGCGCCCGTGATCGTCGCCGCACCGCCCAAGGCATCCTCCAGAGCCCGGTGGCCAACCTGGTGTGCAACTTCACCCCGGCCGACAGCGGCAAGCCAGCGCTGCTGACCCACGATGAGGTGACGACGCTGTTCCACGAATTCGGTCACGGCCTGCATCACCTGCTGACCCGCGTCGAGCATGCCGGCGTATCCGGCATCAACGGCGTAGCCTGGGATGCGGTCGAGTTGCCAAGCCAGTTCATGGAGAACTGGTGCTGGGAGCCGGAAGGCCTGGCGCTGATCTCCGGTCATTACGAAACCGGCGAGCCGCTGCCTCAGGACCTGCTGGAAAAGATGCTCGCGGCGAAGAACTTCCAGTCCGGCCTGATGATGGTTCGCCAGCTGGAATTCTCGCTGTTCGACTTCGAACTGCATGCCACCCACGGCGACGGCCGCAGCGTGCTGCAAGTGCTCGAAGGCGTGCGCGACGAGGTCTCGGTCATGCGGCCGCCGGCCTACAACCGGTTCCCCAACAGCTTTGCGCATATCTTCGCCGGCGGTTACGCGGCGGGCTACTACAGCTACAAATGGGCGGAAGTGCTGTCGGCGGATGCTTTCTCGAAATTCGAAGAAGACGGCGTGCTCAATGCCGCCACCGGTCGCGCGTTCCGCGAGGCGATCCTGGCGCGCGGCGGTTCCCAGGAACCGATGGTGCTGTTCGTCGACTTCCGGGGACGGCCACCGTCGATTGACGCACTCTTGCGCCATAGCGGCCTGAGTGAGGTCGCGGCCGCATGAGTGAGGGACCTGTGATTACCAAAAGACGCTTTATCGCCGGGGCGGTCTGCCCGGCTTGCAGCGAGCCGGACAAGTTGATGATGTGGACCGAAGACCAGGTCCCGCATCGCGAGTGCGTGGCCTGCGGTTATTCGGACACGCTGAATGAACAGGGTCTGTCAGTGCCCAAGGAATTGGGCACAAGGGTCAACACCTCGGCGCTGAAGGTGCCGGACGCCAAGGTTCAGGCCGTGCAGTTTTTTCCGAACCCCAAGCTGAAGAAAAAGCCTGACGAGCAACACTGAGAAAAAGCCCCCTTCCAGCCTTTTACGGGGTGGAAGGGGGCCTCCAGCAACCACCCTCTCCCCGCGCTGCACGCCCAAGTTTTTTGCTGAATCGATTCAACTTGATACTTAGCCTGCTATCATTTGTTTCCAGATTTTGCAGTCGCCTGTCCCCGGTCTTCCACGACCCGCATTGCTGCCAAAACCAAAGTCGTTCCACGAAACGGCTGACAACCATTATTGCCTGATGAGGTGCCCCCATGTCTGATCAAGATCGAGACAACCCGCGGCGTGAATTTTTACGCAAATCCCTGACCTTGATCCCGGTGGTCACCGTCGCCAGCACCGGTTTGGGCAGCACGGTCCTGATGGCTGCGCCTGAAGCGGCGCCCGCCAGCCCCGCCAAGCCGACCGCCAGCACCACGGCGTATGAACCCGGGTATTTCACCGTTGAAGAGTGGGCATTCATCAAGTCTGCCGTTGCTCACTTGATCCCGAACGATGCCCAAGGCCCCGGTGCGCTGGAAGCCGGAGTGCCTGAATACATCGACCGCCAGATGAACACTCCCTACGCCGCAGGCGCGTTGTGGTTCATGCAAGGGCCGTTTAATGCAGACGCCGCGCCGGAAATGGGCTGGCAGAGCAAACTGGTGCCCAAAGACATCTATCGCTTGGGCATCGCCGCGACGGATGCCTGGGCGAAAGCGCTCAACGGTAAAGTATTTGCCGAGCAAGACAGCGCTACCCGAGAGGATTTGCTCAAGCAATTGGAGGCAGGCAAACCTCAGTTCGACAGTGTCCCGGCCAAGATATTTTTCAACCTGCTGCTGCAAAACACCAAGGAAGGGTTCTTCTGCGACCCGATCCATGGCGGCAATAAAGGCATGGTCGGCTGGACCATGATTGGTTTTCCAGGCGCCCGCGCCGATTTCATGGATTGGGTGGAACGCAACGAGCAATACCCCTTTCCGGCAGTTTCAATTCGCGGCGAGAGGGCGTGAGCATGGCAACGGTAATGAAGAAGGTCGACGCAGTGATCGTCGGTTTTGGCTGGACAGGCGCGATCATGGCCAAGGAGCTGACGGAAGCCGGCCTCAATGTGCTGGCACTGGAGCGCGGCCCCATGCAGGACACCTATCCCGACGGTAATTATCCTCAGGTGATCGACGAACTTACCTACAGCGTTCGTAAAAAACTCTTCCAGGACATTTCCAAGGAAACCGTCACCATTCGCCATAGCGTGAACGACATTGCGCTGCCGAACCGCCAACTGGGCGCCTTCCTGCCCGGTAACGGTGTGGGCGGTGCCGGTCTGCACTGGTCCGGCGTGCACTTTCGGGTCGACCCGATCGAGTTGCGTATGCGCAGCCACTATGAAGAACGCTACGGCAAAAACTTCATTCCCAAGGACATGACCATCCAGGACTTCGGCGTCAGCTATGAAGAGCTGGAACCATTTTTCGATTATGCCGAGAAAGTCTTCGGCACCTCGGGTCAGGCCTGGACGGTGAACGGTCAACGGGTCGGTGAAGGCAAGGGCGGTAACCCGTATGCCCCGGATCGCTCCAATCATTTCCCGCTGGAATCGCAGAAGAACACTGTTTCCGCACAGCTGTTCCAGAAAGCGGCCACCGCAGTGGGCTACAAACCCTACAACCTGCCGTCAGCGAATACTTCGGGCCCCTACACCAACCCTTACGGCGCGCAAATGGGGCCGTGCAACTTCTGCGGTTTTTGCAGCGGTTACGTTTGCTACATGTACTCCAAGGCATCGCCGAACGTGAATATTTTGCCGGCCCTCAAGCCGTTGCCGAATTTCGAGTTGCGGCCCAATTCCCACGTGCTGCGGGTCAACCTCGACAGCACCAAGACCAAAGCCACCGGCGTGACCTATGTCGACGGTCAGGGCCGGGAGATCGAACAGCCGGCGGACCTGGTGATCCTCGGCGCCTTCCAGTTCCATAACGTGCGGCTGATGCTGCTTTCCGGCATCGGCAAGCCCTACGACCCCATCAGCGGCGAAGGGGTCATTGGCAAGAACTTCGCCTACCAGAACATGGCCACGATCAAGGCGTTCTTCGACAAGGACACCCACACCAACAATTTTATCGGCGCCGGTGGTAATGGCGTGGCGGTGGACGACTTCAACGCCGACAACTTCGATCACGGGCCTCACGGCTTCGTCGGCGGCTCGCCGATGTGGGTCAACCAGGCCGGCAGCCGACCGATCGCCGGGACCTCCAATCCGCCGGGCACCCCGGCCTGGGGCAGTGCCTGGAAACGCGCCACCGCCGATTACTACACCCATCAAGTGTCGATGGACGCCCACGGAGCGCACCAGTCCTACCGCGGCAATTACCTCGATCTGGACCCGGTGTACCGCGATGCCTACGGCTTGCCGCTGCTACGGATGACCTTCGACTGGCAGGAAAACGACATCAAGATGAACCGCTTCATGGTCGAGAAAATGGGCAAGATCGCCGAAGCGATGGGGCCCAAGGCCATTGCCGTGATCGGTAAAAAAGTCGGCGACCATTTCAACACCGCGTCTTACCAGACCACCCACCTCAACGGTGGCGCGATCATGGGCACCGACCCGAAAACCAGCGCCCTGAACCGTTACTTGCAGAGTTGGGACGTGCACAACGTGTTCGTGCCTGGCGCCTCGGCTTTCCCCCAAGGTCTGGGCTACAACCCAACTGGCCTGGTGGCTGCATTGACCTACTGGTCGGCCCGGGCGATCCGCGAGCAGTACCTGAAAAACCCCGGCCCGTTGGTTCAGGCTTAAGGAGCGATGACCATGAAATCAGTAGTTATCGCTACGCTGGCGCTGCTCGTTTGCGGCTCGATCAACGCTGCAGACGCTGATCAAAACCTGATCAAGCAGGGCGAGTACCTTGCCCGTGCCGGCGACTGCGTGGCCTGCCACACCGCCAAGGACGGCAAACCCTTCGCCGGCGGCCTGCCGATGGAAACACCGATCGGGACGATCTATTCCACCAATATCACCCCGGATAAAACCGGACTCGGTGACTATAGCTTCGAGGACTTCGATAAAGCAGTCCGCCATGGCGTCGTCAAAAACGGCAGTACGCTGTACCCGGCCATGCCGTATCCGTCCTACGCACGCGTCAGCGAAACCGACATGCAGGCGTTGTACGCCTATTTCATGAAAGGCGTGGTGCCCGTGGCCCAGGAAAACAAGGACAGCGACATCCCCTGGCCCTTGAGCATGCGCTGGCCGCTTGCCGGCTGGCGCTGGATGTTTGCCCCGGCCGTCGAGGAGCATAACGCCACCCCTGGCGCAGATGCCGTGGTCAGTCGCGGGGCGTATCTGGTGGAAGGCCTCGGACATTGCGGCGCGTGCCATACGCCGCGTGCCCTGACCATGCAGGAAAAAGCCCTGGATGCCGGGCAAGGCAGCGCGTTTCTTGCAGGCAGCGCGCCCCTTGAAGGCTGGATCGCGAAAAGTCTGCGGGGCGATCACAAAGACGGTCTCGGCAGTTGGAGCGAAGAGCAACTGGTGCAGTTCCTCAAGACCGGTCGCAGCGATCGCAGCGCGGTGTTTGGCGGCATGAGTGATGTGGTGACGCACAGCATGCAGTACATGACCGATAACGATCTGACCGCGATAGCCCGCTATCTCAAGTCCTTGCCGGCAAAAGACCCTGACGATCAGCCGCATCAGTACGACAAGCAGGTCGCCCAGGCGCTGTGGAACGGTGACGACAGCAAGCCTGGCGCGGCGGTGTACATCGACAACTGCGCGGCCTGCCATCGTACCGATGGCCATGGCTACACCCGCGTATTCCCGGCGTTGGCGGGCAACCCGGTATTGCAGTCGGACGATGCCACGTCGCTGATTCACATCGTGCTCAAGGGCGACACGGTGCCTGCAACCCATGGCGCACCCTCGACCTTTACGATGCCCGGGTTCGCCTGGCGCTTGTCGGATCAGGAAGTGGCGGACGTGGTCAGTTTCATCCGCAGCAGCTGGGGCAACGGTGGCTCACCGGTCAAGGCGAGCGAAGTGGCGGACCTGCGCTCGAATGATATGAAGACCACGTCGGGCGACGACCTGGGGCAAGCGACCCAAAAGAACTGACTGCCCAGCGGCACTAGCCAGATCAACAGCGCCTCTATACTGTATATAAAAACAGTATAGAGGCGTTTTCATGTCCATCCCTCTTCCCCCGCGCGGTCGCGGCACCGCCACCAACCCGCACAACCGCTTCGCCCCGAGCCGTTCGGTGGCCGAAGATGACGGCTGGTATCAGGAAGCGCCGATGACCCAAGGCACGGAGGTGCGGATCGAGACGGCGAAAACCATCATCACCCGTAACAACTCGCCGGATTTGCCCTTCGATCGCTCGATCAATCCCTATCGCGGGTGCGAGCACGGTTGAGCATGTTATGTAATTAGTACAGATACTGAAAACAAGCTTCCCAGGAGCATCACCCTCACCGTCCAGGGTGTACCTCGAACCAATACCTAGATTTCACAAATCCGCTCCTGGCTCTTGAGCTGGGAGAGTGCACAGACGAATGCGCTCGCATTCAGGGGATCACTTGTCAGCGTGAGCTGACGACTGTCACACGTTCAAGGCAAAGGGCTTTTCTATTGGGGCGGTATGTATGAGGGAACCTCAACGCTGATCTTCTTCAACGGGAACTACCCGCAAGCTCCGCTTGCCACGTAAAAGCTAGACTCCCATCGGTGGGGCTGCTCTCTTCTATATCATACGACGCTATTCCACTGGAGTATAAAAATCACATGCCCCTGTGCGATCCGTGCATATGAGCTTGCTTGTCTCGCTAGCTTGAACCCGGTGATGGCAGCCAGCCACTGCACCCGGTAACATGCCCGCTCATTCAAAAGGATTTCAGCATGAAGGCATGGATTGGAGCGGCTGCACTGATTGGGTTGATGGTAAGTGGTAGTGCCGCCATGGCTGATGGGAACGAGCTTTTGACTCAATGCCAAGCCAGTCTTAGGTCGATGGAGATTGCACCTAACTCCGCCCCCGATTTTAACGCTGGATTCTGTTTCGGCACGGTTGCAGCCGTTATGAATACCATGACTAACCTCTATTACGACCTCCCTAAAGAGGCAAGGGCATGCTTCCCGGTGAATGGCATCCAGTACACGCAGGCAGTAAGGATTGTTACCCGATACATGTCTGAGCATCCTGCCTCACTGCATAAAAGTGGGGCCCTGCTCTCAATTGAAGCGTTCAGGTCAGCTTTCCCTTGCAACAAATGAAGGGCGAGTTTTCCAGGATTTCAAATCCCCGCCGCCAGGAGCTTTGCACCGTTGGGTGATTCCAGTAGCTGACCCAGGAAAATAACCTGAGGCGAGTATCTGGCAGACCACCATTTCCCCGTATTTTTTTCTGCACCTTGTGAATCGGCGAGATTTCCAGCCCGACACCGGATCAATCAAGCGAGCAAAGAAGTGGCCTTCACCAAAACGTGAATGATTCTCGAATAACCTGCGCCACCACCCAGAACTCTCTCAGAGGCTTTCTAAGGCCGCACAAGCCTCTACCTGCTACCAGTGTATACCTATAGCAGAGAGCGTCGCCCCTTAGGCCATACAGAAGCTCTGACGGAGCATTACACTTATCATCCTATGCGATCTGGCTCTAAAGAACGACAAAGCCCGCTCAAGGCGGGCATATGGGTCTTGCGATATTGGTCAGGCGGTTTTCATGGCCCGTTGAACAGTGGACAGGCTCACACCAAGACTCTTTGCGGTGTCCCGGTAGGATGAACCATTGGCAACATGAGCGCGGATTGCATCGGCGTCTGTGGTCTTCACACCACCCTTATACTTCCCGTCAAGCTTCGCTTGGGCGATGCCTTCCTTCTGGCGTTCACGGATCATCGAGCGTTCGAACTCTGCCACAGCACCCATCATCTGAAGCATCAGGTTCTGGTATTTGTCGTCTGCACCAGTGAAGTGCAAGTTCTCTTTGCAGAACCTCACCGAGACACCCTGCTCGTTCAACGACTGCACCAGGTTCAAGAGGTCTGACAGACTACGGGCCAGCCTATCGATGCTGTGCACAACAACGGTGTCACCGGTACGGACTACATCTAGCAGCGCCCGGAGCTGGGGACGGTCTGTGTCCTTGCCTGAGCACTTGTCCGTGTAAACCTTGTCGAGCGTTACGCCGTCGAGCTGCCTTACTTCGTTCTGGTCAACTGAGCTGACTCGCACATAGCCGATATCCATTTGGGGCCTACTGTATTCATCTGGGTCTAGAGATTGTCATTCTGTGCTTCAAACGCACTAAAAACAACCGTGGAAGCCACGTAACTGTATTCATCTGACCAGTGGTCAGCAGGCTATACCCAATTGAATACATAAAGAGTTGAAGGCACCTGACTCACCTACGATGAGCGTGTTCAGCTCATACAAGCTGACTGAGCTACTGCTCACTCCTCCCTTCGGCTTGCTGGTTTGCATCATCTATTGATTTGAGTGCTTCGTAGGACATGCCGTGCATGACGTTGCAATAGGCATCTCGCAAAACATCGTATGACGAGAGAATTGCGTCGTTGGCAAGCATCCCTAAACCACCAACCTTCATCCGTATATAGTTTGGGTTGTCGTCGTACACGCGCTGCAGGTAGCTCGTAGAAATGAGTTCCGGGTCTTGCGCGTCTCCAGCCAGAACATACTGCTCAATAGCCTCTCGAACAGCAGCCGTACTGGTTTCAAAATTTGCCGTTTGGATATGCTTCAACAAGTACACAGAAATTTGATCTGTGAACTGTAGCCAGAATGCGTCCTCGTAGTGTTGCTTCACGAACAAGGAAGCGCCTGATATCCGCAAAACTGAATACTCTCGCAGGCATTTATCACGTTGAGCGACGCTGATCTCCAGGTCTGCACGCGCTTCTGCGTTCGGCAGAAGGTCATAGTCCTGTGATAGCGGCATGCTCTCGAGGTAGTGCTCATTGATCCACGATGCAAGAAGAGTCGGATCAGTGAAAACCTGTCGCGCTGTTAGCTCATCGGTAGTCGAAGACGCTTGAACTGCCTCAGAATTTGGTAGGTCAGCTGAAGGAGGACGGCTTGGCTTGAAAAACGAGAAAAAGCCCATTTGTGCAATTGTCCTATCTAGGCGCCAGCAGGTGGCAGCGGGTGGAGTTGTGACCTATTGAGGACAGACCACCGATTGATCCCAGCCTTGTCGAGAACTTTGGACAAGTCTTGCGGCTTCTGTTTCTCGATGGCCCTTGCGATCGAATCGTGCTTCTCGACGGAGAGCGTCTTGCCCAAGACGTTCATGGTCGCGGGGAAGACTTTGTTCGCCAACTCTCGCAGACCTTCGACTTTCTTGGTCGTGAAGATGGTCAGGTAGGCTTGGTGTGATCTTGAACCCGACTTGAGAGCTTGGATACGGACAAGGAATGGCTGGTCAGGGCACCGTCTACGGAGTACCTGTTTGAATTTCACCATGTCATCAAGCAAGGCATGACTTTGTTCAGGATCATCGTAGAAGATTGAATGCTGATATGACCATTGGTAGGAACGGAATACTGCCAGATACTTTCTCTTGGTCTTCTCTTCACTGGTTTCACTCACACACTGATCTCCCTCTACAGATGAACACACTCACTCGGAGTCCTCCTCCTATACTTGCTGGTTGATCGAACAACGCAAGTAGCAGACCAATGGACACTTGAAGCGGCGCCAGCATTGGCTTATGTCGAGACCGAGGGCCGCCTATCTTGTACTCAATTTGGCGAAATTATGCATTAGTAGTGCGGCAAACTCAAAACAGTATCGCAATCAAGCCCCGGTCAAGCTATGGCCCCAGAAACCGGGCATCTCACGATTCATCACTCTCCGCAACAGTTCAAAAACCATAGGTTGTGCATAGGTTTCATAGACGTTTCGGAGAGGTTATTGGCAAATCAAGGCAAGGGCTTCTTCACCACGGGCGACAACAGCGGTATAGGTGCTTTCCACTGCACGCACTTGAATGAGTCGAGTTCGTCCGGCGTGAACACTTCGCCCGCCGCACCCGGCACACGCCGACTCTTTCCTGCAATCCTCACGGGGCCGGTACGTGCCGTGAAGCGTCTGTCTGGCGGACTGGTGATGCTGGCTTGTAACTCCGTCACCTTGCCCTTGAGCGCGTCCTTGACCACTGTCGTGAGGGTCCTGGCGTCGAAGTCGATCACCAGCTTTGCAAAGATGCTGGTCAGGTAGCGGTTGATCCTGGCTCGCTCGAGCGCGGCGGGCTCGCTCCTATCGTTGAGCATCCAATCCACACGCCCACCAACGTCCAGCCCTGCTATAGAGAAGGCATCCTCCAGCTCTGCCAGTTGCGTGTCAGCTGCTGCTAGCTTCGTTCTAGCCTCCCGGTCATCCTTCTTGGCCTTCGTGAGCATGGCAATGAACACCTCCTGTTTGTCTTCGTCGTCTTCGTCCATGAGGCGCTGTTGCGTCTGTTCTGTCCGCGTAGTGATCTTAGTTATCAATGCCTGGAGAGCGTCACGTTCCCGGCGAAGTGTCTTCAGGTCTTCTGATCCTGCCATGAAGTAGCTCTTTAGATTGGTCCAGTGCTCGAACTTGAACAGTAGGCGGCGAAGATGCTCGCCCCGGATACTTCGGATTCCTGGCACTGTGCAACTGTTGGTCATGCTGTTGGTACACATGAAGTATTCCTTCCCACTCTTGAACTGGAAACGGACACTCCCGCCGCAAGCCTTGCACTTCACCAGGCCGCGATAGATGTTCAAGTTGGAAGCATCCTGCCTCCCGGCGAATGGTTTCCGCTGGCTAATGACTGCCTGCACCTCGGCGAATAGATTCTTGTCTACGACAAGCGGGTAATAGTCGGTGAGCACCCTATCGGTGGGCATATTCTTGCCAGCTGCTTCGCTGAAGTTGGTGATTGTGTGTTCACCGATCAAGCGACGATTCTTCAGGAGGTATTGCAACTGGTGAATCTTCCAGCTGGAGCCGAATTGCTCGTTCACTCTCCTGCACGTCTCAGACAGTCCGTATTGCAGTGCTAGGGTGAACAGCGCTCGAATCTGTTTGGCGATAGTCTCGATTACTACGATCTTGCGTTCATCGCCCTCACGTTCAACCTTGAGCCAGTTCGCCACCTTGTCCGTAACAACCTCTCCCGCTTCCATCCGTGTGTGGTTTGCCTTCCATCCGTCCCGGCTGAAATCACTCTTGCGAACGGATTCAGCGTTTGCCCTCTGCATCTCTACGATCACACCTAGGAGATTGCCAAGGTCGAGGGGTCCGGGGGAGATGAGCTGAAGCTTGTCGGCGATACCAACTTGCAAGCCGACCTCACGAATTCGAAGGAACAAGGTCAGTGCATCGGACAATCCCATCCGGCTCATCCGGTCGATGTTCTCGAACAGGAGGATGGACCCCTTGGGAATATCACCAGACTCGGCACGGAGGATCACCTTGCCCAACTCGCCCTCATGAACGTTTTTACCGCGAAAGCTGGTCATGCCCGCGTCCGTGACCTCTTCCACCAAAACCAAGCCGTAATGTCGGCAGAACGCCTCCTGAGCTGCACGCTGGCGCTCCTCTGTGGATTTCTCGCCCTGACGATCTGTAGACCATCTCATGTAGCTGTAAACGCCAGTCATCAGGGCTCTCCTTCGGTATCGGTACGAGTCACAGATTATAGCTGCATTTATTGTTACGCACGGCCCAGCCATGCCTATTGGGACCTGTCGCCTGGGCTGGATTTCGAAACCAAGCTGATCGCCAAGACCAACGCCGCGCAGGTGTTGGAGGAGCAACTCTCCAGGCGCGGCTATCAATGCGCGCCGATCAACCTGGGCTCCAACACCGATCCTTACCAGCCCATCGAGCGTGAACACAAGATCACTCGCAAAACCCTTGAGGTACTGCTGCGTTACCGCCATCCGGTGACCATCATTACCAAAGGCTCGCTGATCCTGCGCGATCTGGACCTGCTGGCCGAACTCGCTGAGCAAAGGCTGGTGGCCGTCATGATCAGCCTGACCACCCTGGACGACGAGCTCAAGCGCATCCTCGAACCCCGCGCGGCTGCGCCCAAGGCCCGATTGCGAGCGATCAGGGTGATGCGTGAAGCGGGAATCCCGGTGGGGGTGCTGTGCTCGCCGATGATTCCAATGATCAACGACAGCGAACTCGAAAGCCTGCTCACCGAAGCCCATGGCGCTGGCGCACAAAGTGCGGCCTACATGATGCTGCGCCTGCCCCTGGAAGTGGCGCCGCTGTTCGAAGAATGGCTGGCGGCCCATTATCCTCAGCGTGCGGCCCATGTATTGAGCCTGATCCGCCAGAGTCGTGGCGGTGAGCTCTACGACAGCCGGTTTGGCAGCCGGATGCGCGGCGAAGGTCCATTTGCCGACCTGCTGGCGCAACGCTTTGCCAAAACCATCAAACGCCTGGGGCTCAATCGTCGGGAAGGTTTTAATCTGGACTGCACAGCCTTCTGTCCGCCGGGGCGTCAGATGTCATTGATTTGAGGGTAATTGATCTATGGTTGAGTAGAACGAAACAGGCATCATATTGAGTCTGGTCACGTTTTGTGTGACCTGGAACACAGGTACTAGAGCGTTTCATTCAGTTTCAATTAAGTTTCGGCAGCTACCTTGTTCATCGAGTGACTGACGGGTCGGGCGCTTCGACCTGGATGTTTTTTAAACAGCCACTGGCTTCACATCGGATAAAACGGGAAAATTCCCTGACTGACTCCGCCAAAGAGGATGAATCATGAGTGACAAGGATAAACAGCCGTTGGCTGCGTCGGCTTCAGCCCCACTGGAGGCGGAAACCGCCGATGCAGCGCTGCAGCATATCGTTGACGGCTTTTTGCATTTTCATCACGAAATTTTTCCACAGCAGGAAGAACTGTTCAAGAAACTCGCCACGGCCCAGAGCCCCAGGGCGATGTTCATTGCCTGCGCCGATTCGCGCATCGTTCCCGAGCTGATCACCCAAAGCGCCCCTGGCGATCTGTTCGTGACCCGCAACGTCGGCAATGTGGTTCCACCGTACGGGCAAATGAACGGCGGTGTTTCCACTGCGATCGAATACGCGGTACTGGCCCTCGGCGTGCAGCACATCATCATTTGCGGACACTCCGACTGCGGCGCCATGCGTGCGGTACTCAACCCGCAAAGCCTGGAAAAAATGCCGACGGTCAAAGCCTGGTTGCTCCACGCCGAAGTGGCGAAAACCATGGTCCAGGAAAACTGTCATTGCGCTGACGAAAACGAAAGCATGCAGATCCTCACCGAGGAGAATGTGATCGCTCAGTTGCAGCATCTGCGCACTCATCCGTCGGTGGCCTCGCGCATGGCCAACGGCCAGCTGTTTATCCATGGCTGGGTCTACAGCATCGAAACCAGTGAAATCAAGGCTTACGACGCCGATCAGGGTTGTTTCCTGCCGCTAGATGGCAGCCATCCAATTCCCGTGGCGACGCCCAAAGCGCGCTTCTAAATCCTCCTAAGTATGGTTTAGCCGAGGTTGCCGACCGAGCAGCCTGGCTTTGCCATGCCTGAAAAAAACTTCAGGAGAATCACCATGCGTGCAGCGCAACTAAAAACTGTTCTGCCACGGGAGCTGTTGGCTTCGGTGGTCGTGTTTCTTGTCGCTTTACCTTTGTGCATGGGTATCGCCATTGCTTCGGGGCTACCGCCCGCCAAAGGCTTGATCACCGGCATCATCGGTGGGCTGGTGGTGGGCTGGCTCGCCGGTTCGCCATTGCAAGTCAGCGGTCCGGCGGCAGGTTTGGCCGTTCTGGTGTTCGAACTGGTGCGCCAGCATGGAATCGCCATGCTCGGGCCGATTCTACTGCTGGCAGGCTTTCTGCAATTGGTGGCCGGGCGGTTGAAACTGGGTTGCTGGTTTCGGGTGACGGCGCCGGCGGTGGTCTACGGCATGCTCGCCGGGATTGGCGTGTTGATCGTGCTCTCACAGGTGCATGTGATGCTCGACGCCGTGCCCAAGCCTTCCGGGCTGGATAACCTGGCAGCCTTTCCGGCCGCTGTGGCCCAGGCGTTGCCATCGTTTGGATGGCAGGCGGGGGTACTCGGCCTGGCGACTATTGCCGTGATGTACCTGTGGGAAAAATTCCGCCCGCACTCCCTGCGCTTCGTTCCCGGTGCCTTGCTCGGTGTCGGCCTTGCGACAGTAGCCAGCCTGGTACTGGCACTGCAGGTCAAACGCGTTGAAGTCCCGGCCAACCTTGCAGAAGCCATCGACTGGTTGAAACCCGCGGACCTGCTCAACCTGGCGGATCCCACGCTGCTGGTCGCGGCATTTGCGGTGGCCTTCATCGCCAGCGCCGAAACCCTGCTGTCGGCCGCTGCTGTGGACCGCATGCACAGTGGACAACGTTCGGACTTCGACCGGGAATTATCAGCACAGGGTGTCGGCAACATGCTCTGCGGTCTGCTCGGGGCGCTGCCAATGACCGGTGTGATCGTGCGCAGTTCGGCCAACGTTCAGGCCGGCGCCACCACGCGTTTTTCAGCGATATTCCATGGCCTGTGGTTGCTGGCCTTCGTGCTGCTGCTGTCGAGCGTGCTGCAAAGCATTCCGGTGGCGAGTCTGGCGGGGGTTCTGGTTTATACCGGCTTCAAACTGGTCGACCTCAAGGCTTTCCGCGGTCTGGGCCGTTATGGCCGGATGCCGATGTTCACTTATGCGGCGACTGCCTTGGCAATCATCTTCACTGACTTGCTGACCGGCGTGCTGATCGGCTTCGGCCTGACCCTGGCCAAGCTTGCCTGGAAGGCATCACGCCTGAAAATCAGCCTGGTCGACCTGCCAAGGGACGGCGAAATGGAATTGCGATTGACCGGTGCAGCCACCTTTCTCAAGGTGCCGGCGCTGACACAAGTGCTGGGGACCATTCCCGCGGGTGCAACGGTGCATGTGCCGCTCAATAACCTGAGCTACATCGATCACTCGTGTCTGGAGTTGCTTGAGGAATGGGGACGGGCCAATGCGGCCAAGGGCTCGAAACTGCTGATTGAGGCGCGGGGGTTGAAGCGCAGGCTGGAGGGACGGTTGCGCACTACGTCCGGTGTAGGCTCAGCTACATAAATCGCCCTTTGTAGGAGCGAGCTTGCTCGCGATGGATTCAAGAGCGCCGCGTTTATCCAGTAAAAAACGCGTTATCGTTAACGACCATCGCGAGCAAGCTCGCTCCTACAGGGGCATGAAGATATTGCGTCAGGCTGCCGGTTGATCCAGCTCCAGGCCCACGCCCAGTTGGCGCGACAGGCATGGCCAGCGTTTCCACGCAGCACCGGTGTCCGGGCTGTTGAGTTTCTCGCGGTAGGCTTCCACCGATTCCAGCGCGAAACTCTCTTCGTTGAGCATCTCGTCGACGGCGTGATGTACCGCCTCATCCAGTTGATTAGCGAATGCCTCACCGATCAGATGATGCGCAATCAGGTTGGCCACAGTCATGTCCAATGGGATCAGTGGCTGGCCAAAATGCTTGATGTACAGGTCATTGACCTCTTCGACCAGACGGTGTGCCAGATAGGCTTCGTCCAGCAGGCTATCCAGACCGACGTGACCGGCCATGATCGCCGGGGGCTGGAGGAAGAACTGCTCGGCGATTTTCAGCACCGGCTTGATCTGTGATTCGATGCCCGCTTCCCTGGCGACTTCATTGGCTGCATCCAGCAGGTCCGGTACTTGTTCGATATACGCGGCCACAAAACGCGTCATCACGCCGTTGGCGTCGACCTCCGGCAATTGGATGGCGGAGTGAAGGTGTGGCAGTTGGGTTTCCAGCTGACGCGTCAGCAGGCCGGTTTCGGCTTCATGTTGTTGGGCTTTTTGGATCTGCTCGCGCAATGCGGCGGTGTTCATGAAAACTCCAGGAAACAAAGGCAATGAAATAGGGAAGACATAACTTAGCTGCCTTATGAACAATGCTAAGACGCATTCTTCATAAGTGTTCCATCCTTGAGACATCTCCGTTATATCGAATGGTGACCACTGGTCTGCATCCTTCTCCATTCGTACCCTGGAACGCAAGTCCCAGCTGTTTCACACGATTTACGCCGCCACGTTGCGAGGTGCCAGTCGCTGTCTATACTCGGGTGGGAATGGAGTTAGCTGATGACGCCCGACTGCACGCGCAGCAAGGCTTGGCGATTCAAGTTCGTAGTCTGAAAAAGCCGCTCCCTTGCCGCAGGTGAAAGCCGGCGGGATAAAAAGAACGATAAGGGGAACCCGCAATGATGCGACATCCACATGTCTGGATGGGCCTCCTGTTGTGGTCGATTTTCAGTCCGGCACACGCCGCATGGACTGTAAATATGGCGCCTGGAGCGACTGAAATCAGTCACGCAGTATTTGACCTGCACATGACCATTTTCTGGATTTGTGTAGTGATCGGCATCATCGTCTTCGGCGCCATGTTCTGGTCGATGATTCTCCACCGCCGCTCGACCGGGCAGGTGGCCGCAAAATTTCATGAAAGCACCACCGTCGAAATCCTCTGGACCATCGTGCCCTTCCTGATATTGGTGGCGATGGCGATCCCGGCGACCGCAACCCTGATCAAGATGTACGACGCCACCGAGCCGGATATCGATATCCAGGTCACGGGCTATCAGTGGAAGTGGCATTACAAGTACCTGGGCCAAGACGTCGAGTTCTTCAGCAACCTGGCCACGCCCGCCGATCAGATCCACAACAAGGAAGCCAAGGGCGAGCACTACCTGCTTGAGGTCGACAAGCCACTGGTGCTGCCGATCGGCGCCAAGGTGCGCTTCCTGGTGACGTCTGCCGACGTCATTCACTCCTGGTGGGTGCCGGCCTTCGCGGTCAAGCGCGATGCGATTCCGGGGTTCGTCAACGAAGCCTGGACCCGGGTCGAGAAGCCCGGCCTCTACCGCGGCCAGTGCGCGGAGCTGTGCGGCAAGGACCATGGCTTCATGCCAATCGTGGTCGAGGTCAAGGAAAAGGCCGACTACGAAAAATGGCTGGGCGAACGCAAGGCTGAGGCCGCGCAGCTCAAAGAGCTGACCAGCAAGGATTGGACCCTCGACGAGCTCAAGGAGCGCGGCGACAAGGTCTATCACACCACGTGCGTGGCCTGTCACCAGGCCGAAGGCCAGGGCCTGCCACCCATGTTCCCGGCACTCAAAGGCTCGAAAATCGCCACCGGCCCGATCAAGGATCACCTGAGCATTGTCTTCCACGGCAAGCCCGGCACCGCCATGGCGGCGTTCGGCAAGCAGCTCTCGGAAGTCGATATCGCGGCGGTCGTGACCTATGAACGTAACGCCTGGGGCAACAACAAGGGCGACATGGTCACGCCAAAAGAAGTACTGGAGCTGAAACAGGCGGAAAGCAAATGACCCGGTCTATTGCGCATCCCAGGAACCGGTCGGGGCATCGCGCCCCGGCCTGCCCAGCCCATCTGTTTGCAGGAGACAGGCCATGAGCGCCGTTATCGATGACCACGGTCATGCCACCGACCATGCCCACGGCCCCGCCAAAGGCCTGATGCGCTGGGTGCTGACCACCAACCACAAGGATATCGGCACGCTGTACCTGTGGTTTGCGTTCTCCATGTTCTTGCTCGGCGGTTCGTTCGCGATGGTAATCCGCGCCGAACTGTTTCAGCCGGGGCTGCAAATCGTCCAACCGGAATTCTTCAACCAGATGACCACCATGCATGGACTGGTGATGGTGTTCGGTGCGGTGATGCCGGCGTTCGTCGGCCTCGCCAACTGGATGATCCCGTTGATGATCGGCGCGCCGGACATGGCGCTGCCGCGGATGAACAACTTCAGCTTCTGGCTGCTGCCGGCGGCGTTCATCCTGCTGGTATCGACCCTGTTCACCCCCGGCGGCGGACCCAACTTCGGCTGGACCTTCTATGCCCCCCTATCGACGACCTACGCGCCGGAAAGCGTGACCTTCTTCATCTTTGCCATCCACTTGATGGGGATTAGTTCGATCATGGGTGCGATCAACGTGATCGCCACCATCCTCAACCTGCGCGCCCCCGGCATGACATTGATGAAAATGCCGCTGTTCGTCTGGACCTGGCTGATCACCGCCTTCCTGCTGATTGCAGTGATGCCGGTGCTGGCCGGGTGCGTGACCATGATGCTGATGGACATCCACTTCGGTACCAGCTTCTTCAGTGCCGCCGGTGGCGGTGATCCGGTGCTGTTCCAGCACGTGTTCTGGTTCTTCGGCCACCCCGAGGTATACATCATGATCCTGCCGGCCTTCGGTGCCGTCAGCTCGATCATCCCGACCTTTTCGCGCAAGCCGCTGTTCGGCTACACCTCGATGGTCTACGCCACCGCCAGTATTGCGTTCCTGTCGTTCATCGTCTGGGCGCACCACATGTTCGTGGTCGGCATTCCGCTGGTAGGCGAGCTGTTCTTCATGTACGCCACGCTGCTGATCGCAGTGCCCACCGGGGTCAAGGTGTTCAACTGGGCCAGCACCATGTGGCAAGGCTCGCTGACCTTCGAGACGCCGATGCTGTTCGCGGTGGCGTTTGTGATCCTGTTTTCCATCGGTGGCTTCTCCGGCCTGATGCTGGCCATCGCCCCGGCAGACTTCCAGTACCAGGACACCTACTTCGTGGTCGCGCACTTCCACTACGTGCTGGTGCCGGGGGCGATCTTCGGGATCTTCGCCTCAGCCTACTACTGGCTGCCGAAATGGACCGGCCACATGTACGACGAAACCCTCGGCAAACTGCATTTCTGGCTGTCGTTCATCGGCATGAACATGGCTTTCTTCCCGATGCACTTCGTGGGGCTGGCGGGAATGCCGCGGCGGATTCCCGACTACAACCTGCAGTTCGCCGACTTCAACATGGTGTCGTCGATCGGCGCGTTCATGTTCGGCACTACGCAGATCTTCTTCCTGTTTATCGTGATCAAGACCATTCGCGGCGGCCCGCCGGCACCGGCCAAACCGTGGGATGGGGCCGAAGGCCTGGAATGGAGCATTCCGTCACCGGCGCCGTATCACACCTTCACCACGCCGCCGGAAGTGAAATGAAATGCCTCGATCCTGTAGGAGCTGGCTTGCCAGCGAAGGATTCAACCCAGTGTGTCAGACATACCGCTTTCGCTGGCAAGCCAGCTCCTACAGGGTTATGCGTAAGGGTTAAAAATCATGGCTGACTCGATTTCGACGAAGAAGTTGGTCACGCGCCTGCTGTTGGTGGTGGTGACGATGTTTGTCTTCGGCTTTGCCCTGGTGCCGATCTACGACGTGATGTGCCAGGCGTTCGGCATCAACGGCAAGACTGCCGGGCAGTATGAGGGTGAACAAACGGTCGACACCTCGCGGCAAGTGCGCGTGCAGTTTCTGTCGACCAACTCCGCCGACATGTCGTGGGATTTCTATCCGAAGAGCGATGAATTGACGGCCAACCCGGGGGCGGTGAACGAGATGATTTTCATTGCCCACAACCCGACCGATCGCCCGATGAGTGCCCAGGCGGTGCCGAGCATCGCGCCCAGTGCAGCTGCGGCGTACTTTCACAAGACCGAATGTTTCTGCTTTACCCAGCAAGTGCTGCAGCCCGGTCAACGGATCGAGATGCCGGTACGTTTCATCGTTGACCGTGACATGCCCAAGGATGTGAAGCACCTGACGCTGTCCTACACGCTGTTCGATATCACCGCCCGACATCCACCGGTGGCTGTAAATACTGGCGGCTGAGCGTGCCCGATAAGGAGAACAATAAATGGCAACTCATGAACATTATTACGTACCGGCCCAGAGCAAGTGGCCGATCATTGCCACCTTCGGCATGCTCACCACTGTGTTCGGCCTGGCCACCTGGTTCAACGATCTGAAAGCGGCGCGGCCGGATTCCCACGGTCCACTGATCTTTTTCGTCGGCGGCCTGTTGCTGGCCTACATGTTGTTCGGCTGGTTCGGGACAGTGATCAAGGAAAGTCGCCAAGGGCTGTACAGCGCGCAGATGGATCGCTCGTTTCGCTGGGGCATGAGCTGGTTCATCTTCTCGGAGGTGATGTTCTTCATCGCTTTCTTCGGTGCGCTGTTTTATGTGCGTCATGTCTCCGGTCCGGCACTGGGCGGTGAAGGCCCCAAAGGCATCGCTCATATGCTTTGGCCGAACTTCGAGTTCATCTGGCCATTACTGAATAACCCGGATTCGAAACTCTTTCCGCCACCCAAGGAAGTCATCAGCCCCTGGGGCCTGCCACTGCTCAACACCGTGTTGCTGGTGAGTTCCAGCGTCACCGTGACCATCGCCCACCACGCCTTGAAAAAGGGTCATCGCGGCGCGTTGAAAATCTGGCTGGCGATCACCGTGCTGCTGGGCTGCGCGTTCCTCGGCTTTCAGGCCGAAGAGTACATGCATGCCTACCACGAACTGGGCCTGACCCTGGGTTCGGGCATCTATGGCGCGACGTTCTTCATGCTCACTGGCTTCCACGGCGCCCACGTGACCATCGGCACCATCATCCTGTTTGTGATGCTGATGCGCATCATGCGTGGGCACTTCGATAACGAGCACCAGTTCGGGTTTGAAGCCGCGAGTTGGTACTGGCACTTCGTGGACGTGGTGTGGATCGGGCTGTTCGTTTTCGTCTATGTGTTGTAGGAGCGAGCTTGCTCCTACAGCTACCACGGAACGTGGGACACCAGCTGGCCGCTGAAGAAACCCCAGGCAATCAAGCCGACGGTGATGGCGGCCAGAGCGACACGGACACTCAAGGCAATGACGAGGCGGTTCGAGCTGCTGTCGTCCTTGACCAGAAAAAACAGGCCGCTGAACAGGCTGACAACCGTGGCAATCAGCATCAGGACGATGGCTGCTTTGAGCATGGTGGAACTCCGGGGGTAAGGCGATGCACTTGAGTATAGCTATCGCGACGCATGACTTTCTGGCGATGCCATGAAGCGCTTCCGGCCGGGCATCGTGCCGACCCTGGTGGTCGCGCTGTTGCTGCCCCTGCTGGTTTCACTCGGGTTCTGGCAGTTGAGCCGGGGCGCGGAGAAAAGCGCGCTGCTGCAAAACTATGCCGAACGCCGGGTCGCCGAACCGATGGCCAGTACTGAATTGCAACGCACTGAGGATCCGGCGTTCCGCCGCGTTCGCTTGCACGGCCAGTTCGATGCCGCGCACAGCCTGCTGCTGGATAACCGCCAGCGCGACGGCAAGGTCGGCGTCGAGCTGCTGCAACCCTTTCAGGATCAGGCGAGCGGACTGTGGTTGCTGGTCAATCGCGGCTGGCTGCCATGGCCGGACCGACGCACCCCGCCGCAATTCACCACACCCAAAGAGGCATTGAGTCTCGACGCCTGGGTCTACGTCTCCCCCGGCGCCACTTTTCAACTGCACGCCGACCCGAACACCACGACCTGGCCACAGCTGGTGACCGCCGTCGAACCGGCCAGGCTCTGGACCACGCTGGACCGTGACGGCTTCGCCTACGAACTACGCGCAGAAAGCGGCCCCGCGACTTACCAGGCCGATTGGCCGGTGGTGGCCATGGGCCCGGAAAAACACCTGGCTTATGCCGTGCAGTGGTTCGCGATGTCGATCGCCCTGTTCGGCCTTTACCTTTATCTCGGCTGGCACAACGCAAAGGAGAAACACCATGGGAGCGGCCATGAATCCACCCAACATGTCTGAGGCGAAAACCCCGGCGAGTCGGCGCAAGGGTCGCGTACAGTTATTGCTGATCCTGCTGGGGGTGATCGGCCCGATGATCCTTGCCACCGGCATGTACAAATTTCAGTTCTGGGTGCCGGAAGGCCGCAGTTATCACGGCGAATTGATCGGCAACGGCCAGACCCGCGCGGACATTGGTGTGCAAGCGCAGGAGGACCGTTGGCAGTTGCTGGTCACCGCCCCCAAGGAGTGTTCGGTCGATTGCCAGCAGCTGGTGTACCTGGCGCGGCAAGTCCAGATCGGCCTCGGCCGTGATGCCGGGCGCGCCAGTCACGCCCTGGCCGCGGCGCAACCGCTGAACAGCGATTACGACGCCAGGCTGACGCGCGAGTACCCCCAACTGCAACGTTACCCCATGGAGCTGACGACCTTCAGCAAGACGACCGGGGACGCAACCGTGCCGCAGCTGTGGATCATCGACCCTCACGGCAATCTGGTGCTGCGCTACGACCCGTCGGTCAAAGGCAAGGACCTGCTCAACGACCTGCGCCATTTGCTGAAACTGTCGAACATCGGATAAGGGCATCGTCATGGCCAAACCTGGATTTCGCCTCGCGCTGTTTGCCACCTTGCTGGCACTGATTGTGGTGTTGCTCGGCGCCTACACCCGCCTGACCCACGCCGGCCTCGGCTGCCCGGACTGGCCGGGGTGCTACGGATTTATCAGCGTGCCGAACAGCGAAGCCCAACTGGCCCATGCCGAGCTGCACTTTCCCGATGCGCCCGTCGAAGCCCACAAGGGCTGGAACGAGATGGTCCATCGCTACTTCGCCGGCACTCTCGGGCTGTTGATCTCGGTCTTGGCCGGCCGTGCCTGGGTGCATCGGCGCCAGCCGGGACAACCGGTGAAGTTGCCGCTGTTTCTGTTGGCCGTGGTAATCGCCCAGGCGGCATTCGGTATGTGGACGGTGACGCTCAAGCTCTGGCCGCAAGTGGTGACCGGGCATTTGCTCGGCGGCTTCGCGACCTTGAGCCTGTTGTTTCTCCTGACCTTGCGCCTGTCCGGCGTATTGCCAGCACTGACGGTACCGCGTCGATTACAGCACTGGGCGACCGCCGGGTTGCTGCTGGTCATCGGGCAGATCGCTCTTGGCGGTTGGGTCAGTTCCAACTACGCGGCGGTGGCCTGCATCGACTTTCCCACTTGCCACGGGCAATGGCTGCCGCCTGCCGACTTCGCCAACGGCTTTCACCTGACCCAGCACATCGGCCCGAATTACCTCGGCGGGCAACTGGACAGCGATGCCCGCACCGCGATTCACCTGACTCACCGTATCGGTGCCCTGCTGGTGACCCTGGCGTTGCTCGGCCTGGCCTGGCAACTGAAGGTGGTCGGCATGACGCGCCTGGCCGGGCTGGTGCTGATCGCCCTCGCCGCACAAATCACCCTCGGCATCAGCAACGTGCTGTTTCATTTGCCACTGCCCGTGGCTGTCGCCCACAACGCCGGCGGCGCAGCACTCTTGCTGACGATGGTGCTGGTCAATTATCACGCGCGAACCAGTCTGGTTCGGGTCAAGCAGCAAACCCCTGCACGCTGGCGCTTCAGCCCGCGTAAACATTCGGCCGGGCCCATAACAATAAAAGGAGAGATGCCATGGCGACTCTGATCGGCGAACGTCACAGCCAGGCCATCTGGCGCGACTATCTGGAGCTGACCAAGCCGAAAGTGGTGGTGCTGATGCTGATCACCTCGCTGGTCGGCATGTTCCTCGCGACACGCGCCGGGGTGCCATGGACGGTGCTGGTGTTCGGCAACCTGGGAATCGCCTTGTGCGCCAGCGGCGCGGCGGCGGTCAATCATGTGGTGGACCGGCGGATAGACGCGGTCATGGCGCGCACGCATAAACGACCGCTGGCCGAGGGCCGGGTAACACCTGCCGCCGCGCTGACCTTCGCCCTCGTGCTGGCACTGCTCGGCCAAGCCTTGTTGCTGGCCTTCACTAACCCATTGACCGCGTGGCTGACTCTTGCCTCGCTGCTCGGCTACGCGGTGGTCTACACAGGTTTCCTGAAACGCGCGACGCCGCAGAACATCGTCATCGGCGGACTGGCCGGCGCCGCCCCGCCACTGCTCGGCTGGACCGCCGCCACCGGTCACGTCAGCGCCGAACCCCTGTTGCTGGTGCTGATCATCTTCGCCTGGACTCCGCCGCACTTCTGGGCCCTGGCCATTCACCGCAAAGAGGAATACGCCAAGGCCGACATTCCGATGCTGCCGGTGACCCATGGCGAGCACTACACCAAGGTTCACATCCTGCTTTACACCTTTGCGCTGCTGGCCGTGAGCCTGATGCCGTATGTGATCCACATGAGCGGCATCCTCTACCTGATTTGCGCACTGGGCCTGGGCGCGAGGTTTCTGCAATGGGCCGTGGTGCTGTACCGTGGCACTCGGCCGCACGCGGCGATCAACACCTTCAAGTACTCTATCTACTACTTGTTCCTGCTGTTTATCGCGCTGCTCGTAGACCACTACTTACTGTTGAACCTATGACTCGAACCCAGAAAACCGTCTTCATCCTCGTCGCCCTGATCGCGCTGGTCCTGGGCCTGACCATCAACAAAGTCCTGTCCGGAAAAGGCCAGGGCGATCCGACCGCGTTGATCGACGCCGGCATCATCCTGCTGCCGCAGAGCCGCAACCTGCCGGATGTGACGATGACCGATCAGGACGGCAAGCCGGTCACGGTCAACGAGTTGAAAGGCAAATGGTCGCTGCTGTTCTTCGGCTACACCTTCTGCCCGGACATCTGCCCGACCACCCTCGCCCAGCTGCGCCAGATCAAAAGCGAGCTGCCACCCGAGGCGGTGGACAAGCTGCAGATCGTGCTGGTCAGCGTCGACCCGAACCGCGACACGCCCAAGCAGCTCAAGCAGTACCTGGGCTACTTCGATCCGCAGTTCATAGGGCTGACCGCGTCTTCGGTCGAAGACATTCAGAAACTGGCCAATGCGGTGAGTATTCCGTTCATTCCGGCGGACACCAGCAAGCCGAATTACACGGTCGATCATAGTGGCAACCTGGCGGTGATCGGGCCGGACGGGACGCAGCGCGGGTTTATTCGGGCGCCGTTGAATAATGTGAAGTTGGTGGCGCAGTTGCCGGTGATGCTTAACCGCAAATAAACACGACACGGCCCCCTGTAGGAGCCAGGCTTGCCGGCGAAGGCGCCCGTGAGATCGCCTTCGCCGGCAAGCCGGCTCCTACAGGGTTGGTGTTTCAGGCATAAAAAAATGGGGCGCATTGAATGCGCCCCATTTTTCGTTACAGCCTCAGATCAGAACGCCGGCACCACCGCGCCTTTGTACTTCTCGAGAATGAACGCCTTCACTTCCGGGCTGTGCAGTGCGGTCACCAGTTTCTGCATGGCAACACTGTCCTTGTCGTCCGGACGGGCTACCAGGATGTTCACGTAAGGCGAGTCGCTGCCTTCGATGACCAGCGCATCCTTGGCCGGATCAAGCTTGGCTTCCAGCGCATAGTTGGTGTTGATCAGCGCCAGGTCGACCTGGGTCAGCACGCGGGGGATGGTCGCGGCTTCCAGTTCGCGGAATTTCAGGTCCTTGGTGTTTTCGGTGATGTCCTTCACGGTCGACAGGATGTTGTTCGAATCCTTCAACTTGATCAGGCCGGCCTTCGCCAGCAGCAACAGCGCACGGCCGCCGTTGGTGGCATCGTTCGGGATCACGACGTTGGCACCGCCTGGCAGTTCGGTCAGCGCCTTGTACTTGCTGGAGTAAGCACCCAGCGGCTCGAGGTGTACGCCGGTCACGGCCACCAGATTGGTGGTCTTGGCCTTGTTGAATTCATCGAGGTACGGCTGGTGCTGGAAGAAGTTGGCGTCCAGACGCTTCTCGGCCACCTGCACGTTCGGCTGGATGTAGTCGGTGAACACTTTGACCCTCAGGTCCACGCCTTCCTTGGCCAGGGCCGGCTTGACGAATTCGAGGATTTCCGCGTGCGGGACCGGGGTGGCAGCGACGGTCAGGGTGTCGGCAGCGTGGGCGGAAAAGGCTGCAACGGCAGCGAATGCGACGAGTAGTTTTTTCATTCAGCTAACTCCATGTGAGACGCCTGTCTTCGGCGCCTGCCAGCGAATGGCCGGCTCATGCATTAAAAAGCTCATTTACGAGAAAAGTGGACAACCAATTTGTCACCAACGGTTTGCAGCACTTGCACCAGCACCAGCAGTAACACCACGGTGACCACCATCACATCGGTCTGGAAACGCTGGTAACCGAAACGGATCGCCAGGTCACCCAGGCCGCCGGCGCCGACCACGCCGGCCATCGCCGTGTAGGACACCAGGGTAATGGCGGTCACGGTAATCGCGGCGAAGATGCCTGGGCGAGCTTCCGGCAGCAAGGCATTGGTGATGATCTGTCGCGTCGTCGCGCCCATGGCCTGGGTCGCCTCGATGATGCCGCGATCCACTTCACGCAAAGCGGTTTCCACCAGTCGCGCGAAGAATGGCGTGGCGCCTATCACCAAGGGTGGAATCGCACCGGCGACCCCCAGCGAAGTACCGGTGATCAACACCGTGAACGGAATCATCACGATCAACAGAATGATGAACGGCAGCGAACGCAGGATGTTCACCACCAGCGACAACATCGCATAGACGCCCTTGGCTTCCAGCAATTGGCGCGGGCTGCAGAGGAACAGCAATACGCCCAGCGGCAGGCCCAGCAGCACGGTGAACAACAGCGAACCGAAGAGCATCAGCAAGGTATCGCCGGTGGCCAGCCAGATTTCGAACCAGTCGATGTTGGCGAAGAAACTTGTCAGGACTTCCATTAGCGCAGGACCTCCATGTGGACGTCGGCTGCGGTGAATTGGGCGAACGCCGCCTCCATGTCGCCGCCGGTCACGGCCAGGGTCAACTGCCCGTAGGGGACGTCTTTGATGCGGTCGATACGACCGGCCAGGATGCTGTAGTCCACGCCCGTTTCCCGAGCGACGGTCCCCAGCAACGGCGCGTAGGTCGCTTCGCCCTGGAAGGTCAGGCGCACAATGCGACCCGGTACGTGAGCGAAGTCATCGCGTTGCTCGCTTTCATCGATCTGCTCGTCTTCTTGCACAAAGCGTTTGGTCGTCGGGTGCTTGGGATGCAGGAACACCTCGGCCACCGAACCTTGCTCGACGATCACGCCAGCGTCCATCACTGCCACCTGGTCACAGACCCGACGGATCACGTCCATCTCGTGGGTGATCAGGACAATGGTCAGCTTCAGCTCGCGATTGATCTCGGCCAGCAATTGCAGGACCGACGCAGTGGTCTGCGGGTCCAGCGCGCTGGTGGCTTCATCGCACAGCAGGATTTTAGGCTTGGTTGCCAGGGCGCGGGCGATGCCGACGCGCTGCTTCTGGCCGCCAGACAATTGCGCCGGGTACTTCTTCGCGTGGTCGGACAAGCCCACCCGCGCCAGCAACTCGGCCACACGCCGGTCGATGTCGCTGCGCGACAGTTCACCGGCCAGGGTCAGCGGCAGCGCGACGTTATCGGCCACGGTCTTGGACGCCAGCAGGTTGAAGTGCTGGAAAATCATCCCGACCTGCTGGCGGAAGCGGCGCAGGCTGTTGGCATCCAGCGCGGTGACTTCTTCTCCATCGACGAAGATCTTGCCGCCACTGGCGTTTTCCAGGCGATTGATCAGACGCAGCAGGGTACTTTTTCCCGCGCCGGAGTGGCCGATCAGGCCGAATACCTGACCGTTCTCAATCGACAGACTGGTCGGGTGCAGGGCGGGGATATCCTTACCGGCGACGCGGTAGGTTTTGTGGACGTTTTGAAACTCGATCACGTAGCGAACCTTGTGGGGCGCGTTAGAAAAGGATCAGCGGATAGCCGGGCGCGCATTTTAGCCTGTCCGTATAGAGGTTCTTAGCATTTATTTCGCATTCATCCTGTCATTTGGCAATAACGCGATCAAAGGTCAGAAAAAAGGAACGGCTAAAAATGTCATCAGTCATTAATTAGGCAACTCGAAAACGCCCCCGGGTGCCGTGCCTGGGGATATTGCCCAAGCGTCCTGGCTACGGCAGGAATCGCACCGAGGAGTTTACGACTGATGAGCACTAAAAAGCCTGCCGCCCCCAAAAGCGCACTGGCCGGGACCGATACCCTGGACCGCGGCAACACCAACGCCAAGCTCGACAGCCTGGAAAAATTTCGCTCCGACGCCACTGAACAGGCCCTGCGCACCAATCAGGGCGTGAAGGTTTCAGACAACCAGAACACGTTGAAGGTCGGCGACCGCGGGCCATCGTTGCTGGAAGACTTCATCATGCGTGAAAAGATCACGCATTTTGACCATGAGCGTATTCCCGAACGCATCGTGCACGCCCGCGGGACCGGTGCCCATGGCTACTTTCAGTCGTACGAAAACCATTCCGTGCTGACCAAGGCCGGCTTCCTGCAAGACCCGGCCAAACAAACCCCGGTGTTCGTGCGCTTTTCCACGGTGCAGGGCCCTCGCGGGTCGGGCGATACCGTGCGCGACGTACGAGGTTTCGCGGTGAAGTTCTTCACTGACGAAGGCAACTTCGACCTGGTGGGCAACAACATGCCGGTGTTCTTCATTCAGGATGCGATCAAGTTTCCGGATTTCGTGCACGCGGTGAAACCCGAACCCCACAACGAGATTCCTACCGGCGGTTCGGCTCACGACACCTTCTGGGACTTCGTATCGCTGGTGCCGGAATCGGCGCACATGGTGATCTGGGCCATGTCCGACCGGGCGATCCCGAAAAGCCTGCGTAGCATGCAGGGCTTCGGCGTGCACACTTTCCGCCTGATCAACGCCGAAGGTAAATCGCGCTTCGTCAAATTCCACTGGCGCCCTTCTGCCGGGACTTGCTCGCTGGTCTGGGATGAAGCGCAGAAACTCGCCGGTAAAGACACCGACTACCACCGTCGCGATCTGTGGGAGTCGATCGAGATGGGCGATTACCCGGAATGGGAGCTGGGCGTCCAGGTGGTCGAAGAGGAAAACGAGCACACCTTCGATTTCGACTTGCTCGACCCGACCAAAATCATTCCCGAAGAAACCGTGCCGATTACTCCGCTGGGCAAGATGGTGCTCAACCGCAACCCGGACAACTTCTTTGCCGAGACCGAGCAGGTCGCGTTCTGCCCCGGACATATCGTGCCGGGGATCGACTTCTCCAACGATCCGCTGCTGCAAGGGCGACTGTTTTCCTACACCGATACGCAGATCAGCCGACTCGGCGGACCGAATTTTCACGAGATTCCAATCAACCGTCCGGTTGCGCCGTTCCACAACGGTCAGCGGGATGCGCTACACCGCACCACCATCGACAAGGGCCGTGCCTCCTACGAGCCGAACTCCATTGACGGCGGCTGGCCGAAAGAAACCCCGCCCGCCGCACAAAATGGTGGCTTCGAGACCCATCCGGAGCGCATCGATGCGAACAAGATTCGCCAACGCAGCGAGTCCTTCGGCGACCACTTCTCCCAGGCGCGGCTGTTCTTTCACAGCATGAGCAAGCACGAGCAGGAGCACATCATTGCCGCTTACAGCTTTGAGCTGGGCAAGGTCGAGCGTGAGCACATCCGCGCACGCGAGGTGAATGAGATCCTCGCCAACATCGACCTGGAACTGGCCGGGCGCGTCGCACAGAACCTCGGCCTGCCAGCGCCGAAAGCCGGCACGGTCGATGTGCCGAAAATATCTCTGGATCGCTCGCCGGCCTTGAGCCAGGCCAACTTGCTGCCGGGCGATATCAAGACGCGTAAAGTGGCGATTCTGGCGGCCAACGGTGTCGACGGTGCCGCGATCGATGCGATGAAGAAAGCGCTGAAAGCCGAAGGTGCCCACGCCAAACTGCTCGGCCCTACCTCGGCGCCCGTGACAACGGCCGATGGCAAGGCGCTGCCCGTGGATGCGTCGATGGAAGGCCTGCCATCCATCGCGTTCGACGCGGTATTCGTGCCCGGTGGCGCGGCGTCGATCAAGGCGTTGAGCACCGATGGCGTGGCGCTGCATTACCTGCTTGAGGCTTACAAACACTTGAAGGCCATCGCGTTGCACGGGGAGGCGAAACAGTTGCTGGATCTGTTGAAGCTGGAGGTTGATGCGGGGTTGATCGTGGGGACGGACGCCGCGAAGTTGACCAAGCCGTTTTTTGCTGCGATCGGGCAGCATCGCGTGTGGGATCGGGAACCTAAGGCCAAGGGGATTCCGGCTTAAGGTTTTGTGTCAATAGGGGGGCGCCTTCGCGGGCAAGCCTCGTTTCCACAGGATTTGTGTCGTTAACCAACGTTGTGAACGACACTGAACCTGTGGGAGCGGGCTTGCCCGCGATGCTTTTTAGGGCTTACGCGGACTTAGAACGATCTGCGCCGGAATGTTACGCAAAATCTGCTTTTCCAGATTCAGATCAAACTCCGAATCCAGCTTCTTCACCCGCTTGGTCAGCAAGGTCGCCAACCAGGGATAATCCTGGGTGCGCGGCGCCTGAATGCTCACGTCACACTGATAATTCACCACATCGGCGGCGATAGCGTCCAGTTGCCGGCGAAGCTTGGCCATATCCGTCAGGTTCAACGCCACCGTGGTGCTTTCGGCCGTCGGGTCGATGACTTTGGCCTGCGGCTTGGCTTCGGCCGCCATAAGCGCCGCTTCAGCCCTGTCCAGCTCGGCTTTGCGCGCATTGACGATCGCGTTGTTGACCCCGCCGGTCAGCGCCGGAGCCTTGGGCATCAACGCCCGGGCGCGGCTCAGGGCAGTGGCGGCCGCGTTCACATCACCTTTTTGCAGCACGATCTGGCTACGGCGCAGATAAGCTTCGGCCAGTTGCCGCTGATATTGCTCAAGGGATTGATCGTTGGGCGACTCGGCCTGCAAGGTGGCCAGTTGACCTTCCGCGGTCGCCAATTCGCTGCTGGCGAGGCTTTGTTCCAGCTGTGCAATGGCCGTTGCCCGTGCATCGGCAGGCTCGGTGGCCGCCGGTGGCGTGCTTTGGCAAGCGCCCAGCAGCAGAGAAAATGCGACAAGGAGCAGATAACGGGAGGCGAACGGCTTCATTCCTGCGACTCTCTATTTGCGCAAAAAACGAGCAAGTCTACACCCCTCGACGGGGCAGGACAAAACTCAGCAGAAACAGTGCGGCGGCAGCCACCACAATCGACGGGCCCGCCGGCGTGTCCTTGAACCATGAAAGTGCCAGCCCGCCGCAGACCGCGAGCATGCCCAGCAGGCTCGCGCCCAGCGCCATCTGCTCCGGTGACCGGGCGTGACGCTGTGCCGCAGCCGCCGGGATGATCAGCAGCGAAGTAATCAACAATACACCGACGATCTTCATCGCCACCGCAATCACTACCGCGATCAACAGCATCAGGGCCAGGCGCAACGCTGCGACCGGCAAACCTTCCACCTTGGCCAGCTCTTCATGGACCGTGATCGCCAGCATTGGCCGCCACAACGTCACCAGCAAGGCCAGCACCCCCGCACTGCCGCCGAGTATCCAGGCCAGGTCGGTGGGACTGATCGCCAGCAGGTCGCCGAATAGATAGGCCATCAGGTCGATCCGCACTTCATGCATGAAGCTTAGTACCACCAGGCCCAGAGAGAGGGTGCTGGGGGCGAGAATTCCCAACAGCGTGTCGGACGCCAGCGGTTGGCGCTGTTGCAAGGTCACCAGCAACACGGCCAACAACAGACAGCCCACGGTGACCGCAACAGTCGGGCTAACATCCAGCAAAAAGCCCAGCGCCACGCCGAGCAATGCGGCATGGGACAGGGTGTCGCCAAAATAGGCCATGCGCCGCCAGACCACGAACGAACCCAGCGGGCCTGCGACCAGGGCCAGGGCCAGACCTGCAAGCAGGGCGTAAAGCAGAAAATCAGCCATGCTTGCAGCTATCTCCGTGAACGTGGGTAGAGGCCGCCGGGCCCGCGCTGACCACCGAACCATGCAGGTCATGGGCGTGATCGTGATGGTGGTGATAAATCGCCAGGCTCTGCGCGTTCTTGCCGAACAGCTCGACGAACGCCGGGTCGCCGCTGACCTGCTCGGGATGCCCGGAACAGCAGACGTGACGATTGAGGCAGACCACCTGGTCGGTGGTGCTCATCACCAGATGCAAGTCATGGGACACCATCAACACCCCGCAACCGTGACGGTCGCGCAATCGGGTAATCAGGCTGTAAAGCTCGGCCTGACCGGCCACGTCCACGCCTTGTACCGGCTCATCGAGTACCAGCAGTTCCGGCTCGCGCAGCAATGCCCGGGCCAGCAGCACGCGCTGCATTTCACCGCCGGAAACACTTTGCACCGGGCTATCGATGACCTGCTCGGCCCCGACCTCCTTGAGCGCGGCCAGGGCTCGGGCACGATCCACTCCCGGCACCAGGCGCAAGAAGCGCAGCACGGACAGCGGCAGCGTCGGATCGACATGCAGTTTTTGCGGCATGTAGCCGACCCGCAGTTTCGGCTTGCGCCAGACGCTGCCGCTGTCCGGCTTCAGCAGGCCCAGCACGGCGCGCACCAAGGTGGTCTTGCCAGCGCCATTGGGGCCGATCAGGGTCACGATCTGCCCCGGCACGACGCTCAGCTCGATGTTATCCAGCACGTTTTGCCCGGCGAAGGTGACGCAAACCTGTTCGAGGCGGATCAGCGCGTTGCTCATCAAGCCCCCTGGCAACCCGAACAGAGACCGACCACTTCCACAGTCTGGCCTTCGACGACGAACCCGACCTCTTTGGCGCTGCCGATGATCGCGTCGCTGATGGAGGCTTGTTCAAGCTCGATGGCGGCATGGCATTCGCGGCAGATCAGGAACTGACCTTGGTGAGCATGTCCCGGGTGGTTGCAGCCGACGAAAGAGTTCAATGAGGAAATGCGGTGGACGAGGCCGTTTTCCAGCAGGAAATCCAGCGCGCGGTACACCGTCGGTGGCGCGGCGCGGCGGCCATCCTGCTCGCTGAGCACCGCGAGTATGTCGTAGGCGCCCAATGGCTTGTGGCTTTGCCACACCAGTTCCAGCACCCGCCGACGCAAGGCGGTCAGGCGCAGCCCCTGACGTGTGCACAGGGCATCGGCCTCAGACAGTGCGCTATGAACGCAGTGAGAGTGGTCGTGGGGACGGCTGGCGATCGGTGTTATAGGCATGAGCGGCGACGAGTTTTGTGAGAGACGTTATTATGTTACCCGTTCTCGCCTCTTCGAGTGGTCATCGTGTCCCGACTTTTTTCTATCTTTGTCGCATTTATCGCAACTTTACTGCTGATCGGTTCGGCGCAAGCCGACGTCAAAGTCCTTACCAGCATCAAGCCCCTGCAGCTGATCGCCGCGGCAGTGCAGGATGGCGTGGCCATTCCCGAAGTGCTGCTGCCCCCCGGTGCCTCGCCGCATAACTATGCCTTGCGCCCATCCGACGTACGGAAGGTGCAATCGGTGGATCTGCTGTACTGGATCGGTCCGGACATGGAAGGTTTCCTGCCTCGCGTGCTGAACGGTCGCACGCTGCCCAGCGTCGCCGTACAAGATATGCCTGGCCTGAAACTGCGCCGTTTCGCCGAAGATAACCACTCCCACGCCGAAGAAGCCGACGAGCATGACCACGATCACCGCCCCGGCAGTCTGGATGCGCATCTGTGGTTATCGCCAGTCAACGCACGCGTGATCGCGGCGAAAATGGCCGCCGACCTGAGTGTTGCCGACCCGGCCAATGCGGCCCGCTACCAGAGCAATCTCAAGGCCTTCGATGAACGCCTGGACGCACTGGATCTGCGCTTGAAGAAACGTCTGGCCGCCATTGAAGGCAAGCCTTACTTCGTGTTCCACGAAGCCTTCGACTACTTCGAAGACGCCTATGGCCTCAAGCATGCCGGCGTGTTCAGCGTCGCTGCCGAAGTGCAGCCTGGCGCCCAGCACGTCGCGGCGATGCGCACGCGATTGCAGGAAGTCGGCAAGACCTGCGTGTTCAGCGAACCACCGCTGCGTCCGCGGCTGGCGGAAACCCTGGTGGCCGGCTTGCCGGTGAAACTGGCGGAGCTGGATGCGCTGGGCGGATACACCCCGGCGACCGCTCAGGGGTATGAGCAGATGCTGGAGAAGCTGGGGAATGATTTGGCGGGGTGCCTGGAGTCGTTGTAACTCAAAACTGTGTCGCCCCCATTCGCGAGCAAGCCGCTCCCACAGGTGTTGTGTCGTTCGCCAAATTTGTGAACGACACAACACCTGTGGGAGCGGGCTTGCTCGCGAAGCTTTTAGCTTTTAGAGCGCGAAAGGCAACGGTGTATTGATCTTCTGCCGCTGCGCCAGCCGCTGCTCAAACTCCATCGGATCGTGAATCAACACATCCTGCCCGGCAAACGACTCGGCCGCGATCAACCGCGACAACCAGAACCGCACACACGCCACCCGCAACAGGGTCGGCCACAGTTCGGCTTCTGCAGCGGTGAACGGCCGCAACGCAGCATAAGCGCCCAGCAACGCCCGCGCCCGCGGCCCGTCGATCTTCCCGTCCTCGTCCGAACACCAGTCATTCAAGGCAATCGCCACGTCGTAGAGCATCGGCCCCGAGCAGGCGTTGTAGAAGTCGATCAAACCGGTCAGGTGCGTGCCTTCAAACATCGCGTTGTCGCGAAACAGGTCGGCGTGGATGTTGGCGCGCGGCAGGGCCAGAATTTTGGTTTTCTGCTGGGTGATTTCGTCGAGCGCCCGCTGCAACAGCTCGCTCTGCCCGGCATTCAGGTGAGAAAGCAGCTGCGTGCCCTCCTCCTGCATCCAGTCCAGGCCGCGATCGGTCTTGCGCTTGATCATGTTGGCCCGGGTCGCCAGGTGCAGATGCGCCAGCAGCTCGCCGACCTGAGCGCAATGCTGGGCGTTGGCCTGCTTGATGTGCTTGCCGGCGAGGCGCGGTTGCAACAGCGCCGGTTTGCCCGCCAGCTCGCGCAAGGCCACGCCATCAGTAGTGCGCAGCGCGTAGGGCACCGGCAAGTCGGCGTCGTGCAGCACATCGAGCAGTTCGATGAAGAACGGCATTTCCTGAACGGGACCGCGCTCAACCAGGGTCAGGACAAATTCGCCCTGCTCCAGGCTGATAAAGAAATTGGTGTTTTCGCTACCGGCGGCAATCCCCTGAAAGTCGAGCAGGCGGCCGAGCCCGTATGGGGCGAGAAAGGTTTCCAGCTCGGGCCGAGCCAGCGGGGTAAACACAGACATGGTTAAAACTGCCAGTACGGGCGCTGCCACTTGAGCCAGCGCCGATTGAAATTAGGAAACTATTTCCACTCGAAGATCTTCCACGACGGAATCAGCATATCGGGCTGATCCGAGCGGATGAAGTTTGCATCTGTACCGTCCGCGCGCACCAGAAAATACGGTGGTGCGCCCTTCGGCGTGACCTTGATCGCGTACAGGAAACCGTTTTGGCGGTATTCCTGAATGAGCTTGTCCCCTTCCGTGCGGATCGTGAC
This sequence comes from Pseudomonas sp. MPC6, assembly GCF_006094435.1. NCBI lineage: Bacteria > Pseudomonadati > Pseudomonadota > Gammaproteobacteria > Pseudomonadales > Pseudomonadaceae > Pseudomonas > Pseudomonas sp. MPC6. The sequence goes on along the minus strand of NZ_CP034783.1, from coordinate 214,670 downwards.
TTCTGGCTCCGGAGTCGGCGCATCATCCGCCGCCATGACGGCGAACGGAACGGTTGCAAACAAGCCAGCCAACAGCAAGCGATTTAGTGTGCGCATGATAACCTTGTCCCTTTGTCGTCAACGGTCCCGCTATTCTAGCGCCGGACCCGCCGAAAAGGTTGATCCTGCTCATGAGCCAAGCCCCCCTCGTCCTGGTGGACGGTTCTTCTTACCTGTACCGCGCGTTTCACGCCCTGCCACCGCTCACCACGTCCAAAGGCCTGCCGACCGGTGCGGTCAAAGGCGTGTTGAACATGCTCAAGAGTCTGCGCAAGCAGTACCCGGACAGCCCGTTCGCCGTGGTGTTCGACGCCAAGGGCGGGACATTCCGCGACGAAATGTTCGCCGAATACAAGGCCAACCGTCCGAGCATGCCCGACGACATGCGCGTCCAGATCGAGCCACTGCACGCCAGCGTCAAGGCCCTGGGCTTTCCATTGCTGTGCGTGGACAACGTCGAAGCGGACGACGTGATCGGCACCCTGGCCCGCAGCAGTGCGGCCGCCGACCGCCCGGTGGTGATCTCCACCGGCGACAAGGACATGGCGCAACTGGTCGACGGGCACATTACCTTGGTCAATACCATGACCGGTAGCGCGCTGGACGTGGAGGGCGTGAAGGAGAAATTCGGCGTCGCTCCCGAGCAGATCATCGATTATCTGGCATTGATGGGCGATTCGTCCGACAACATTCCGGGCGTTCCGGGCATCGGCCCGAAGACCGCTTCCGGGCTGCTGGTCGGTGTGAACGGCGGCCTGACCGAGCTTTACGCGCAGCTCGATATCGTGCCGACCCTGCCGATTCGCGGGGCCAAGACCCTGCCGGCCAAGCTTGAAGAACACAAGGAGATGGCGTTTCTTTCCTACCGGCTGGCGACGATCAAGATCGACGTACCGCTGGATGTCGGCCTGGACGACTTGCAAATGGGCAAGCCGGACCACGACAAACTCGCCGAGCTTTACACCCTGCTGGAATTCAAGAGCTGGTTCGACGAGAACCAGCGCGACGCCAAGCGTTCGGGCCAGGACCTTGTCGAGGTCGTTGAAGAGCAGCCGGGCGCCGTCGCGGCGAAATACGAAACCATCCTCGACCAGAAACGCTTCGAAGCCTGGCTGGACAAACTCGCCAAGGCACCGCTGATCGCCTTCGTCACCGAGACCAATGGCACCGATGCCCAGCACTCGCAACTGGTAGGCCTGTCGTTTTCCGTCGCAGCCAACGAAGCAGCCTACATTCCGCTGACCCATTCCTACATGGGCGTGCCGGAACAACTGGATCGCGACACGGTGCTGCTGGCGCTGAAGCCGCTGCTGGAAAACCCGAATAAACTGAAAGTCGGCCAGCACGCCAAGTTCGAAACCAACATCCTGGCCAATTGCGCCATCGGTGGCGATCAGAGCAACGGGATCATTGTCCGGGGTATCGCCTACGACACCATGCTCGAGTCTTACGTACTCGACTCGACGGCCACCCGTCACGACATGGACAGCCTGGCGCTCAAGTATCTGGGCCAAAGCAAGACCGACATTCACGAGATCGCGGGCAAAGGCGTCAAGCAGCTGACCTTTGACCAGATTTCGCTTGAGCTGGCGGGTCCCTATGCCGCCGAAGATGCCGATGTCACCTTCCGCCTGCACCTGGCGTTGCAGGAAAAGCTGGCCGCCACCCCAAGCCTGGGCAAAGTGCTGAACGAGATTGAAATGCCGCTGATGCCGGTACTGGCCCGTATCGAACGCCAGGGCGCGCTCGTGGACGCCAACCTGCTGGGCATCCAGAGCGTCGAGTTGGGCGAGAAACTGGTCGCCCTGGAGCGCGAGGCCTTCGCCATCGCAGGTGAAGAGTTCAACCTCGGCTCGCCGAAACAACTGGGGGTGATCCTTTACGAAAAGCTCGGTTTGCCGGTGCTCAGCAAAACCGCCAAGGGCCAGGCCTCGACGGCCGAAGCGGTGTTGGCCGAACTGGCCGAACAGGATTACCCGTTGCCCAAGGTGCTGATGCAGTACCGCTCGCTGAGCAAACTCAAAAGCACCTACACCGACCGTTTGCCAGAGCAGATCAATGCTCGCACCGGCCGCATCCATACGTCTTATCAGCAAGCCGTCGCCGCCACCGGACGCTTGTCGTCGATCGATCCAAACCTGCAGAACATTCCGATCCGTACCGCTGAAGGCCGGCGGATTCGCCAGGCGTTCGTCGCGCCAAAAGGCTACAAACTGCTGGCCGCGGACTATTCGCAGATCGAACTGCGGATCATGGCTCACCTGGCCAAGGACGAAGGCTTGCTGTACGCCTTCCGCAACGACCTGGACGTGCATAAGGCCACCGCGGCAGAAGTCTTCGGCGTTGAGCTGGACGCGGTCACCACCGACCAACGGCGTAGCGCCAAGGCCATCAACTTCGGTTTGATCTACGGCATGAGCGCCTTTGGCCTGGCCAAGCAGATTGGCGTCGATCGCAAGCAGTCCCAGGCTTATATCGACCGCTACTTCACCCGATATCCCGGCGTGCTGGCGTACATGGAGCGCACCCGCGCCCAGGCCGCCGAGCAGGGTTTTGTCGAAACCATCTTCGGTCGTCGTCTGTACCTGCCGGAAATCAACGCGAAAAACCCGGCCCTGCGCAAAGGCGCCGAGCGCACGGCGATCAACGCGCCGATGCAGGGCACCGCGGCGGACATCATCAAGAAAGCCATGGTCGCCGTGGACAACTGGCTGACCTCGTCAGGCCTCGACGCCAAAGTCATCCTGCAGGTGCACGATGAATTGGTGCTTGAGGTGCGTGAAGACCTGGTCGACCAGGTGTGTGAGGAAATTCGCGTGCACATGAGCGGGGCCGCGCAACTGGATGTGCCGCTGCTGGTCGAGGTGGGTGTCGGCAATAACTGGGATGAGGCGCACTAGGTCGCCCCATTCTGTCTGTAGGAGCAAGCTTGCTTGCGATGGTCTTAAGATCGCTGCGTTCTGTAGGAGCTGGCTTGCCAGCGAAGGCGGCCTCGAGTCTTGCAGCGCCAATGAAAACGCCTTCGCCAGCAAGCCGGCTCCTTCAGGGGACCATAGATCGGAAAATGCGCGGGCTTATTTCCAATGGTTTTTTACCGCTTCAGGAACTAAACCCGTGAAATGCCACTCAGATTTACTGAATGGCTGGTGAAGCCTTTCGATGCTCCTATGTTGTGTTAAGTGTTGGCAGATATCTGGACCCCGCCCTAACGGTCCGGAACTTGAACCCCGGAACTTCCCCCTCCCCATAGAAGTCCGGGGTTTTTTTTGCCCGCGATTTAACCTGGCAACCTTACTCGGCAGTCTCGGCGCCCTTGTCCGCCAGTTCCATCCAGCCTGCCAACACAGTGTAGGCGTCTTCCAGGCCGAGGCGTTTCGGCGCGGAAAACAGCTGAATCGACACGGCATCGCCCCAACCTTTACGAATGTCCGCCTGAACCTTGAGCAGCGTGTTTTTTGCTGCGCCGTAGGTCAGCTTGTCCGCTTTGGTCAGCAGAATGTGCATCGGCATGCCGGCGGCGACGGCCCAGTCGAGCATCAGCAGGTCGAAATCGGTCATTGGATGACGGATATCCATCATCAGAATCAGACCCTTCAAACTTTCGCGGCCACCCAGATAGGCTTCCAGGTGACGCTGCCAGTGCAGCTTCAACGGGATCGGTACTTTTGCGTAACCGTAACCCGGAAGGTCGACCAGACGGCGTTCATCGTCTAGCTTGAAGAAGTTCAACAGCTGTGTGCGCCCCGGGGTTTTCGAGGTTCGCGCCAGGCTGGCGTGCGTCAGGGTGTTCAGCGCGCTGGACTTGCCGGCGTTGGAACGCCCGGCGAAGGCCACTTCAAAGCCTTCGTCGTCGGGACATTGATCGACTTTGGCAGCGCTGAGCATGAAGGTGGACTGTTGGCACAGGCCGAGGATGGGGTTCTTGAATTGCATGGGATTTCCGATGTGGGCGGCGCCGGGAATGGACGCGGCAAGCGGTGTCGTTTCCGTTTCAGTGACGCCAGTATATAATGCCGCAGATTTTGTGTGCGCTTTGTCCCAGCGTAGGATGAAGTTCACGAGGGCGATTGACCTTGATTGCGCATTAGAACGCAAAACGCTCTCAACCCTGAAAAGGTCGTTTTATGACGAAATGGCTGCTAGCTGCCGGTGTCTTGATGCCGCTTTACAGCGCTCAGGCTACACAGGATCCGGAAGCTGTGTACAACCGTGTTTGTGGTGCCTGTCATTCCGGCCAACTACCCATGGCGCCCAAGAAGGGCGATCAGGAAGCTTGGACGCCGAGGTTGGCGAAAGGTATGGAGACGCTGGTGCAACACGTGACCCAGGGTTTCAAGGCGATGCCGCCGCGTGGTTTGTGCATGGACTGCAGTGCCGAGGATTATCGAGCCATCATCCAGTGGATGAGCGAGTGATTCCGGTCCATAACTCTTTAACCCTTAGCCGTAGTTGGATTAGCTGATGAACAAATTGATCGTGAGTCTGCTGTTGACCGTGGGGATCTCCGGCGTAGCCCATGCTGCAGGTGATGCAACTGCTGGTCAGGCGAAAGCCGCAGTATGTGGCGCCTGTCATGGCCCGGATGGCAACAGCATGGCGCCTAACTTTCCGAAACTGGCGGGCCAGGGCGAACGTTATCTGAACAAGCAGTTGCACGACATCAAGTCCGGCAAACGCACGGTACTGGAAATGACCGGCCTGCTGACCAACCTGAGCGATCAGGACCTGGCCGATATCTCCGCCTACTTCGCCAGCCAGAAAGGCAGCGTTGGCGCCGCCGACCCGAAAGTCGTGTCTCGCGGTGAAGCCTTGTTCCGCGGCGGTGACCTGGCCAAGGGCCTGCCATCCTGCACCGGCTGCCACTCGCCAGACGGCAAGGGCAACGCAGCGGCCGGCTTCCCCCACCTCGGCGGGCAGCATGCTCAGTATATTGCCAAGCAACTGACCGATTTCCGCAAGGAAGAAGGCGGTCGGGCCAACGATGGCGATACCAAACCGATGCAAAGCATCGCCAAAAAGCTGAGCGACGAAGATATCGCTGCAGTCTCCAGCTACATTCAAGGCTTGCACTGAGACCGCCGAGCGAACGTTGCGCGGGATGCACATCTCTTGCAACGTTAACGCTCGATTAATCTGTCGATGCGAGCATAAAAAGGGTGGCCTTGGCCGCCCTTTTTTGTGGCCGCTGCCGTTACACTACAGAACTCAAGCCCGCCATGACCTGTCTGAAGACAGGTCGCGCGAGGCGACCCCATTTGTCCAGGAGTAAAGCATGCGTAATCTGATCATCAGCGCCGCATTCGTCGCTGCCAGCCTGTTCGGCATGACCGCCCAAGCCGCCGAAGCACCCGCAGCACCCTATGTTGAACTGAGCAATCCAGTTCCGGTTGCCGTGCCGGGCAAGATCGAAGTGGTGGAGCTGTTCTGGTACGGCTGCCCGCATTGCTATGCTTTCGAACCGGTGATCAACCCTTGGGTTGAGAAATTGCCTTCCGACGTGAACTTCGTGCGCATTCCAGCCATGTTCGGTGGCCCGTGGAACGCACACGGCCAGCTGTTCCTGACCCTTGAAGCCATGGGCGTCGAAGACAAGGTGCACGCTGCGGTATTCAACGCCATCCAGAAAGAACACAAGAAGCTGGTCGACAAGAATGAAATGGCAGACTTCCTGGCCACCCAGGGCGTAGACAAGGACAAGTTCCTGGCCACCTTCGACTCCTTCGCGATCAAGGGCCAGATCGTCAAAGCCACTGACCTGGCCAAAAAATATGAAATCACCGGCGTTCCAACCATGATCGTCAACGGCAAGTATCGCTTCGACGTAGGCTCTGCCGGCGGCGCCGAGCAGGCATTGCAACTGGCCGACAAACTGATCGACAAAGAGCGAGCGGCTAACAAGGCTGCCGCCAACTAAGCGCGGGGCCTGCCATGCGCCGCTGGGGTACTGAACGCGTCGTTGGCCTGCATGATCCGCGGGTCAACGAACATCACCTGGAATCGACGGGGCTGCCCGCTGACAGTCGCCTGCGCTTGCTCAGTTTCAATATCCAGGTCGGCATCAGTACCGAGCGGTACCGGCATTACCTGACCCGCGGCTGGCAACATCTGTTGCCGCACACCGGGCGTGCCAACAATCTGCAAAAAATCGGCAATCTGCTGGGCGACTTCGATCTGGTCGCCCTGCAGGAAGTCGACGGCGGCAGCCTGCGATCCGGCTACGTCAATCAGGTCGAGCACCTGGCTCAGCTCGGTGCGTTCCCTTACTGGTATCAACAACTCAATCGCAACCTCGGTCGCCTCGGCCAGCACAGCAATGGCGTGCTCAGCCGCCTGCGCCCGTGGGCGATTGAAGACCATCCGTTGCCGGGCCCCAAGGGTCGCGGCGCGATCCTGGTCCGTTTCGGCGAAGGTCCGGAAGCGCTGGTGGTGGTCATGATGCACCTGGCACTGGGTGCCCGCGCCCGCAGCATGCAACTGGCTTACATTCGCGAGTTGATCGGGGGTTATAAACACCAGGTGCTGATGGGCGACATGAATACCCATGCCAGTGACTTGCTGCAAAATTCGCCGTTGCGCGACCTCGGCCTGCTCGCACCACAGCTGGAAGCGACCTTCCCCAGTTGGCGCCCGCAACGCTGCCTGGACCATATTCTGCTCAGCCCGACCCTGACCCTGGAAAAGGTCGAGGTGCTGGCACAACCCATTTCCGATCACCTGCCGGTCGCGGTAGAGATTCGTCTGCCGGGTTCGCTCACGGCCGATGCATTGCCCGCGTTGAGTTCTGCCCATCGCGGACCCCATGAATGAGCGACGAAACACAGCGCTGGAAAGAAAAGTACCTCAAAAGCATCGAACAACAGGAAAAGCTCGAGCGTCGATGGGATGCCCGGCTCGACTTGTTGTGTCGTGGCCTGGTGCGCAGCACGTTGGCGGCCGAGGGCACCGACCGCTCGGTTGACGAGTGCATGAAGCAAATGCGCGAAGTCATACGCACCAATGACATGGACGCCGGCCTGGCGGCCCTGCTGCCACGGCTGGAGAAAGCCGTGCTCGACTCTGAACAACGCCGCGAAACCCGGGTCAATCAGACCAGTGCCGCACTGACCGCATTAGTCGCGCAACTGCAAACATTGCCGCTGCCCCGGGAAGTCAGCCGCCCCCTCAAGGAGTTCGCCAAACGCTTGGACGCACGCGTCAGTCAGGTGCGTGAGATTCCGTTACTGCTCAGCGAACTGAGCAGCCTGCAAGCCAAAGCCCTGAGTCAGCTTGAAAGCCCGGCAGAGCCCGGTCGCCCCGGCCTGTTGCAGCGGCTGTTCGGTCACCGTGAAGCGGATGACGCAGCGCCCGTGGTCGCTCTCACAGCGCAGGCACCCACCGTGCAGCCTGCCAAAGCCGTCTCGGCGCCGATTGCCGCGACACGGTCAGCTACAACTGTCAGTCTCGCTTCTGCCGTCGCCGAGGTGCCTGTGGCGCGACCCGTCGCTGCCGTGGCCGTCATCGAACCGCAAAAGATCCAGGCATCAGCCAACACAGTGGAGCCCTCCACCCCGCAGACCCATGCCCTGCCTATCATTGAGCCGCAGCAGGAAGCCGAGGTGCGTACTCAAGGGGATATCGAACAACCCGAAGTGCCGGCAACACCCCTGGTCGCCCCGGCAATTGAGGCTGAAGCGACCTGCGACCCCCACGAGCCGACTATCGCGGAACCTCCCGATACCCCGCCACCCCCTTCTGCCCTGGCCGTCGCCGATCCGCACCTCAGCGAGCACGACATGCTTTATGCGCTGCCGGACTCCCCGGAGCCGTCCTACAGCTCGGTGGCCAGGCATATCGAAGACACGCTGCTGGGGTTGCTCGACGACCTGACGTTGCCCGAGCGTCACCGCCCGCAAGCCGAATCGATGCGTGAGCGTCTGCAAAACGGGCTGAACTGGTACGAACTGCTGCCGATCCTCGACGATCTGGCAACCTTGATGTTGGCGATTTCCGACAGCGGCCAACACGAATTCGAAACGTACTTGCAGCGCTTGAACGAGCGCCTGGAGTCGTTCCAGAGCAATCTGCAAGCCGCCAGCGCCGGGCATGCCGACAGCCGTTTTGCCGCGCAGGTAATGGATACGCAGATCCGCGAACAGGTCGACGGCTTACAGAGCAGCATGCACGAAGCGGCCGACCTGGGCGATCTCAAGCACGTCCTGGAAAACCATCTCGAAGGCCTGCTCGATACCATGGAACAGCACCGCAAGCAGCGCGACGAGCGTGAGCAAGAGATGGCCGGCCGCCTGCACAGCCTGGCCGAACGGGTTGCCCACATGGAACAGGAAGCTCTGGGCTTTCGCGAACACCTCGAGGAGCAGCGCCAGAAAGCCTTGATCGACCCGCTGACCGGTCTGCCCAATCGGGCGGCCTGGAGCGAACGGCTCGACCATGAAATCAGCCTGTGGCAACAACAGGGCAATACCTTGTCGCTGGCCATGCTTGACCTCGACCATTTCAAACGCATCAACGACAACTATGGCCATCTGGCGGGCGACAAAGTGCTGAAAATCATCGCCGGCGTGCTGCGCAAGCGCCTTCGCGGGACAGATTTCATTGCGCGCTTCGGCGGTGAAGAATTTGTTTTGCTGATGCCCGCAACGGGTGTGGGGACCGGCGTGAAACTGCTGGAAAATCTGCGAACCGCCATCGAAGCCTGTCCTTTCCACTTCAAGGGCGAGCCGGTGACTATCACCCTTTCCATCGGGCTAACCGAGTTCAAAGCCGGCGAACACAGCGATCTGGTGCTGAAAAGGGCCGATCAGGCGCTATACAAGGCGAAACACGCTGGACGGAACCAGGTGCAAATCGGTTAGGACCAATTGTTCCAATTTGTTTAAATCAGCGTGCCGCCCGTCTGTGCGCAAAGCAGTACGTTACACTGTTGCATTATTGTCTTGCGTGTATTGCCTCCTGCCATGAAATTTTTTGCTTTCCTCGCCTCGCTGGCTCTGTTGGCCGGTTGTGCCAGCGGCCCCCGGCTCGACACCAGTCATGCCTCGGTCAATCACGACAGCCGCATCCAGTTCGTGGTGGTGCATTACACCTCCGCATCGCAGGAGCGCTCGCTGCAGTTGCTGACCCATGGCGAAGTCAGCAGCCATTACCTGATTGGTGATGACAAAAACGCCACCATCTTTAAGCTGATGGATGAAAACCTGCGGGCCTGGCACGCCGGCGAAAGCGAGTGGCAAGGTCGGACCTGGTTGAACTCCAGTTCCCTGGGCATCGAAATCGTCAATCCCGGCTTCAAGGACACGCCAAACGGGGAGCGTCTCTGGTATCCCTACAGCGAAGCCCAGGTGCAGTCGCTGATTGTGTTGCTCAAGGACATCAGCAAGCGCTACGCCATCAGCCCGCGCAACATCATCGGTCATAGCGACATCGCACCGTTGCGCAAGCTTGATCCGGGACCGCTGTTCCCCTGGAAACGCCTGGCAGCCGAAGGTTTGGGCGTCTGGCCAAACGAGCAGGCCGTGGCGCGCCAGCAAGTGCAGTTCGGCGTCCAGTTGCCAAGCATTGGTTGGTATCAGGCGCAGCTGGCCCGCCTGGGTTACCCCACGCCGCAAACCGGCGAACTGGATGTCGCGACGCGCCATGTGATTGCGGCCTTCCAGATGCACTTCCGACCGACCCGCTTCGACGGCACCCCGGATGCGCAAACCGCGGCACTTTTACACGTTTTGAATCAGACAAAATAATGACGCCCGCCCGACGGTAAGAGCTTTTTCTCAATCAGCAGCTATAACTCATTGGTAATTCTTCGGATGTACCCAATGCCTGCTGCTAAAGAGACATTACGTCGATGGTTCTATCGCCCTTGGTTTTTGGCGATGTTGGCTGCTGCCTTGAGCGCAACCCTGCTAATGACAGGCAGTCTGTTTGTGGCCATGCATCAAGTCGAGCAAAGCGAAAGCGAGGAAATGAACGCCCAGGGCGAACGCTTCCTGGCCCGTCTGGAGCAGCTGTTCGGCCAGTTGCGTGAAAGCCTCGACGACCTCGAAGCGCAGCCGCTGCGGGGCTGCGACGACGAGATGATCGCGACCTTGCAGCAAGTCAGTTTCAATTACCGTTTCGTTTACGAAGCGGCTTATCGGGACGACTCGCGGATCTGCTCCAACCGACCCCGCCAGGAAGGGCTGTCGCTGCTACGGCCGCCGGATATCAAGGGCCCCACCTATAGCTATTGGCTGAACACCACCACCGAGCCTGATGAAAACCGTGCCGCGCTGATGCTCGGGCGCGGTAATTTTCGCGTCGCGACCTCCCGCGGGCATTTGACTGATATGGTCGACCTGTCGCCCGGAAGCAGCCTGTTGGTGGTACTCGACCACGGCACGCGGGCGATTCCGGTACTGGGTGTGTCGCAGGCCTGGCCACCGACCGAACCCTGGCCCCCGAAAAGTCCCGATGCGCTGCAAGTCACGCACACACGCTTGATTTACCGCATGCCCACCAACAATCCGGAATACCAGCTTGTACTTATAACGCCGCGTACCGGCATGCACGTGCCTGCGGTCTGGTGGTGGCTGTTGCCAGCCAGCCTGGCGCTGGGCATCTGCGTGGGTTTTCTGGTGTTCCTGCTGGTCAAGCAGCGACAGTCGATGGATGCCGAACTGACTGGCGCCATTCGGCGAGGCGAGTTGCAGGTGTTGTATCAACCGATTTTCGACCTCGACAGCCGCAATTGTGTCGGGGCAGAAGCCTTGCTCCGCTGGCGCAGACCGGATGGCACCCTGACCAGCCCCGACCTGTTCATCCCCATGGCCGAAAACACCGGCCAGATCCGCCAGATGACCGACTTCGTCCTGCAGCGCCTGCTTGAGCAGCTTGGTCATTTATTGCGGGCCAATCCGCAGTTGTACATCTCGGTCAACCTCGCAGCCTGCGACGTCATGGTGCCGCGTATCGGCCAAGTGATGGCGCGCTTGCTGACGTTGCATCGGGTCGCGGCCAAGCAGATCGCGTTCGAGGTCACCGAACGGGGCTTGATCGATGTGGTGGTGGCCCGGGAAAACCTGCAGGCCTTGCGCGATGTCGGGCATCAGGTACTGATCGACGACTTCGGCACCGGCTATTGCAGCCTCGCCTACCTGCAAACCCTGCCGGTGGATTGCCTGAAGATCGACAAGGCGTTTATCGACGCGCTTGGCCATGACGCCGCCAGCAGTGGCGTGGCACCGCACATCATTCACATGGCCCAGGCCCTGCAACTGAAAGTGATTGCCGAGGGCATCGAACATGAAGCGCAAGCGGCGTTTCTGAGCAGCGAAGGGGTGAAATATGGTCAGGGCTGGCTGTTCGCCCATGCGTTGAGCGCTGTGCAGTTCATTGAACTGATCACCCGTGGCCGCCGGCTGGCGGGCAGACGCCTGGATGACGAAGCGTGAAAGCCGCTTACACCGCCAACGCCATATAGAACTGAGTGCCCTGCCCCGGCCGCGAATAGACACCCATCCGACCGCCATGCAACTGCACGATTTCCTTGCACAGCGCGAGGCCGAGCCCGGCACCGCCCTTTTTGCGGCCGACCTGGACAAAGGGTTCGAAGATCCGCCCCTGCTGGCCGTAGGCAATGCCTTCGCCGTTGTCTTCAACGCTGATGATCACCCGCTCCCCATGACGCCGAGCCTGCAAGCGTATCTGCCCGTCGGTGCCGGTATGGCGCAAGGCATTGTCGATCAGGTTATCGAGCACCCGGTCCAGCTGAGGCTGATCGGCCTGCAGCCAGGGCAATGGGCCCTGCACTTCCACCAACAGGCTGATGCCCTTCTCCACCGCCACGCCGGCATAACGTTCCCGAGCCTGCTCCAGCAAATCGTCGATGGAACACGGCGCCAGGGTGAGTTTCTGCAATCCGTTCTGATAGCGGGAGAAGTTCAGCAGGTCGTTGATCAACTGCATCAAGCGCTGCATCTCTTCATTCACGGTGTCCAGCAGATCGGCTTCACGGGAGTCCTGGGCGAAATGCGCGCGCTCGCGGAACAGGCCGAACGCCATATGCATCCCGGTGACCGGTGTGCGCAACTCATGGGAAGCGCGCAACACGAACTCGCTGCGTACCCGTTCAAATGCACGCTGCTCGGTGACGTCATGCAACACCATCACGGCGCCGAGAATATGGCCCTGGGTATGGCTGACGGGGGTCAGGCTATACGTCAACAATCGCGACTCACCATCGACCTCGACGCTCAAGTCTTCCGGGGCCCGCTCCAGGGTCCCGCCGCGCAGCACCAGTTGCAGCTGTCCATCAAGCTCGGGGCGCTCCAGCGCGGTGCCCAGCCCCTGGCCGAGCCGATCGGTGTCCCAACCCAATTGACGCTGTGCCACGGGGTTGAGGTGTTCCAACTGCCCTTCGCGGTCGATCATCAGCAACCCGTCGTCGATGCTGTCGAGTACCGCCTGTAAACGCTGCTGACCGGCGAGCAGCTCGTCGATATTGGTCGCCTGATGCTCGCGCAGGGCCTCGGCCATGATCCCGAAGCGTTTGGTCAGCTGGTTCATTTCCTCTGCCGAAGAAATAGGCAGGGTCACTTCGAAATTGCCTTGCCCGATGTTATCCGCCGCCTGGGCCAAGGCCTCTATCGGTTCGCCGAAACGCCGGGCGATGGCGTGCGCGGTCACGAAACCGATGATCAGCACCGCCAACCCCACCAGCCCAAGCAGACCGGCCACCAGCAGCGCCCGCTCCCGGGCCTGGCGCTCGATGACATTGATGTATTCCAGCGCGCGCTTGTGCTCGACGATCAAGCCATTGCGCAGCGTATTGAATTTTTCGGTGAGTTCACTGGTACCGGTCAACACGCGCGACGCTTCTGGTGTCTGGTCGTACGCCTGCATGAAGCGCTGGTAGTCAGCCTTGGCCTGTGCAAAACCGTATTGGACGTCATTGCCGGCATCGGTAAGGGCAATGCCTTCATCCAGCAACCGATAATAGTGCTGCCTGGACTGCTCGAATGCAGCAGGATCCGGATGCTCGTTGAGCATGATGATCAACTGGTCGCCAAGGGTCTGGCGCAATTTCAGCCCCAGGTCGAGGGTGACGAAGTTGTTCCGGATCAGCGCTTCCTGAGTGCCCGCCATTTGCATCACGCTGACCAGCCCGAGCAAGAGCCCGAGCAGCGCGACGGTGATCAGTGCAGAAATGCTCAGAAACAGCCGAGTGCGCAACTTCATCGCCAGTTTCATCGGGCGGGGCTCACAGGTTGTACTGCTTGCGTTTGCGGTACAGCGTCGAAGCGTCGATGCCCAACGTCTTGGCGGCTTGGTCCAGCGTGTCGGCGGTGGCCAGGACGGCGCCGATATGAGCCTTCTCCAACTCATCCAGACTCAACGCGGCACCGATACGAGGCGCGTTGTTGACCGGGGTTTCGGCCATGCCCAGGTGGCTGATCTCTACCCGCTCTTGCGGACAGATAATGCTCGCCCGCTCCACCACGTTCCGCAGCTCGCGGATGTTGCCCGGCCAGCGGTAGCTGAGCAGTGCTTCTCGGGCCGCATCGCTGAAACCCCGCGCCGGACGCGCGTATTCCTTGACGAAACGAGCCAGAAAACGATCGGCCAGGTTCAGGATGTCTTCCCTGCGCTCCCGCAAGGGCGGCAGGTGCAAGGTGATCACGTTCAGGCGATAAAGGAGGTCTTCACGGAAACGGCCGTCACGGACCATGTCCTCCAGATTGAGGTTGGTGGCCGCGAGAATTCGCACATCGGCTCGGCGGGTGACCGGGTCGCCGACGCGTTCGTATTCCTTGTCCTGGATAAAACGCAGCAACTTTGGCTGCAATGTCAGGGGAAAGTCGCCGATCTCGTCAAGAAACAGCGTTCCGCCATCGGCCTGATTGACACGGCCCAAGGTGCTTTCGCTGGCCCCGGTGAAGGCACCACGGCTGTGACCGAAGAGCTCGCTTTCCATGAGTTCGGCAGTCAGGGAAGGACAGTTGATCGTGACGCAGGATTTCTTTGCGCGCTTGCTCCAGCCATGTATGGCCTGGGACAGCTCGCCTTTACCGGTACCGGACTCGCCAAGAATCAAAATGTTGGCATCGGTGCTGGCAACCTGGCGGGCGGTTTCGAGCACCACTTTCATCGCCGGGCTGTGGGAGTCCAGGCCATCCTTGGGTTTGCGCACTTCACCTTCCAGGGCTTCCAGACGGGCCGACAGCTGTCGCACTTCCAGTTGCTTGGCGGTGGCCAGGCGCAGTTGGTCGGGGCTGCACGGTTTGACCAGGTAATCGGCGGCACCGGCCTGGATCGCGTCCACTGCCGTGTCTACCGCGGAGTGCGCGGTGACGATGACCACACGCATCCACGGCGCCTGGATGCGCATTTGCGCCAACACATCGAGACCATTGTCTTCCCCCAGGCGCAAATCGAGGAAACACAAGTCGAAGACCTGACGTTGCAATAACGCGTCGGCTTGTGCAGCGCTGTTGGCCGTAGCGACGCTGTAGCCTTCATCTTCAAGGCAGTAGCGAAAAGTACGCAGGATGGCGGACTCATCGTCCACCAGCAGAATGCGGCCTTGGTGCTCAGTGGCTGATTCCATTTTCCTACGCTCCTTAGTGAATGATCTTGGTTAGTCCCGGAAAAATCGGGCAAGTTGCATGGTTGATTCTGGTCGATTCTGCCTACAACAGGGTAGCTCTGTGCTTACCCTACGGCTAATCGACTGATTTTGTTGTTTTTTTATCAGATAGCCGGTCTACACGCGCACGACTGATCATTTTTCTGACAGCCATGCCCTTCAGGCAATTCAAAAAACTTGAAAATACTTATGCATCGATCGTGCATTACGCCCGACCGCTGAAAGACCATCGTGCAGGATGCGTCCGACCCGATTTTGGCGTAGGTATTAACTTATTGATTTTGTTAGCTTTTTTTCTTAAGAAAAGCTGGCATGCAGGCTGCAATGACTCTCTTATCCAGGGCATTCAAATCGTCGCCCTAAACAAGATCACCACACTGTGGGAGGAGCTTCAGGATGAGTCGCCAACATGCCGCCCAAATGCGTATCTCGCCACTGCATATCCAGCAAGGTCTGTTTGCTGTTCTGGCGCTGTTGATCACGTTGATCGGCGGCCAGCAGTTTCAGCGTTGGGAGCAGAGTTCGCAGCAGGAAGCGTCGCGCGTGACGATCGAGCATCCGGTCCAGACCCATTTCAGCGCCGCCAGCAGCAACCAGGCTGACCTCGCCCCGATGCGAATGATGGACGTCGACCAGGCACAGCCTGTGGATGAGATGCCCCGTCAGGAACGTTGGGTGTTCTAACTGACAGAGCTTGAACCTACAGAGCTTGGCGCGCTGGCTGCGCCGGGATAAAGCACCACAAGCATCACCTCTAAAATAGAAGCGTAAGGAGAATCACCATGTTGAGCTGGGCAATCACATTCTTGATCATTGCCATCATCGCCGCAGTACTGGGCTTCGGTGGTATCGCGGGCACCGCCACGGGTATCGCCAAGATTCTCTTTGTCGTGTTCTTGGTGATGTTCATTGCTTCGTTCTTCTTTGGCCGCCGCGGTCGAGGCTGAACATGAGCGTTTCCTTCAAGACACTGGCAGCCGCCCTGCTCTTGGGCGGTAGTGCCATGACCATGGCCGCCAATGATGGCCAGACGCGGGTCAACGAGCTTTTGAGCGCCGACCCGCAATACCGTGAGACCTGGCAAGGCGTTGTGAAGAAAGAAGAACGCCTGCCGGAATGGGTAATGAACCTGTCCGGCGCTGCCGAGCAAATGAACGCGGTTGAAGAAGACGGCGACCAGTATCTGGTGGGGCCGCTTTGCGAGTCGCAGTCCACATGCCTGAATAATCGATTGATAGTCTCCGTCAGCTTCGACAAAAAGCATGCCTACGCTATGCTGGTTGAAGTGCCTGCGGGATTACCGGCTGACAAGTCGCCGACGCGCCACGCCAATTATCGTTTTCTGGGAGAACCAGACCAGGGTATGCAGGATCTGCTGATGGAACAGCTGAAGAAAGATCCTAACTGGTACTGATTTCAAGATATGAAAGAAGCCAACTGCTTCTTTCCATATGCGCTACCCGATAAAGGTAGACGCATGACCAAGGGGTCGGGATGTTCTGCCTGTTTCAGGGGCGGAGTGACCTACGGGTACATGGGGTGCCTGCGCAAGGGCCGGGTCAGGCAAAAAGCTGCGACGCAAGTTCGCCGATCACTGATGCTCGACGGACTTGCGAAGAGCTTCTACGTGCAAAGCGTTGAATTAGAGCGATCCTCCCCATTTCGTCGTTTCACCTTCAAAATGTTGCCGTGCTCCCTGGAAACTGTTTTTCGGGAGGTCCGCGCACGACCGTACATCGAGAAATATTACCGCCCTTTTGCGCTTAATTTTCGCTGCGCCATGGCGGATTTTCTTGAAAAACACCCCTCGCCCGACTGATCAAAAAACATCCGATCTTCCCTGAGATGGCCGGTTCACGGCACTTATGCCTGCCGAAATGTCGTATTCGAACCGGTTGGGACGCGAGTTTCACTATAAAAAGCTCATGCCGATTCGGCATAGGGTAGGCGTTTACGGCATTAGACGTCGCTTCCTTGCATCGGAATAGTTGCGCCTTTTTTCGCTTGCCAGAGAGCCACCATCCAGCGCTCCGGGCACCTTATACGGGGGCAGATGCACAAGACTTTTACGCCACAAGCGTGCCAGTTCCTGCATCGGCCTGAGTCAAACGCAAGTAAGGGTAAAGATATGAAGAAGGCAAAGCTTAGCCTCGCCTGGCAGAT
The DNA here is from genome assembly GCF_006094435.1 of Pseudomonas sp. MPC6. Classification (NCBI taxonomy): domain Bacteria; kingdom Pseudomonadati; phylum Pseudomonadota; class Gammaproteobacteria; order Pseudomonadales; family Pseudomonadaceae; genus Pseudomonas; species Pseudomonas sp. MPC6. The sequence goes on along the minus strand of NZ_CP034783.1, from coordinate 197,848 downwards.
CCTAATCGGTCTGGTATTGGGGATTGCAATCGGTGCGCTGCTCAACCATTTCAGTGCCGAAAAAGCCTGGTGGATCAGTAACGTTCTGCAACCGGCAGGCGATATCTTTATCCGTCTGATCAAGATGATCGTGATCCCGATCGTGGTCTCCTCGTTGATCGTCGGTATCGCCGGTGTCGGCGATGCGAAGAAGCTCGGCAGCATCGGCCTGAAGACCATCCTCTACTTCGAAATCGTGACCACGATTGCCATCGTCGTCGGCCTGGTCCTGGCCAATGTGTTCCAACCGGGTACCGGCATCGACATGAGTACGCTGGGTACCGTCGATATTTCCAAGTACCAGGCCACAGCCGCCGAGGTGCAGCATGAACACGCGTTCATCGAAACCATCCTCAACCTGATCCCGTCGAACATCTTCGCGGCCATCGCCCGTGGCGAGATGCTGCCGATCATCTTCTTCTCGGTGTTGTTCGGCCTCGGCCTGTCGAGCCTCAAACCCGACTTGCGCGACCCGCTGGTGAAGATGTTCCAGGGCGTGTCGGAAAGCATGTTCAAAGTCACCCACATGATCATGAGCTACGCCCCGATCGGCGTTTTCGCACTGATCGCGGTGACCGTGGCCAACTTTGGCTTCGCCTCCCTGCTGCCGCTGGCCAAACTGGTGCTCCTGGTTTACTTCGCCATCGCCTTCTTCGCCTTCATGGTGCTGGGCTTGATCGCTCGCCTGTTCGGTTTCTCGGTGATCAAGCTGATGCGAATCTTCAAGGATGAGCTGGTGCTGGCTTACTCCACCGCCAGCTCCGAAACCGTGCTGCCACGTGTCATCGAGAAGATGGAAGCCTACGGCGCACCGAAAGCCATCTGCAGCTTCGTGGTACCGACCGGTTACTCGTTCAACCTCGACGGCTCGACCCTGTACCAGAGCATTGCGGCGATTTTCATTGCCCAGCTGTACGGCATCGACCTGTCCATCAGCCAGCAATTGCTGCTGGTGCTGACGTTGATGGTCACCTCCAAAGGCATCGCCGGCGTGCCGGGTGTGTCCTTCGTGGTGCTGCTGGCCACATTGGGCAGCGTGGGTATTCCATTGGAAGGCCTGGCGTTCATCGCCGGTGTCGACCGCATCATGGACATGGCCCGTACCGCACTGAACGTGATCGGCAACGCGTTGGCCGTATTGGTCATCTCCCGTTGGGAAGGCATGTACGACGACGCCAAGGGCCAGCGCTACTGGAACTCCCTGCCGCACTGGCGCAGCAAGGAAAAATTGCCGGCTGGCGAGATTTCCAACAACTGACGCCTCCCCTGTAGGAGCCGGCTTGTCGGCGAAGAACGATAACGCGCAGTGACTGATACACCGCGGCGCCCCGTTCGCCAGCAAGCCGGCTCCTACAGTCAGGGGTTGCAAGCACATTAAGTGCAGGACGCACCCCCGCAGACAAACCCCGGAGAAATCCGGGGTTTGTCGTTTCTGGCTACCCCGCTATCATTCGCCGCATTCTTTGGGGGATTTAACTGATGCTCAATGGCCTGTGGCTCGGCTTCTTCGTCGTGGCAGCCGTATCGGCGCTGGCGCAGTGGTTGATCGGTGGCAACGCCGGGATCTTCGCGGCGATGGTGGAAAGCATTTTCGCCATGGCCAAATTGTCGGTCGAGGTCATGGTCTTGTTGTTCGGCACCCTCACCCTCTGGCTGGGCTTTCTGCGGATCGCCGAGAAAGCCGGCATCGTCGAGTGGCTGGCCAAGGCGTTGGGGCCATTGTTCCTGCGGCTGATGCCGGAAGTGCCGGCCGGTCACCCCGCCATCGGCCTGATCACGCTCAACTTCGCCGCCAATGGCCTGGGCCTGGATAACGCCGCCACGCCGATCGGCCTCAAGGCCATGAAGGCGCTGCAGGAGCTCAACCCCAGCGCCACCATTGCCAGCAATGCCCAGATCCTGTTCCTGGTGCTTAACGCCTCTTCCCTGACCCTGTTGCCGGTGACGATCTTCATGTACCGCGCCCAGCAAGGTGCGCCCGATCCGACGCTGGTGTTCCTGCCGATCCTGCTGGCGACCAGTTGCTCGACGCTGGTTGGTCTGTTGTCAGTGGCGGTGATGCAACGCCTGCGCCTGTGGGACCCGGTGGTGCTCGCGTACCTGATTCCCGGAGCCCTGATACTGGGTGGCTTCATGGCGCTGCTGGCGACGCTCTCGGCGACCGCTCTGGCCGGCCTGTCATCGATCCTCGGCAACCTGACGCTGTTCGGGCTGATCATGCTGTTCCTGGTGATCGGTGCGTTGCGCAAGGTGAAGGTCTACGAGGCGTTCGTCGAAGGCGCCAAAGAAGGCTTCGATGTGGCGAAGAACCTGCTGCCGTATCTGGTCGCGATGCTCTGCGCCGTCGGCGTGCTGCGGGCATCCGGGGCGCTGGATTTTGGTCTGGACGGAATTCGGCATCTGGTGGAGTGGGCCGGTTGGGACACGCGCTTCGTCGATGCCTTGCCGACCGCCATGGTCAAGCCGTTTTCGGGCAGTGCGGCCCGGGCGATGCTGATCGAAACCATGCAGACGTCCGGGGTAGACAGCTTCCCGGCATTGGTGGCGGCGACGTTACAGGGCAGTACTGAAACGACTTTCTATGTACTGGCGGTGTACTTCGGTGCAGTGGGCATCCAGCGCGCGCGGCATGCGGTGGGGTGTGCGTTGCTGGCGGAACTGGCCGGGGTGCTTGGTGCCATCGGGGTCTGTTACTGGTTCTTCGGCTGACCGCGAACCCCTTGTGGGAGATTCTATGTTTGGGGGGAAGCCCCAAAAACTGGATTTGGCTGATATTCGCTCTGGTTCTTCATCAGGGCGAATGCCACCCGTGCCAGCTTGCGAGCCAGGATGACCAGCACTTGAGTCGTCTTTAATCCCCGCTCCAGATAGCGTTCGTAAAACGGCTTCCAGGTCTTTGAGCGACTGGCAGCCATCGCCGCGTTATGCAGCAGGCGCCGTATCTCTGAGTCACCTTTCTTGGTCAGCTTTCGACGTCCGTTCATCTGCCCCGAATCAGAGACTCTCAAATCCATTCCAAGAAACGCGATATAGGCGTCACCACTGGCGAAATCGCCGCGTTGAAATGCCATCGTCAGTGCGGTGGCGGTAAGAAAACCGACCCCCTCTACGGCCTGGCAGCGTTTGACTTGCTCGAGCAGACCCGCCTCTTTTACGACGTCCAACAGCTTCTTCTGGATGAGTAAATCCAATCGGCCCATGGCAGCGATCTGTTGTTTGAATGCCGCTTTCAGCAGCGGTTCGTCGTTCCAGCTTTGAGTCAAACTGACACGCGCCTGGACCAATGTCGCTCGTCTTCGAAGCAGGCTTTGAAGCTTGGTATAGACCTTCGGCGGCGGGCTCCAAGGACGTAGCTCTTCCTCTTCGTTCTTCAAGTAACGCGCCAGTAAACGGGCGTCGCTGGCATCTGTTTTGGCGCGGCCACCCACTCCTTTGCGGTAATTACTCAAACGGAAGCCGTCGATGACATAGACGGTATGTCCCATTGCATGAGCCAGCTCAACCGTATCCAGGTGATAGATATTGGTGGCTTCAATAGCGATGGCGCTGTTTGCAGGTAACGTTTTCAGCCACTTTGTAAGAGACGGTTTATCGTTTGACACGGCCAACAGCAGATCCGTGTCGGCCTGATAGACCACCACTTCGGCCTTGGCGACATCCACTCCGACTACAGAACGCGAGACACTCATTGCCACAAAGAAAGCTCCGGGTTAGGGTTTAAAGGCTTGTCGGGGCTTCACCATTGCGCTGGCTTGCTTCTATCGTCGGTCATGGCCGATGCATTCCTTATCGGCGCTTTGGTGAAGGGGTGGGGCGAAGTCTCCCACGGTCTGTACTGGCTAGAGTCAGATGCTGGCTTTTAGTCCCACCACCCCTACAAGTCTAAACATACAAGCGGGCTTGCTCGCGAAAGCGGTGTGTCATTCAGTATTGATGTCGATTGAAACAACGCCTTCGCGAGCAAGCCCGCTCCCACAGGGTTCAGTGTTGGGCTCAGGGTTTTGGTGGCGGCGCAGCTTTGCGCCCTTGCTCAACCGTCCAGGCCACCACCTGTGCCGTCAGTTGATCACTCGCCTGGCCAAACCCGGCCACTACCGCCGGCACCTTCACATCGCTCAACGGCTGACGCACTTCAAAGCGCCGGCTGGCGAGGATCCGCTGGTCATGACCGCGCACCAGCAACGCATCCAGTCGCACGACCACGCTCGCCGTGCGGTCCTGGTATTCCGTCTGGAACGCCTGCAGATTGCCGCCCAGCTCCAGGTCCGCCTGGAAATTACTGTCATCGGTGCTCAGCAGCGACACCCGACCGTCACGCTGGAAACCATCGAGCAGACGATTGCGCAGCAGCACCGGCGCCGGGTCGCTCCAGCGTGAAGCCTTGTAGCTGCTGATCAAGTCACCCTGCGGGATCACCGCGATGTTCGGGCTGTTCAACGCCTGGCTGGCCTGCGGCTTGGTCAGGCGAAGCGACCAGGGTTGCGGCATGGCTGGATTGCCTGAGGCGCTGCTCTGGGACGTCGGTAGCCGATAGACATCGGACGGCTCTGACTTGGGCAGGATCGAGCAGGAAGCGGTCAACGCAAAAGCGGCGAGGATAGCGAGGTGACTCACTTTCATGGCGTGAATTCCTTGTTCTTGTCGTTGCCCAGCAAATAACCGCTGGGGTTGGCTTCCAGGCGCTGGGAAATGGCCCGCAACGACGTCAGGGTATCGCGCAATTCACGCACAGCCGGCCCCAGGCCATTGAGGCCCTGCATCCCGCTGTTCAGCGAATCCTGATTGTTGGTGAGCAGCTTGTTGATCGTGGCGCTGCTCTGTTCCAGCGATTTCATGGCCTGTTCGGCACTGCCGAACATCTGTTTGCCCTGATCGCTGATCAAGCCGTTGGCATTGCGCATCAACGCGGCGGTCTGCTCCAGCGTGGCCGTGGCCTGCTTGCCGATGGCACCCAATTGTTGCATGGCCTGGCGGATGTCGCCGCGCTGATCGGCGAGGGTGCCGGTGGTTTGCTCCAGATGCTCAAGGGTCTTGCTGATGCGCTCGACATTCTCCGAAGAAAACATCTGATTGGCGTTGCGCATCAGCACGTTCACACCGGCCATCAGGTCGGTGCTGTCGTTGAGCAGTTGGGCGATAGGCGAGGGCGATGCAACGATCGTCGGTAAATCACCGGCCTTGCCCCTGAGCGTCGGGCTCTGTGGCGTGCCACCGCTGAGTTGGATGATCGAGGTCCCGGTAATCCCGGTCAGCGCCAGTTTGGCCTCGGTGTCTTCCTTGATCGGCGTATCACCGCCCAGGCGGATGCGCGCCAGCACCCGGCGCGGGTCTTTCGGGTCCAGGCGCAACGTCACCACGTCGCCGACCTTGATCCCGCTGTACTGCACGGCGCTGCCCTTGGACAAGCCGCTGACCGTTTCGTTGAAGACGATTTCGTAGTCCTTGAACTCGGTGTCGACGCTGGACTTGGCCAGCCACAGCCCGAAGAGCAGGGCGCCTGCCACCACAATCACGGTGAACAGGCCGATCAATACATGATGGGCTCGGGTTTCCATGTCAGGCCTCGTTTAGCTGGTTAGCGGCGGTCAGCGCCGCGCGGCCGCGAGGGCCATGGAAGTATTCGTGAATCCACGCATCGTCTGTTTCCGAAACGACATCGATGGCATCGGCCACCAGCACTTTCTTCTGCGCCAGCACGGCGACCCGGTCGGTGATGGTGTAGAGGGTGTCGAGGTCGTGGGTCACCAGAAACACGCTCAAGCCCAGGGCATCGCGCAGGGTCAGGATCAATTGATCGAACGCCGCCGCACCGATCGGATCGAGGCCGGCGGTGGGTTCGTCGAGAAACAGGATGTCCGGGTCCAGCGCCAACGCCCGGGCCAGCGCCGCACGCTTGATCATGCCGCCGGACAGCGAAGCAGGGTATTTGTCCGCCGCCGACAGCGGCAGCCCCGACAGGGCGAGCTTCACCGCCGCCAGATGCTCGGCGTCGACGCGGCTCAGGCCAGCATGCTCGATCAGGGGCAAGGCCACGTTCTCGGTCACGGTCAGCGAAGAGAACAGGGCACCTTTCTGAAACAGCACGCCAAAGCGGCGTTCGACCAGCGAGCGCTCATGTTCGGCCAGCGTCGGCAGGTTCTTGCCGAAGACTTTTACCTCGCCTTCACTGGGCTGACGCAAACCGACAATACTGCGCAGCAGCACCGATTTACCGCTACCGGAGCCGCCCACCACGGCGAGGATCTCGCCCTTGTACAAGTCCAGGTCCAGGCCCTCGTGCACACTCTGGCTGCCAAAACGATTGCACAGCCCACGGACTTCGATCACCGCCTCGGTGGGCGCTCGGGGTATTCGACTCACCAGCCCATCTCCATGAAAAACAGTGCGGCCACGGCGTCGAGCACGATGACCACGAAAATCGACTGGACCACACTCGACGTGGTATGGGCGCCGACAGATTCGGCGCTGCCGCTGACCTTGAAGCCCTCAAGGCAACCAATCGCGGCGATGAGAAACGCGAAGATCGGCGCTTTGACGATCCCCACCAGAAAATGCTGAACGCCGATATCGGTTTGCAACAGCGACAGGTACATCGCCGGTGAAATATCCAGCGACACCGCGCAGACCACGCCGCCACCGATAATCCCCGAAAGCATCGCCAGGAACGTCAACATCGGCAGCGCCACCAGCAGCGCCAGGACGCGCGGCACCACCAGCAGTTCCATCGGGTCCAGACCCAGGGTCCGGATGGCGTCGATTTCTTCGTTGGCCTTCATCGAGCCGATTTGCGCAGTGAATGCACTGGCGGTGCGCCCGGCCATCAGGATCGCGGTCAGCAACACACCGAATTCGCGCAGGAAAGAGAATGCCACCAGGTCCACGGTAAAAATACTCGCGCCAAAACTCGCCAGCACTGTTGCCCCGAGAAATGCCACCACGGCCCCCACCAGAAAGGTCAACAGGGCGACGATGGGCGCAGCATCCAGGCCGGTCTGTTCGATGTGCGCCACCATCGGCGTCAGGCGCCAGCGCTTGGGGCGAAACAGGCCGCGGGCCATGGTTTCCAGGATCAGGCCGACGAAGCCCAGCAGTTGCAGGGTGTCCTGCCAGACCGTTGCCACCGCGCGACCGATGCGGGTCAGCAGTTGAATGCCGACGCTGGTTTGCGGCTCCTTGACCGGAACGCAGAAGTCGGTCAGCGAGCAATAGACGGTTTGCAACAAGGCGCGGTCGGCAGAGGACAGGGTGCAATCGGGATGCTCGGCAGACTTGCCAAGACGCTCGGACCCCAGCAGCTCCACCAGTAACGATGCACCGGCGGTATCGAGCGCGCCGAGGCCGTTAAGGTCAATGTGGGTGCTGTCGTCGTAGCGGCCGCGCAGCTGTTCGCTCAGGCGCTTGAGATCGGCGTAATGGGCGAGCGTCCAGTCACCCGTAATCTGCAATTGAGCAGGGGTGTCAGAGGTATCCAGTCGGGCATTGCCGGCCATTGTGCTGCTGGTCATAAGCTCCATGCTTGTTCGGCTGTTACACAGGCCTACGTTAATAGCATGAACAGTCTTACTTTTCCTTGACCGGTGTGCTGTCCGTGATCTCGAAACGCAGCACCCCGATCAGTTGGCCGTCCTCGGTCAACACCCGAACCTGCCACTTGCCCGCGGGGTTACCGGGGAAGTTCTGCTTGTGGGTCCAGGCCCGATAGCCTTCCTTGCGCCCGCCGCGAATATCCAGGGCGATGCGGTCGACCTCTTTGCCGTTGAACTGCCAGACATGATAAATCCGCTCGTTCAGCCCCCGCGGGGCATTGATCGCGGTGTAGGCGTACAGACCGCCGCCGCGAATCTGCTCGGCGCTGACTTCATCGAGGCTGGCGCCGGGGGTGCGGTCCTGCATCTGCGTGCTGATCGCCACATCGGTCATCCACAGCGTTGCCGGCGGCACCCACGAGCGCAGTACCCAACCCACGCCACCGATACCCACGGTGATACTCAGGATGGCCAACGCGTTGCGCACGGTTCTGATCGGGAAGATCGACGCCAGGCTCGGGAACGACAGCACGACCGCAGTGCCCAGGGCCAGTTTGAAACTTTGGGAGGTGGTCAGGTGCAGGATGACGGGCAGGGCGGTCAGCAGTGCCGCGAACAGCGTCAGGGTATGCAGCGCCAGGAACGCCCAGCGTCGCGGTGCCAGCCATTTGTAGTAGAGCGGGTCGATGATGGAGATCAGTGCGGCAATGCCCAGCATCCCGGTAAAGAATAACTGGCCGCTGTTCCAGGTGGTGGTGATGAAAAAGAAGGGCAGGACGAAGAACAGGCTTTCCTGGTGAATCATCTGCGTGGCGTAACGCAGCAATGGCCGGGGGATTTCGCGGTTGAAGATCCTGGCGAACAGCTTGGTCAGGCTGTTTTCCAGCATCAGCCAGATCCAGCTGATCAGCATGATGATGGTGATCCACGTCGCCAGGCCTTGCTGACGATCCACCAGCATGAAGCTGCCGACCCCGGAAATGAAACCGCCGAGCGCAATGACCCCAGGGTAGCGCTTCATCAATTCCAAAATGCGCTGTACGAAAAGGGTCAGGGTAGGCATTCGGCGGTTCGCAATAGTCGTGGGAAAAATCCTCGACAGAGTACCGCCCGGTGGGCGGTGTGGCGAGGGCAGGGTGGTCGTCCATTCGACCAACACAGCACTGTGGCGAGGGAGTTGTTACTTTCTGCGATGGAAGCGCCAGCCCAGCAACCCCAGGACGATAAGCCCAATCACTCCGGCCATCGCCCACACCAGCTGGTCATCGCTCATCAACGGTTTTTCAATCCGCAGGTAGCCCGGCTGCTGCAGCAATTCACGCATGGCCTTGTTCGCCTCTGCCAGCGTCACCCCTCGCAGTTCCTTGGCCGGGTCGACGAAACGGCCGTCCCCGTAGCTGCCAAGGGCGCTCCAATAATAATCGGCCAGTGCGCTGTTACCTTGCACGGCCCAGGCCTGGCGGGCGATGGCGGCCTGCTTGAGACGGTTGAAGGTGTCGCCATCCAGGCCGTTCTTGAGCAACCCGGCCTTCAACTCGTCCAGCACCTGTTTGGCCTCGGGCACGTCATCGCGGTCGAGGTCCGCGTTCAGGCTCATGAAGCCCACCCCGCCAAACACCTCACGCTCGGCCGAGGGGCCGTAGGACAAACCATGGGTCAGGCGCAATTGGCGATAGAGCGCCCAGTCCAGGTAGTCCTTGAGTAAGTCGTAGGTCTGATCGTGCTGCTCCTCCTGCACCGGCTCCGGTACCAGCCAGTGCAACTTGGCAGCTCCGCCGACGAAACCATGATTCAACGTGCGCTCATGGTCGGCGCTGGTCTTGATGTCCGGCAGGGGCGGGTGATCGGTCGGGTCGACCGCCTCAAGCGCGCCCCAGGACCGCTCCAGATAAGCCGGCAGCAAGCGGTCGAGGTCGCCGACCACGATCAGGGTCATGTTGTTGGGCGCGTACCAGGCCTTGCGCACTGACTCCAATTGTTCGCGGGTCAGGTAATCGACCTCGGCTCGCTCGGGACATTTCAGGCCCAGTTCCACGGCCAGCTGATTACTTGCCGTATGGCCCAGGTCCTGGCGATCCAGCCAGCGTTGCAAGTGGGTGTAGTGGCCACCGTCTTCGCGCTCGACCACTTGTTTGGCGGCATTGATCGAGTTGTCGTCGATTCGGGTCTGGGTCAGTAGCGCCAACAGCAGATCGAGGACCTTACGCTGGTTTTTCGCCGGGGCCTCGATGACGAATGTCGTGTCGGCATTGCTGGTGAACGCGTTCCATTCACCGCCCAGGGCCTGCATGCGTTCCTCCAGGCCGCCTTCGCCAGTGGCATCGATGCCGGTGAACAGCAAATGCTCGAGCAGGTGCGGCAGCTCTTTGTCGGCACAGCTGAAATCATCGATACCGACGCCGACCACCAGCCGAATCGCCACATGCCCGCGCTCGGTACCGGGCTTGAGCAACAACTGCAGGCCGTTGGGCAGGGGATAGCCTTCAACCTGGAAGCGATCCAGGGCAAACGAAGGAAATGAACCAAGCAACAGGCAGGCGAACAACAGGTAACGCATAGCGAGCTTCCAGGCAATCAATCGGAGATCCGTGTCGTCCTTCAGGCCGCTATCGCGGGCAAGCCCGCTCCCACAGTGGATCTTCGGTGTCGGAACTGTGTCCGACTCAGATCACCTGTGGGAGCGGGCTTGCTCGCGAAGACGGCCTTGAGGCTGAATCAATGTTACTGACTGACCACTGTGCCAGACGTTCAAGGCGAATGCGTGGTGTCGGCCAAATCATCGACAGCCAGTGCGCCGGTGTCTGTCGTTTCCAGCACCACATATGCGCTGCTGCAGAACAGCGAGTTCAGACGCTTCATGTCCGCGATCAGCTCCAGGTGCAGCGAACTGGTTTCGATACTCTGCACGATCTTACGCTGCAATCGACTGACGTGAGCATGGGCCAAACGGCGCTCCTGTGCGCGAAAGCGACGTTTTTCCCGCAGCAACTGGCGGGCACTTTCCTTATCGGCACTGAGGAATACCGACAACCCGAGGCGCAGGTTGGCTATCAGCTGGTGGTGCAGCCCCGCCAATTCTTCCAGCCCGATCTCGGAAAAAGACCGGCGTTGCGAGGTTTTCTGCTGCTGGACCTTGCGCAACATGCGCTCGATCAAGTCGCTGGCGAGTTTGAGATTGATCGCCAGCTCGATGATTTCCGCCCAGCGCCGACTGTCCTGGTCGCTGAGGTCTTCCCGGGGCATTTGCGCCAGGTAGAGCTTGATGGCGCCGTAGAGCGCTTCCACATCATCGGTCAGGCGGCGCATTTCCTGGGTGACGGCGGTTTGCTTGCCGCGCAGCACGTCGAGCATGGCTTCAAGCATGTTGTCGATCAGATCGCCGATACGCAGGGTTTCGCGGGCGGCGTTGGCCAGCGCCAGGCTGGGGGTGACCAACGCCGTCGGGTCAAGATGTCGCGGTTTGGCGGTACCGTTGACTTGCGGACGCTCCGGCAACACCCACGCACAGAACCTGGCCATCGGTCCGACACTGGGCAGCAGGATCAGGCAGCGGGCGGTGTTGTAGAGCAGGTGAAAGCCGATGACCATTTCCTGGGGACTGAAATCCAGGCCATCCATCCAATGCGCCAGGGGATCGAGTACCGGAATGATCAGCAGCAGGCCGATCAGCTTGTACAGCAGGCTACCCAACGCAACCTGGCGGCCAGCCGCGTTCTGCATGCTGGTGCTGAGAAAGGCGAGGATGCCGCTGCCAATGTTGGCGCCGATCACCAGGCCGATGGCCACTGGCAGACTGATCACCGCGGCACCGGCCAGGGTCGCCGTCAGCAGGACGGCGGCCAGGCTGGAATAGGAAATCATTGCGAACAGCGCGCCGACCAGGGCATCGAGCAGGATGTCGCCGGTCAGCGAGGCAAAGATCACTTTCACACCTTGGGCCTGGGTGATCGGCGCGGCGGATTCGACGATCAGTTGCAGTGCCAGAATGATCAGCCCCAGGCCGATACTGACGCGGCCCATTTGCCCCAGTCGTGTCTGTTTGCGGGACAGGAAGAAAATCACCCCGAGGAAAATCAGCAGCGGCGACAGCCACGACAGGTCCAGGGTCAGCACTCGCGCCATCAACGCGGTACCCACGTCGGCCCCGAGCATGGTCGCCAGGGCAGGGGTCAACGCCATCAAGCCCTGACCGACAAAGGAGGTGACGAGCATGGCGGTGGCGTTGCTGCTCTGGACCATGGCCGTCACCACGATTCCCGAGATGAATGCCAGCCAGCGCCTGGACATGTTCTGCCCGATGACGTGGCGCAAGTTGGAACCGTAGACCCGCAGGATGCCGGTTCGGACGATGTGCGTGCCCCAGATCAACAAGGCCACGGCAGATAACAAATTGAGCAGGGTGAGCATGCAGGCCCCCTGTGGTGGTAGCGCCCCAATGGGGCAAAGTTGACGGTGCCGCGCTTTTTTCTACGTTCTGTATTTAAGCTGTAGTTGGCTAACGGTCTGGGCGCCAGCATCGCATAGCTAAAGAAGCGATTGAAACAAAACTGTCACAAAAACAGTTTGATGCGGACAAGAAAAAGGGGCCCGAAGGCCCCCCTGTTCATGTAGGAGCGAGCTTGCTCGCGATGGACGTCAACGATTACGCGTATCGTCTGAATGAACGCGTCGCCCTTGAGGCCTTCGCGAGCAAGCTCGCTCCTACAAGTCCCTCGGTTACTGACCCGGAACATCCTTGCGCAGTTTCACTGGATCCTGCTGTTTGCGCTTTTTCGCCATCGCGGTGCGCAGCTTGATGTTGATCGTCTCCACCGCCAGCGAGAACGCCATGGCGAAGTAGACATAGCCTTTTGGCAGATGCACATCCAGAGACTCGGCAATCAACACGGTACCGACCAGCAACAGGAACGACAGCGCCAGCATTTTCAGCGAAGGGTGCTTGTCGATGAACTCGCTGATGGTGCGCGAGGCAACCATCATCACCAGCACCGCAACGATGATCGCTGCAACCATGACCGGTACGTGGGAAACCATGCCCACCGCGGTGATCACGGAGTCCAGCGAGAACACGATGTCGATGATCGCGATCTGGATGATGGTGTAGAGGAAGTTGCCGCCCTTGCCCGAAGGCTCGTCGCCGCTTTCGTCCTCGCCTTCCAGCGCGTGGTACATCTCTTGGGAGCTCTTCCACAACAGGAACAGGCCACCGAAGAACAGGATCAGGTCACGCCCGGAGATAGCCTGGCCGAACACTTCGAACAGGTCGGCGGTGAGGCGCATGACCCAGGTGATCGACAGCAACAACAGAATCCGCGTGACCATGGCCAGGGCCAGGCCGAAAATCCGGGTGCGCTGCTGCATGTGTTTGGGCATGCGGCTGACCAGGATCGAAATCATGATGATGTTATCGATACCCAGGACGATTTCCAGGGCGGTCAGGGTAAAGAAGGCAACCCAGATTTCAGGGTTGGTCAGCCATTCCATGTGTATTCCTTTGAGCGATTGTTAAACCAGGCCGGGCCCGGACTTCAAAACCACGAAGCCGGACCCGTCATGGTGAGTCTTGGGCTTATAGAGTGCTGAACAGCGGAAAAATCCCCATCAGCAATGCAGCGACCAGTATGCACAGGCAAACCAGCACTGCCCACTTCAAGGTGAACCGCTGGTGATCACCGAAATCGATACCGGCCAGGGCCACCAACAGGTAAGTCGACGGTACCAGCGGGCTCAACAAGTGGACGGGCTGACCGACGATCGAGGCACGTGCCATTTCCACTGCGGTAATTCCGTAGTGACTCGCGGCCTCGGCAAGCACCGGTAACACGCCATAATAAAACGCGTCGTTGGACATGAAGAACGTGAACGGCATGCTCACCAACGCGGTGATTACGGCCAGGTACGGGCCGAGGAAGTCCGGAATTACCGATAACAGGCTTTTCGACATCGCGTCGACCATGCCGGTGCCCGAGAGGATACCGGTGAAGATGCCCGCGGCAAAGATCAGCCCGACCACGGCCAGCACGCTACCGGCGTGGGCCGAGATGCGGTCCTTCTGCTGTTGCAGGCACGGGTAATTGACGATCATCGCGATACTGAAGGCCACCATGAACAATACAGGCAGCGGCAACAGGCCGGCGACCAGGGTGCACATCAGGCCCAGCGTCAGGGCGCCGTTGAACCAGATCAGCTTTGGACGCCGGGCATCCGGGAACTGGGAAACGCTGATTTCGCTGTGGTCGATTTCATCGCCCACCAAGTGCAATTCACCCAGACGGGCACGTTCACGTTTACCGTAGAAGTAGGCAATCGCCAGGATCGCTACGACACCGGCCAGCATCGCGGGCACCATCGGCACAAAGATGTCGGACGGATCGACGTGCAGCGCACTGGCCGCACGCGCGGTCGGGCCGCCCCAAGGGGTCATGTTCATCACGCCACCGGCGAGGATGATCAGACCGGCCATGATCCGCGGGCTCATGCCGATGCGGCTGTAGAGCGGCAGCATGGCGGCCACGCAGATCATGTAAGTGGTCGCGCCGTCACCATCGAGGGAAACCACCAGCGCCAGCACGGCGGTGCCGACCGAGACTTTCAGCGGGTCACCCTTGACCAGCTTGAGGATCTTGCGCACGGCCGGGTCGAACAGGCCGGAGTCGATCATCAGGGCAAAGTAGAGAATGGCGAACATCAGCATCACGCCGGTCGGCGCCAGCTTGGTAATGCCGTCGAGCATCATCGGGCCGATCTTCGGCGCGAACCCGCCGAACAGGGCAAACAGGATCGGGATGATGATCAACGCAATCAGCGCAGACAGGCGCTTGGTCATGATCAGGAACATGAACGTGATGACCATGGCGAAGCCAAGGAAAGTCAGCATGGGGATACTCCAGGCATAGCGCGGCTAGGGAATGGGCGAACCGGTTGGGGTCAGCGCAGAACGGGAAGCACGAGACGTACGGGTGGAGTGGCGGCGAAGCGGCGAGTAGCAGAAGACATCAGGATCACCATTGTTGTTGTTAAAGGGCTGTGCGAGCGATAAAACACTGGCATTGGCCAACCGGTCTGTTGCCGGCAGTGAGGCGATCCTAATCGCGCAAGCTTTCACCCAGCTTTCGCGGATGAAAGCATTGACCGGATGTGCAACCGGTCGTCGGACCGGGGAAGGGAGGGAGACCGGCTTGCCGGCGAAGGCGTCGGTAAATACGCATGAGGAGAGAAGGTCATGAGCGAACTTCACACGGGCGGCTGCCACTGCGGGCAACTGCGCTATCAATTCAGCGGGGCGTTGCACGACATCGCCCATTGCCATTGTTCGATCTGCCGGCGGGTCAGCGGTGCAATAGTGACCACCTGGATCACCGTGCCCGCGTCGGCCTTTCAATGGCTGACCGGGGCGCCTGCGCGGACGAGCACTTGCCGTCTGAGCCAGAAGAAACGCTCTGATCAAAAAATAGACAGGTCCAGCGGACGGATCGCGCCCATCCAGATCGCATGCTCCGTATGGTCGAGCAGATCGTTACCGGTGTCCGGGTGCAGGAACACCACCAGACCTTTGCGGTTGAGCGCCAACCACGGCAGCACGTCGCCAAGGTACTGCGGCTCGAAAGCCAACTGGCAACTCCAGTCCGGGTGCGGCCCCACCGGTCGTTCATGCACCCGCCCCATCTTCACCGCAAATAACCGGGCCGCTTGCTCACACAAGGCCCGGGCCTGATCGATGCTGCTGGCGTCGAAATACACATGGGCGTGATAGCCCTTGATCTGTTGCATCTGGAATCCCTCTAAACCCGGTCGAACCCTCACCGTTTCCTACAGGTCACACGCCATATAAGTCGCAAACAAGGAATCTCAGTCATGAAAAATGCCGAAACCCCCGTAGTGAAAGTGGTGCTCTATGGTGCCATGAGTAGCCTGGGCAGTGCGCTGATGGCTGAAATGCTGCGGCGCCAGCATGAAGTGATCGCCATTCTCGATGACCTGACAGCGCTCGCGCCGCGTCCGGGTTTGCGCGCCAAGACCGGCGATTTGTTCGATGCCGAACGCGTCAAGCAAAGCGTGGCCGGGAGCTCCGCGGTCATTTGCCTGTTGGATGCACCGGGTCTGCCGTTCAACAGCGAGCATGTGGAAAAAACCATCGTACCGGGACCGGTCGAACAGGTGCTGGCCGTGGATGCATTGATCGAGGGCATGCAGGCTGCGGGCATTGCCCGGCTGTTTCTGGTTGGCGATTTCGAAGTGCTGGATGATCCAGAGTTGGAGGACCAACTGGAACACCACGCCGCCGAAGAAATCCGCGAGGCTGTGCAAAGCAGTTCCTTGCGCTGGACCCTGGTCAATGCGCCACGCGGGGTGCCGGGGTTGACCATTGAACATTTCAGCCACGTCAGCAGCAGCCTGGAGCCGGGTCTGGCCGAACCGCTGGCCCGGTTGAACCGTGTAGCGGTCGGGATCGCCGATGAGTTGCAGCTGAATTTGCACCTGGGCGAGCATGTGAACTTCATCGCAGCTTCAGAACCCTGAAAAATCGCAGCCTGCGGCAGCTCCAACCTTGAAATACGTTCCCCCTGTAGGAGCTGGCTTGCCAGCGAAGGCGGCCTCGAGTCCTGCAGTGCCCATCAAGACGCCTTCGCCAGCAAGCCGGCTCCTACAGGGGTCGGCGTTTTCCACAATTCAGCAGGCGGTGATCGTTTCGCTTCACACCGCAATCGACGGTAGTGGCAGGCCATTAAGCGATTGCGCACTGCTGGCCTGCTCGGCCATCAACCAGTCGACGAACTGTTGAATCAACGGCCCACGCCGTTTGCGCTGAGGCAGGACCACGTAATAACCCAACCTGGAAATCACCGTTTCAGCAATCGGCCGACACAACAAGTCTTGCGCCAGCAAGTTATCCACAAGGTGCCGCCACCCGATCGCCACGCCCTGTCCGCCAATCGCCGCTTGAATCAACAAGGTGTAATTGTCGAAACGCAATTGCCCCGGTGCTGGCGCCGACGAGATTCCCAGTTCGCGAAACACGCCGCTCCAGTCAAACCAGTTGCTGCTGTTTTCGCCGCGCAAATGCAGCAGTGGAAATTCCAGCAATGTCTGGACCGGCAAGGGCAGGGGGCGATCTTTCAACAGCAGTGGACTGCACACGGGAAACACTTCCTCGCTGAACAGCCAATGGCTTTCACCTTGTTTGAATCGGCCATCACCGAACAACACCGCCACATCGATATCGGTGCGCAGCATGTTGAGGCTGCGTTCGCTGGTGACCAGGCTGACATCGACCTGAGGGTTGGCGGCGTGAAATCGATGCAGCCGCGGCATCAGCCAATAGGCGGCAAAGGCAAAATCGGTGGCGACCTGCAACACTTCGTGCTGATGCTGTGCGCTGATCGCGCTCAATCCAGCGTCTATGTTCTGCAATCCTGCTTGAACTTGCTGAAAAAGGATCGCCCCGGCCTCGGTCAACGCGATGCCGCGATAGATCCGATCGAACAGCCGCGTCCCGAGCTGTTCTTCCAACCGTTTGATCTGTTGGCTGATGGCCGGTTGCGTCGTCCCGAGCTCAACCGCCGCGGCGGTGAAGCTATGCTGACGGGCGGCGGCTTCAAAGGCACGCAGCAGATCCAGAGACAAATCACCAAGGGCGTCATACATAAGCTGTGCTTATCCTAGTCATTGCCGAGCATGGGCTTTACCACAAAGTAGGCGGACTCCATGCTCGATCGCAGCACTCTCGCATAAATATTCACTATGGAATGCCGCGATCACATGAAGCGCAAGAATATTCTTTTCATCATGGCCGATCAGATGGCCGCGCCAATGTTGCCGTTCTACGGCCCTTCGCCCATCAAATTGCCCAACCTGAGCCGCCTCGCCGCCGAAGGCGTGGTGTTCGACGCCGCATATTGCAACAGCCCGCTGTGTGCGCCGTCGCGGTTTACCCTGGTCAGCGGTCAGTTGCCGAGCAAGATTGGCGCCTACGACAACGCGGCCGATTTTCCCGCCGATGTACCGACTTATGCCCACTACTTGCGTCGCCTCGGTTACCGCACCGCATTGTCCGGCAAGATGCACTTCTGCGGCCCCGATCAGTTGCACGGTTATGAAGAACGCCTGACCAGCGATATTTATCCCGCGGACTATGGCTGGTCGGTTAACTGGGATGAACCGGACGTGCGTCCGACCTGGTTCCACAACATGTCCTCGGTACTGCAAGCCGGGCCGTGCGTGCGCACCAATCAGCTGGATTTTGATGAAGAGGTCGTGTTCAAGGCCCAGCAATACCTGTTTGACCACATTCGAGAGGCGGGCGATCAGCCGTTCTGCCTCACCGTTTCCATGACCCATCCGCACGATCCGTACACCATCCCCAAGGCGTTTTGGGATATGTACGACGATGCCGACATCCCTTTGCCGCACACCCCGGCCCAGACCGAACTCGATCCGCATTCCCAACGCTTGCTCAAGGTTTACGACCTGTGGGACAAACCGCTGCCTGTGGATAAAATCCGCGATGCGCGCCGTGCCTACTTCGGTGCTTGCAGCTATATCGACAGTAACGTCGGCAAACTCCTGCAAACCCTGGAAGATACCGGCCTGATCGACGACACCATCATCGTATTTTCCGGCGACCACGGTGACATGCTCGGCGAGCGTGGGCTCTGGTACAAAATGCACTGGTTCGAGATGGCTGCGCGGGTCCCCCTGTTGATCAGTGCGCCGGGGCAGTTCGGTGCCGGGCGGGTCAGCGCAGCGGTGTCCACCGCCGACCTGCTGCCGACCTTCGTGGAATTGGCTGGCGGCTCACTGGAGCCAGGGTTGCCTCTGGACGGTCGCTCGCTGGTTTCGCACCTGCAAGGGCAGGGCGGTCACGATGAGGTTTTTGGCGAATACATGGCGGAGGGCACCATCAGCCCGCTGATGATGATTCGCCGCGGCGCCTATAAATTCATCTACAGCGAAGACGACCCTTGCCTACTCTTCGACGTACACAACGACCCGCGCGAACAGGAAGAACTCAGCGGGTCGCCCCAGCATTTGCAACTGTTCGAGGAATTTCTCGCCGAAGCGCGGGCCAAATGGAACATCCCGGCGATTCACCAACAAGTACTCGCCAGCCAGCGTCGTCGGCGTTTTGTCGCCCAGGCGCTGTCCATCGGCAAGCTGAAGAGCTGGGATCATCAGCCGCTGGTGGACGCCAGTCAGCAATACATGCGCAACCACATCGACCTTGATGATCTGGAGCGCAAAGCACGTTATCCACAACCCTGCCAAAACCAATAATGTTAAGGGGAAGTCCATGCAAAGGTTATCCACAGTACTGACGGCAGGGCTCCTGGCTCTGGGCAGCGCATCGGCGTTCGCCGAGCAAAGCTGCGACACCGTGAAGATGGCGGACCCCGGCTGGAGCGACATTGCCGCGACCAACGCCATCACCGGTTTTCTGCTGGACGGCATGGGCTACAAGGCCAAGGTCGACACCCTCGCGGTGCCGATCACCTTTGGCGGGCTCAAGGATGGTCAGGTGGACGTGTTTTTGGGTAACTGGATGCCTGCACAGCAAGGCTTCTACGATAAGTTCGTGGCCACCGGCGATGTCACTCAACTGGCAAAGAACCTCGAAGGCACCGAATTCACCCTCGCCGTCCCGGATTACGTCTGGGATGCGGGTGTGCATGACTTTGCCGACTTGAACAAACACGCTGACAAGTTCGACAAGAAGATCTATGGCATCGGCTCGGGCGCTCCGGCCAACATCTCCTTGCAGGAAATGATCAAGAAGAACGACTTCGACATGGGCCAGTGGAAGCTGGTCGAGTCCAGCGAGCAGGCGATGCTGGCCGAAGTGTCCAGGGCGGTGAAAAAGCAGAAGTTCGTGACCTTCCTCGGCTGGACCCCGCACCCGATGAACGTGCAGCTGAAAATGCATTACCTCAAAGGTGGCGAGAAATACTTCGGTGATACGGGCAGCGTTTATACCCTGACCCGCAAAGGTTATGCACAGGCTTGCCCGAACGTTGGCAAATTGCTCACCAACCTGAGTTTCACCCAGGAGATGGAGAACAGCATCATGGCGGAGGTGGTGAACAAGAAAATCAGCAATGCCCAGGCGGCCAAGGCCTGGATCAAGGCCAACCCGGCGGTGCTGGATAAATGGCTGGACGGGGTGAAGACCGTGGATGGGAAGGATGCGTTGCCGGCAGTAAAAGCCAAGTTGTAAAAAATGACCTGTGGCGAGGGAGCTTGCTCCCGCTCGGCCGGGCTGGCGCACCAGTGCGCAGCGCCCGCAGATTTTCAGGGCTGCTTCGCAGCCCAGCGGGAGCAAGCTCCCTCGCCACAATGTTCAGCTTGTACTGATACCCTTGCGTAAACCCCCACCCGAGAGGACCCATGGCCTTCCCCAGCCGCCATTCACTCTTCCCCTTCCTTACCTGGCTGCCGCGGCAGACCCGCGCCAGCGTCGGCCGCGACCTGATCGTCGGCCTCAGCGGTGCCATTCTCGCCTTGCCGCAATCCATCGCCTACGCCCTGATTGCCGGCCTTCCGCCGGAGTACGGCTTGTACGCCGCGATCATCCCGGTGCTGATTGCCTGCCTGTGGGGTTCGTCCTGGCACTTGATCTGCGGCCCTACGGCGGCCATCTCCATCGTCCTGTACGCCAGCGTCAGTCCTCTGGCCGTTCCCGCGTCAGAGGACTACGTCACCCTGATCCTGTTGCTGACGCTGCTCGCCGGCATTTTCCAGTGGCTGCTGGGATTGCTGCGTTTTGGCGCCTTGGTGAATTTCGTCTCGCACTCGGTGGTGCTGGGTTTCACCCTCGGCGCGGCGGTGGTAATCGCCATCGGCCAACTGCCGAACCTGCTGGGGCTGGACATGCCCAACCAGGCGACGGCGCTGGACAGCTTTTTAATGGTGTTCAAACACCTCGGCGAAGTAGATCGCCCTTCGCTCGTACTGGGCTTGGCCACCGTCGCCGTGGGGGTAATCCTGAAATGGCTGTTGCCCCGCTGGCCCACGCTGTTGATCACTCTGGTCCTGAGTGGACTGCTGGTATGGCTTTGGCCCTCGATGTTCGTTCATGTGAAGCTGGTCAGCGCATTCGTCGGGCGACTGCCGCCCTTCAGTCCGTTGCCGCTGGACCTGGACCTGATCCTGCGCCTGCTGCCCAGCGCCGTAGCGGTCGGGATGCTCGGGCTGGTGACAAGCCTGTCGATTGCCCGTTCCTTGTCGGCCCGTTCGCAGCAACTGCTCGACGCCAATCAGGAAGTCCGCGCCCAGGGTTTATCGAACATGGTAGGTGCGTTTTTTTCCGGCTCGCTGTCAGCCGGTTCCTTCACCCGCTCAGGCCTGAGCTACGAGGCCGGCGCCTGCTCGCCGCTGGCCGGGGTTTTTTCAGCGTTGTGGGTGGCGCTGTTTGCCCTCTTCGGCGCGAGCCTGATTGCGCACATCCCCATCCCGGCCATGGCCGGCAGCATTCTGTTGATCGCCTGGGGCCTGGTGGACCATCGCGGGATCCGTGCGCTGTTGCGAGTCAGCCGCGCCGAGTTTCTGGTCATGACGCTGACCTGTATCGCCACGCTGCTGCTGGAGCTGCAGACGGCGATCTACGCCGGCGTGTTGGCTTCACTGTTCTTCTACCTCAAACGCACTTCGCAACCGCGGGTGCAGCATTGGCGCGACGGGGATGAAGACATTCTGCGAGTCGGCGGGTCGATCTTTTTCGGCGCCAGCCATTATCTGCAAGTGCGTCTGCAACGGATGCACGGCGCACGTGTGGTAATCGAGGCGCAGCAGATCAACTTCATCGACTATTCAGGCGTGGAAATGCTGCACCAGGAAGCGCGGCGGCTGTTGCAACAGAATCGCAGCCTGACCCTGCGCGGGGCGCGACCACCGGTGGTGGAGGAGTTGAGGAAGCTGGAAGGCGCGGAGAAATGCCCGATCCGGTTTGAAGACTGAAGCACTGTCCGCTCCTGCGGGATTGGGGCGGACATACATCGCGTGCTCGACGATGATCAAACTGTAGGAGCTGGCTTGTTGGATCGCCGCACCGCAGCGAAAGCGGTCTATCAGTCAATACAGATGTCGACCGGCATATCGCCTTCGCTGGCAAGCCAGCTCCTACAGGGTTATGCGGCGAGTTGGCGGCGGAGTTCGGCCAGTACTGGCGCCGTATCCGGCCGCACACCGCGCCACAGGAAGAACGCTTCCGCCGCCTGCTCGGCGAGCATCCCCAAGCCATCCATCGCCACCGCCGCGCCATGTTCACTGGCCCAGCGACAAAACGAAGTCGGGTCCTTGCCATACATCATGTCATAGCAAACCGTCTTGCCCGGCTCGATCAAACTGCTGGCAATCGGTGGTACATCGCCTGACAGGCTCGCGGACGTCGCGTTGATAATCAGGTCCACCGGCTCTTGCAACCAATCGAAACCACTGGCCGACACCGGTCCCAGGTCAGCGAACAACTTCGCCAGCAACTCGGCTTTTTCCACCGTGCGGTTGGCGATGACCACCGACGCGGGCTGTTCGGCCAGCAACGGCTCCAGCGCACCGCGCACCGCGCCACCCGCACCCAGCAGCAAGATGCGTTTGCCCTTGAGGCTGAACCCGGCATTGACCGTCAGGTCCCGCACCAGCCCGGCGCCATCGGTGTTGTCACCCAACAGACTGCCATCGGCCAGTTTGCTCAAGGTGTTCACCGCGCCGGCCCGTTGCGCCCGCTCCGTCAGACTGTCCGCCAGGCGATAGGCGTCTTCCTTGAACGGCACCGTCACGTTCGCCCCGCGACCTTCACGGAAAAACGCCCGGGCGCAGCCGCAAAAGTCGTCGAGTGGCGCCAACAAGGTGCTGTAGTCGAGTATTTGCGCCGTTTGCCCGGCAAACAGACGGTGGATCAGCGGCGACTTGCTGTGGCCGATCGGGTTACCAAATACGACATAACGATCCATCAACACACCTCACCTGTAGGAGCTGCCGCAGGCTGCGATCTTGGCGCCATCCCCGGCGAAACAGTACTCAACCCTTGGCCAACCAATCGCGGTCTTGCAGGAAGTATTCGGTCAGGCGCGCTTCTTCGCTGCCCGGCTCGGCTTTCCAGTCATAAGCCCAGCGAACCTGCGGCGGCAGGGACATCAGGATCGACTCGGTACGCCCGCCCGATTGCAGGCCGAAGAGCGTACCGCGGTCGTAGACCAGGTTGAACTCGACGTAACGGCCACGCCGGAACTCCTGGAATTCGCGCTGTTTCGCGGTGAACGCTGCGTGTTTTCGGCGCTGCACGATCGGCAGGTACGCGTCGATGAACGCATCACCAATGGCGCGCATGAAGGCGAAGCTGGTGTCGAAGTCCCACTCGTTCAGGTCATCGAAGAACAGCCCACCGATGCCCCGTGGCTCGTGGCGATGCTTGATATGGAAGTAGCTGTCACACCAGGCCTTGTAGCGCGAGTAGACGTCGGGACCGAACGGCGCGCACGCCTGCTCGGCGACGCGGTGCCAGTGCACGCAGTCGTCTTCATTGCCGTAATAAGGCGTCAGGTCGAAACCGCCACCGAACCACCAGACCGGTTCTTCACCTTCTTTTTCAGCGATGAAAAAGCGTACGTTGGCGTGGGAAGTCGGCACATGCGGGTTGTGCGGGTGAATCACCAGCGACACGCCCAGGGCTTCGAAGCCGCGGCCTGCCAGTTCTGGTCGATGGGCGCTGGCGGACGGCGGCAGACCGCTTCCGAAGACGTGGGAAAAGTTGACGCCGCCTTTTTCGATGACCGTGCCGTTTTCGATCACCCGGGTGCGACCGCCGCCGCCGGCAGGCCGGGCCCAGGCATCTTCGACGAAATGTGCACCGCCGTCTTCAGCTTCCAGAGCAGCGCAAATGCGGTCTTGCAGGTCGAGCAGGTAGGCTTTTACGGCCTCGGTGCGGGTCGTCATGTCATCACCTTGAATCGGGCAAAGCTACGCGGCGCTCCATCGGAGCGGGGGCCGGCGCAAATGGGCGCGTAGCATAACATCGCAGGAGCACCCTCCGCAGTTGACGAAGATCAAGCTTGGGCGTTGCATAGGGCGCTTGACGCAACAATTCCAGAAGCCAAGACCCAAGGAGAGTTCTGATGGCAAAGCGTATCCAGTTCCGCACCCATGGCGGCCCCGAAGTGCTCGAGTATGTCGATTACCAACCCGCCGAGCCCGGCCCGCAGCAGGTTCGCGTGAGCAACAAGGCCATCGGTCTGAACTTCATCGACACTTATTATCGCAGCGGTCTTTATCCGCCGCCGTCCTTGCCATCGGGCCTGGGCTCCGAAGGCGCGGGGGTGGTCGAGGCGGTGGGCAATGAAGTCACCCGGTTCAAGGTCGGTGATCGCGTGGCCTACGGCAGCGGCCCGCTAGGTGCCTACAGCGACGTCCATGTATTGCCACAAGCCAATCTGGTGCACTTGCCAGACGCGATCAGCTTTGAACAGGCCGCCGGCGTGATGCTCAAGGGGCTGACCGTGCAGTACCTGCTGCGCCAGACCTACGAACTCAAGGGCGGCGAAACCATTTTGTTCCACGCGGCGGCTGGCGGTGTCGGTTCCCTGGCGTGCCAATGGGCCAAGGCCTTGGGCGTGAAGTTGATCGGCACGGTGAGTTCACCAGAGAAAGCTGCGCTGGCCAAGGCCAACGGCGCCTGGGCCACCATCGACTACAGCCATGAAAACGTCGCACAACGCGTGCTGGAATTGACTGACGGTAAAAAAGTCCCGGTGGTGTACGACGGCGTCGGCAAGGACACCTGGCTGACTTCGCTCGACAGCGTGGAGCCTCGGGGTCTGGTCGTGAGCTTTGGTAATGCTTCAGGCGCGGTGGACGGGGTGAACCTGGGGATTTTGTCGGCGAAGGGCTCGCTGTACGTGACCCGACCGACCCTGGCGACCTATGCCAACACGGCGGAAAACCTGCAGCGGATGGCCGATGAGCTGTTTGAGATGATCATCAGCGGGAAGCTGAAGGTGGACATCAGCCAGAAGTATCCGTTGGCTGAGGCGGCGAAGGCGCAGACCGAGTTGTCGGCGCGGCGTACGACTGGCTCGACAGTATTGTTGCCTTGAGGGCCTCTTCGCTGGCAAGCCAGCTCCCACAGGATTGCGGTCGATCACATAATTTGTATACGACTCGAACCTGTGGGAGCTGGCTTGCCAGCGAAGAACGATGACGCGGTTTTAATCCGGGCGAATTACGTTTCCAGTCGCCACGTCTCGAATAACGCTCGGATTCTTGCGCCCCCCAAGGTTCCCACCCAGCACCAGATCAAGCTGCCCGCGGAAATACTGCTCGACACGGATCCGTGTCCGCGCCGCCGGCCGGCCCTGAGGGTTGGCCGAAGTCGACACCAGGGGCCCCACCAACGCGCACAAATCCCGCACCTGCGGGTGATCGCTGACCCGCAGCGCCACAGTCTCGTGCACGCCAGTAATCCACTGCGGCAACTGATTCTGGTGTGGCACCAGCCAGGTATTCGGCCCCGGCCAGGTGCTGGCCATGCGGTCCATCCACAACTCGGGAAAGTCTTCGAAGAGGAAATCGAACTGGCGGATATTATCGGCGACCAGAATCAGGCCCTTTTCCACCGACCGTCCCTTGATCAGCAGCAGACGTTCCACCGCTTCTTCGTCCCAAGGGTCGCAACCCAGGCCCCAGACCGCTTCGGTTGGATAGGCAATCACCGCGCCTGCGCGAATGGCTCGCGCGGCTTGTTGCACACGCCAACTGTTGACCATGAAAAACTCTCCGGAATAAGGCTCTGCGCAGTTTACCTTTCTTCATTATAAAACCTAGCTCCCCCGCGCAAACCAGCGCCCGCTTTCGCACACCGCACGGCCATCCATTTCCAGTTCCGTCAGCGCGGCCAGCACTTTTGGCAAAACCCAGCCGCTGGACTCTGCCAGCGCCTCGCTGGTATGGGACGCCGCATGGAGCAGCACAAGCAGTGGATGGATGGCCGCAGTCGACGGCGACTCGGTGGATAACGGCAACCGTTGCCAGCCGCGCAAGGCTTCGAGGATATGCTCGATGGTTTCCACCAACACCGCGCCGTCGCGGATCAATTGGTGGCAACCGCGGGCGCCGGGATGATGAATCGACCCGGGAATCGCATAAACCTCACGACCTTGTTCCGCCGCCAGCCTCGCGGTGATCAACGAACCGCTGGCGACACTCGCCTCCACTACCAGTACGCCGAGAGACAAACCGCTGATGATCCGGTTGCGCCGCGGGAAGTTGCTGGCGCTGGGGCCGGCGTCCAGCGGGAACTCGGAAACCACCGCGCTGCCCGACGCAATCATGGCCTCGGCCAGCCCTCGATTGCGCTGTGGATAAAACTTTTCAAGTCCCGTGCCAAGTACCCCGACCGTTCGCCCGCCCACATCCATCGCCGCCTGATGCGCAGCGGCATCAATTCCGAGAGCCAGGCCGCTGGTGATGACAAAACCGGCGCTCGCCAGGCTCCGGG
This sequence comes from Pseudomonas sp. MPC6, assembly GCF_006094435.1. Taxonomy (NCBI): domain Bacteria; kingdom Pseudomonadati; phylum Pseudomonadota; class Gammaproteobacteria; order Pseudomonadales; family Pseudomonadaceae; genus Pseudomonas; species Pseudomonas sp. MPC6. The sequence continues at coordinate 171,802 of NZ_CP034783.1, read as the reverse complement.
AAAACGCGGCGGCGGTGTCCATGCCCGGTCGGGAAGCACTCCGGCTGCCGACCATCGCCAGCTGCGGTTTTTCCAGAATACCCGGATCGCCCGCCACAAATAACAACGGCGGCGCATCGCTGATTTCAGCGAGCAACGCCGGGTAGTCGGGCTGGTCCCACATCAGTAAATGCTGGCCCGCAAGCTCTAGCCAGGCCAATGCCTGACTGGCACCGTCACGGATTTCACTGGCGCGCCGGGCCTCGGAGCAAGCAAGGGGCAGGCCCAGCGCACGCCAGGCACTCGCTGGCGCGCTGATGGCCTTGGACGCCGAACCGAACGCCTCAAGCAATTTCTTGAAGCGTGCAGGGCCGAGTTCCGGCAAACGGTGCAGACGTAATCGAGCTTCCAGTTCCGCAGGGGAAACCGGTGAAACACCAGGTAGCGACATGGATCATCCTTGATCGTTATAAGCCCCGTTCAACCGGGAACAAGCTGTGGATAACTCTGTTAGTAACTTGTGGAGCCTGCTTACGGATTTCGCACCTTGTCCATCACCGCCAGCGAGCGCGAAGCATTGAGCACCAGCCCGTAGCTGAGCTTGTCGTATGTGCGGAACACCATCAGCAGACCTGCACGTTCATCAGGAATCTTCACCCGTTCACCGGTGATCCGGTCCCGTACCGTTTCGCCGGTTTTCATCACCACCAGCACATTGCCTTCGACGAGACCATCGCGTTGGCCCTTGTTAAGCGTGACCACATCCAGTGCGCCGATCTGGGTAACCCCGCGCGGCACATCGATGATCAAGCCGTTGATGTCGGTTTTTGGCGAACCGGGCATGAAGGTCGAGTTGATGGATCGCTCCTCGCTGCTGAACAAGCGATCGCCAAGACGCACTTCCTGCGTAGTGCGTTGCAGCGCCAGGGTGGCGACGTCGCCTTCGGTGGCCACAATCTCGCCACCGCCGATGTCGTCGGCATTGATCCCGAGGAACTCCTTGCTCTCCGGGTCGGTATACACCTTGCCCTGACGGAAGATGCCGTAGACCGGCTGATCCGGGTCGAAGTGGCCGCGGGCGAAGATGCGATCGCCGGTGCCGCTGAGCACCCGCTCGGCATCGCCTGCGACGATATACGGCGCCTTGTCGAAGTCCTCGACCTTGTCGACGATGCGGTTGCTCAGCAGAAAGCTGTTGATCGCTTGCAGTGGAATGCTCGGGATCGCGTCGGCCACCGGGCTGCTGCGGATGCGTGGCGAGAGCTTGATGGTGCCCCGGGAAGCGCCGCGATTGAGGGTCAGCCGCGGCTGGCCGTTGACGTAGACCAGTGACAGCGTATCGCCGGGATAGATGAGGTTGGGGTTTTCGATCTGCGGATTGGCCTGCCAGAGCTCGGGCCATTTCCATGGCTCACGCAGGTATTTACCCGATATGTCCCAAAGTGTGTCCCCCGTGACAACCGTGTATTGCTGTGGAAAACCTTCCCTGAGTTGCACTTGCCCGTGCGCAAAACCGGCCGAGGCCAGAAGGAGCAAGGCGAGTAGTGATTTCCTCATGCGGTGAATCCCTTTATTATGTGCGTTCGCGTGAAACGCCAGAGCCCTCGTGGCTCGCTCCCGGCTTGCTTAGGCAAGGGAGCTACGTTTTACAACGGTAGCCGGCATCTTCGGACCCGCCAGGCCATCGACCCGACTTTACCTCACACGTGCAGCAATTGAGCTTATGGCCATTTTAGACATCCTCGAATTCCCCGATTCGCGCCTGCGCACTATCGCCAAACCAGTGGCCGTAGTGGACGACGAAGTGCGTCAGTTGGTCGACGATATGTTTGAAACAATGTATGAAGCGCCAGGCATCGGCCTCGCCGCGACCCAGGTCAACGTGCATAAACGTATCGTCGTCATGGACCTCTCCGAAGACCGCAGCGAACCGCGGGTATTCATCAACCCCGAGTTCGAAACCCTGACCGACGAGATGGAACAGTATCAGGAAGGTTGCCTCTCGGTGCCGGGCTTCTACGAAAACGTCGATCGCCCGCAGAAGGTCAAGGTCAAGGCCCTGGACCGCGACGGCCAGCCTTACGAACTGATCGCCGAAGGCCTGCTCGCCGTGTGCATCCAGCATGAATGCGACCACCTCAACGGCAAATTGTTCGTCGACTACCTGTCCACGCTCAAACGCGACCGAATCAAGAAGAAACTGGAAAAGCTCCATCGCCAGAACGCTTGATGCCCTTCTTTCAAAGGCTTGCTGCGGCAAGCCTTTTTCTTTTCAGAGATCGCTCCCATGACTGAGCCACTGCGCATTGTCTTTGCCGGCACCCCGGAATTCGCCGCCGAACACCTCAAGGCCCTGCTCGACAGCCCTTACGAGATCGTCGCGGTCTACACCCAGCCGGACCGTCCGGCGGGCCGCGGGCAAAAGTTGATGCCGAGCCCGGTCAAGCAGCTGGCTCTGGAACACAACATCCCGGTGCTGCAGCCGCCGACCCTGCGCAACGAAGACGCCCAGGCCGAACTGGCCGCGCTGAAGCCGGACTTGCTGGTGGTAGTCGCCTACGGCCTGATCCTGCCACAAGTGGTGCTGGATATTCCGCGCCTGGGTTGCATCAACAGCCATGCCTCCCTGCTGCCACGCTGGCGCGGAGCGGCACCGATCCAGCGCGCCGTCGAAGCTGGCGACAGCGAAAGCGGCGTGACCGTGATGCGCATGGAACTGGGCCTCGATACCGGGCCGATGTTGCTTAAAGTCACCACACCAATCACCGGTGAAGACACCGGCGGCAGCTTGCATGACCGCCTGGCCGAGATGGGTCCACCCGCCGTTATCCAGGCGATTGCGGCGCTCGCTGCCGGCATGCTGGAAGGCGAAGTGCAGGACGACAGCCTCGCCACTTATGCTCACAAATTGAACAAAGATGAAGCGCGCATCGACTGGAGCCGTCCGGCGGTTGAACTGGAACGCCTGGTCCGCGCCTTCAATCCGTGGCCGATCTGCCACAGCACGCTCGATGGTGAGGCACTGAAAGTCCTGGCTGCGAGCCTGACTGAAGGGCAGGGCGCTCCCGGTGAAATCCTCGGCGCCAGCAAGGACGGCTTGATCGTCGCTTGCGGCGCACAGGCGCTGTGCCTGACCCGCCTGCAATTGCCCGGCGGCAAAGCGCTGAACTTCAGCGACTTGTTCAACAGCCGTCGTGAGAAGTTCGCCGTCGGCACCGTCCTCGGGCAAACGGCGGACGCTCAATGAACCCACGTCTGGCCGCCGCCAAGGCACTCGCTGCTGTTCTTAACGGAAAAGCCTCACTCAACAGTTCTCTGCCGACACAAATGGACAAGGTCGAAGACCGTGATCGCGGTTTCACCCAGGACCTGGCGTTCGGCACCGCTCGCTGGCAGCCGCGTTTGTCGGCGCTGGCGGCGAAGTTGTTGCAGAAACCGTTCAAGGCAGCGGATGCCGATGTCGAGGCGCTGTTGCTGGTCGGCCTCTATCAGTTGCTCTACACCCGCGTTCCGGCTCATGCCGCCATCGGCGAAACCGTCGGTTGCGCCGGCAAGCTGAAAAAGCCCTGGGCCAAGGCGCTGCTCAATGCTGTTTTACGCCGCGCGCAACGGGAAAGCGAAGCGCTGCTTGCCGAACTGGAACACGACCCGGTGGTGCGCACCGCTCACCCGCGCTGGCTGCAAAAATCCCTGAAGGCTTTCTGGCCTGAGCAGTGGGAAGCCATTTGCGCGGCGAACAATGCACATCCGCCGATGATTCTGCGGGTCAACCGACGCCATCACGCGCGTGACGCCTACCTTGGGTTGCTGAGCGAAGCCGGCATCGCCGCCACACCGTGCGTTTACAGTCCGGATGGCATCATCCTCGACACCGCCGCCGACGTGCGCAGTCTGCCGGGCTTCGCCGAAGGCTGGATCAGCGTGCAGGACGAGGCGGCGCAGCTGGCCGCCGACCTGCTGGATCTGGCACCGGGGCAACGCGTGCTGGACGCTTGCTGCGCACCGGGCGGCAAGACCTGCCACATCCTTGAAGCCGAACCCGAACTGGCCGGCGTAGTGGGCGTGGATCTGGAAGCCAAGCGTCTGGTGCGAGTGCGTGAGAACCTTGCACGCCTGGGCCTGAGCGCAGACCTGATCGCCGCCGACGGCCGCGACACCGCAACCTGGTGGGACGGCAAACCGTTTCAACGCATACTGTTGGATGCACCCTGCTCGGCCACCGGTGTGATCCGTCGTCACCCGGACATCAAGCTGACCCGCCAACCCGACGACATCGCCGCATTAGCGGTGCTGCAGGGCGAATTGCTGGATGCCATGTGGATAACCCTGGACGTTGGCGGCATCCTGCTTTACGCCACCTGCTCCACGCTGCCAACCGAGAACACTGAAGTCATCGAGGCCTTCCTCGCTCGTACGCCGGGCGCTCGGGAACTGGATATCGCCAGTCAGGCCGGCATCAAGCAGCCCCATGGCCGCCAGTTGCTGGCCCAGGAAGGCGGCCACGACGGGTTCTACTACGCCAAGCTGATCAAGATCGCCGCCGCGCGCGGTTAACCGGGTTTAAGGGAGTGACTGGATGAAAATCATCATCCTCGGCGCAGGGCAGGTCGGCGGTTCGCTGGCGGAACACTTGGCCAGCGAGGCCAATGACATCACGGTAGTCGACACCGATGGCGACCGCCTGCGCGATCTCGGCGACCGGCTGGACATCCGCACGGTGCAGGGCCGCGGCTCGCTCCCGACGGTGCTGCGCCAGGCTGGCGCGGACGACGCCGACATGTTGGTGGCCGTGACCAGCAGTGACGAAACCAACATGGTGGCCTGTCAGGTCGCCCACACCCTGTTCCACACGCCGACCAAAATCGCCCGGGTCCGCGAAGCGGCCTACCTGACGCGTAATGATCTGTTCGACAACGAAGCGATTCCGGTGGATGTGCTGATCAGCCCGGAGCAAGTGGTCACCAACTACATCAAGCGCCTGATCCAGCATCCGGGTGCGTTGCAGGTGATCGATTTTGCCGAGGGCAAGGCCCAGCTGGTGGCCGTCAAGGCCTATTACGGCGGTCCGCTGGTGGGCCAGCAACTGCGCCAATTGCGCGAGCACATGCCGAATGTCGAAACCCGGGTCGCGGCGATTTTCCGCCGTGACCGCCCCATCCTGCCCCAGGGCGATACGGTGATCGAGGCGGACGACGAAGTCTTTTTCATCGCGGCCAAGGCAAATATTCGTGCGGTGATGAGTGAAATGCGCCGCCTCGATGAAAGCTACAAGCGCATTGTCATCGCTGGCGGCGGGCAGATCGGTGAACGCCTGGCCGAGGCCATTGAAAGCCGTTACCAGGTAAAGATCATCGAAATGAACCCGGCGCGCTGCCGTCATCTTTCGGACACCCTCGACAGCACCGTGGTGCTGCAGGGCAGCGCTTCGGATCGGGATCTGCTGCTGGAAGAGAACATCGCCGACGCCGACCTGTTCCTCGCCCTGACCAATGACGACGAGGCCAACATCATGTCGTCGTTGCTGGCCAAGCGCCTGGGCGCGAAGAAGGTGATGACCATCATCAACAACCCGGCCTATGTCGACCTGATCCAGGGCGGCGACATCGACATCGCCATCAGCCCGCAACTGGCGACCATTGGCACGTTGCTGGCCCATGTGCGGCGCGGCGATATTGTCAGCGTGCACTCATTGCGGCGCGGCGCGGCGGAGGCCATCGAGGCCATTGCCCACGGCGATGCGAAGTCGAGCAAGGTGATCGGTAAATCCATCGAGAACATCGGCCTGCCGCCAGGCACCACCATTGGCGCCATCATTCGCGACGAAGAGGTGATCATCGCCCACGATGACACCGTGATCGCGGCGGGTGATCATGTGATTCTGTTCCTTGTGGATAAAAAGCATATTCGGGATGTGGAGAAGCTGTTTCATGTGGGGCTGAGCTTCTTCTGATCCGGTATTTGCGCCCGCGAAGAGGCCCTCCCGGCGATAGCGGTCTCACTGCATCAGATATCCCCTGACACACCTGAATAAGGAATCCACCATGCTCGAATCCCTGGGAAAAATGCTCGCCAAGGGTGTGGATAACTCATTGCTGCGCTTCGGCCTCGGCAAGGGTTACCTGGATCTCGGGGAAAATGCCAAGGCCGCCGAGCATTTCCAGCGTTGCGTCGAGTTCGACCCAAAGTATTCGGCAGCCTGGAAACTGTTGGGCAAGGCCCACCTGGCGCTGGCGGATTATCCGGCTGCGCGCCAGGCCTGGGAACAGGGTCTGGAAGCCGCCCGCGTCCATGGCGACAAGCAGGCGGAAAAGGAAATGACGGTGTTCCTGAAGAAGCTCGAGCGTCAGGCGCACTGATCAGCGGTCAATACCAACGTTCTTCACCCGGCGGGCGCTTCTTGAAGCGCTTCATGCTCCACATGTATTGGCTCGGGTAAGCACGGACATACCGCTCCACCACCTGGCTCATGGCCGCGCAGGATGTCTCGGTGTCGGTGCTGTACATGGCTTCTGGCGCGGCTTCGAGGATCACCTTGTACCCCGAACCGTCCGGCAGCCGCAGGGCATGCAGGAACACGCCGACCGCTTTGCCGCCCGCGAGCATGTTCGGGACGAATTTGCTGGTCAGTGCCTGCGTGGCGAAAAACGGCACGAAGATCCCGGCGGATTCGGCGGGTTCCGGATCGGCGGGAATCCCTACGGCCCCCCCTCTGCGCACTTCCTTGATCACGCTGAGGATGCCTTCCTTGGTGGATGCGGCAACCCGGTTGCCCAGCTGCACCCGCTGCTTGCGCAGCAAATCATCCACCGCCTTCAGCTTGGGCGGACGATAGAAAATGATCGGTTTGCACTGATTGCAATAGAAGTGGTTCAACACCTCCCAATTGCCCAGATGGCTGGTGATACCGACGACGCCTTTGCCGGAGGCGAGGGCGTCCTTCAATACGTCGAGCCCCTCGACTTCGCGTACCAGATCGATCGAGCGCTGCGCCGGCCAGATCCAGGCGCAGGCACTTTCGGTCAGGGACTTGCCGATGTCTTTCAGGCTCTGGCCGACCAGGCGCTCCCGTTCAGCCGGATCCATGTCGGGGAAGCACTTGGCAAGATTGATCCGCACCACGTCGCGGGAACGGTTGGGGGTTTTCCACATGACCCAGCCAATGGCCGCGCCGACGGCCTGCACGGCCCGCCACGGGAGCAGGGCAAACAGCCGCAGAGCGCCTACCAGCATGGCGCCTTTAAACTTTTCCACAGGTCACTCCTGATCTTGTGCTGTGCGCGAGGCGGCCATTCTAACCGCCGTTCACCAGAGTCGCGTAGCGATCGCAATCCCGGGTATGGTCCATGACCATGCCCGAAGCCTGCATCAATGCATAACAAATGGTCGGGCCGACGAAGGTGAAGCCGGCCTTTTTCAGGCCTTTGCTCATTTCCACGGCGGTCGGCGTCACGGCCGGCACCTCGGTTCGATCCTTGAAATGATTGATCACAGGCTGGCCACCGACGAACGACCAGAGAAACGCCACCGGATCCTCCAGCGCCAGCCAGGCCTGGGCATTGCGCCGGGCTGCGTTGAGTTTGAGGCGATTGCGGATGATCCCCGGATCGAGCATCAATTGATCGATCTCGGCGTCGCTCATCTGCGCCACGCGCTGGACGTCGAAGCCGAACAATACCTCGCGATAACGCTCGCGTTTACGCAGTACCGTGATCCAGGACAGGCCGGCCTGGAACCCTTCGAGCAAAAGCAACTCGAATAATCCCTGCGCATCGCGTAGCGGCGTACCCCACTCCTGATCGTGATAAGCCATGTACAGCGGATCTTCGGAACACCAAAAGCAGCGTGGCATAAGGCTCCAGGGGGCGTGCGCAGGACCGAATCGGGTATACTCCCGCTCTTTAAATCGCAGCCCAAGAAACAGGTGAATTTCGTGAGCCAGCCTACGCCAGCCGTGCGTACCTTCCAAGACTTGATCCTCGCCCTCCAGCAATACTGGGCCGAGCAAGGTTGCGTGGTACTTCAGCCCTACGATATGGAAGTAGGCGCCGGCACTTTCCACACTGCCACGTTCCTGCGCGCCATCGGCCCGGAAACCTGGAACGCCGCTTATGTGCAGCCCAGTCGTCGCCCGACTGACGGCCGCTACGGCGAAAACCCGAACCGTCTGCAGCACTACTATCAGTTCCAGGTAGTCCTGAAGCCGAACCCGGACAACTTCCAGGAACTGTACCTGGGCTCCCTCAAGCATGTCGGCCTGGACCCGTTGGTCCACGACATCCGTTTTGTCGAAGACAACTGGGAATCGCCGACGTTGGGCGCCTGGGGTCTGGGCTGGGAAGTCTGGCTCAACGGCATGGAAGTGACGCAGTTCACGTACTTCCAGCAGGCGGGCGGCATCGAGTGCTACCCGGTGACCGGCGAGATCACCTACGGTCTTGAGCGCCTGGCCATGTACCTGCAAGGCGTGGACTCGGTCTACGACCTGGTCTGGGCTGACGGTCCGATGGGCAAAGTGACCTACGGCGACGTGTTCCACCAGAACGAAGTGGAGCAGTCGACCTACAACTTCGAACACGCCAACGTCGAGAAGCTGTTCGAGCTGTTCGATTTCTACGAAAGCGAAGCCAAGCGCCTGATCGAACTCGAGCAGCCGCTGCCGTTGCCGAGCTACGAAATGGTGTTGAAGGCCTCCCACACCTTCAACCTGCTGGATGCGCGCCGGGCGATCTCGGTGACCGCACGTCAGCAATACATCCTGCGTGTACGCACCCTGGCGCGTTCCGTTGCGCAAGCCTACCTGCTGGCTCGCGCCAAGCTGGGCTTCCCGATGGCGACCCCGGACCTGCGTGACGAAGTACTGGCCAAGCTGGAGGCTGCACAATGAGTGCGCAAGATTTTCTGGTTGAACTGGGCACCGAAGAACTGCCACCCAAAGCCCTGAACACCCTGGCCGACGCGTTCCTCGCCGGTATCGACAAGGGCCTGCAAGCCGCGGGCCTGAACTACGAGACCAAAACCGTCTACGCCGCACCGCGCCGCCTGGCTGTGCTGATCACCTCGCTGGCCACCCACCAGCCGGATCGCAGCATCAACCTCGACGGCCCGCCACGCCAGGCCGCGTTCGATGCCGAAGGCAATCCGACTCAAGCGGCATTGGGTTTCGCCAAGAAGTGCGGCGTCGACCTGAGCGAAATCGATCAGAGCGGCCCGAAACTGCGCTACAGCCAGAGCATCGCCGGCAAACCGACCGCGAGCCTGCTGCCGACCATCGTCGAAGACTCCCTGAACGACCTGCCGATTCCAAAGCGCATGCGCTGGGGCGCCCGCAAGGAAGAGTTCGTGCGTCCGACCCAGTGGCTGGTGATGCTGCTCGGTGACCAGGTCATCGACTGCACCATCCTCGCCCAGAAAGCCGGCCGTGATTCCCGTGGTCATCGCTTCCATCACCCGGAAAGCGTGCGCATCACCTCGCCAGCCAACTACTTGAGCGACCTGCGTGCCGCTTATGTACTGGCCGACTCCAACGAACGTCGCGAGCTGATCAGCAAGCGCACCGAAGAGTTGGCGACGATGCAGGAAGGCAAGGCGATCGTTCCACCGGGCCTGCTCGACGAAGTGACTGCGCTGGTGGAATGGCCGGTGCCGCTGGTGTGCTCGTTCGAGGAACGTTTCCTCGACGTACCGCAAGAAGCCCTGATCACCACCATGCAGGACAACCAGAAGTACTTCTGCCTGCTGGACGCCGACGGCAAGTTGCTGCCACGTTTCATTACCGTGGCCAACATCGAAAGCAAAGACCCGCAACAAATCATCGCCGGTAACGAGAAAGTGGTTCGCCCACGCCTGACCGACGCCGAATTCTTCTTCAAGCAAGACAAGAAGCAGAAACTCGAAGACTTCAACCTGCGCCTGCAAAACGTGGTGTTCCAGGAAAAACTCGGCAGCGTCTACGACAAGGCCGAGCGTGTTTCCAAACTGGCCGCCTTCATCGCGCAGCGCATTGGCGGCAACGCAGCCTGGGCCTCCCGTGCCGGCCTGCTGTCCAAGTGCGACCTGGCGACCGAAATGGTCGGTGAGTTCCCGGAGATGCAAGGTGTCGCCGGTTATTACTACGCCCTCAACGACGGCGAGCCGGAAGAAGTCGCCCTGGCGCTGAACGAGCAGTACATGCCGCGCGGTGCCGGTGCAGAGCTGCCGACGACCCTGACCGGTGCGGCCGTGGCCATCGCTGACAAGCTCGACACGCTGGTGGGCATTTTCGGCATCGGCATGCTGCCAACCGGTAGCAAAGACCCGTACGCCTTGCGTCGTGCCGCCCTGGGTGTGTTGCGCATCCTGATCGACAAGAAGCTCGACCTCGATTTGAACGACGCCGTAGCGTTTGCCGTGAATGCGTTCGGTACCAAGGTCAAGGCTGCCGGCCTGAACGACTCGGTGCTGGAGTTCATCTTCGACCGTCTGCGTGCCCGCTACGAAGACGAGGGTGTCGATGTCGGGACTTACCTGTCGGTGCGTGCCCTGAAACCGGGCTCGGCGCTGGACTTCGATCAGCGCGTCCAAGCGGTAGAGGCGTTCCGCAAATTGCCGCAAGCCGCTGCCCTGGCCGCGGTGAACAAGCGCGTTTCGAACCTGCTGAGCAAGGTAGAGGGTTCTATACCTTCGGTCGTGGAAGCCAAGTACTTCGACAACGCCAACGAGTTCTCCCTGTATTCGGCGATCCAGCAGGCGGACCAGGCTGTCCAGCCGATGGCTGCGGCGCGTCAGTACAGCGAATCCCTGGCACGCCTGGCGGCCTTGCGCGAGCCGGTGGATGCGTTCTTCGAAGCCGTGATGGTCAATGCCGACGACGCCAAAGTGCGCGCCAACCGCTATGCGTTGCTGGCGCGTTTGCGTGGGCTGTTCCTCGGTGTCGCCGACATTTCACTGCTGGGCTGAGGGATTGCTGTTGAAACTGCTGATTCTCGATCGGGACGGGGTGATCAATTACGACTCCGACGCTTACATCAAGTCGGTGGAGGAGTGGATTCCACTCCCCGGTTCAATCGAAGCCATCGCGCAGTTGAGCAAAGCCGGCTGGACGGTGGCCGTGGCCACCAACCAGTCGGGCATCGCTCGCGGCTATTACGACATCGCCACCCTGGACGCCATGCACGAGCGCTTGCGCTCGCTGGTGGCGGAGCAGGGTGGGGAAGTCGGGCTGATCGTCTACTGCCCGCACGGGCCGGACGACGGTTGCGATTGCCGCAAACCACAACCGGGGATGTTGAAAACCATCGCCGCGCATTACAACGTAGCGCTGACCAATCTATGGTTCGTCGGCGATACTCTCGGTGACCTGGAAGCCGCCAAAGCCGTCGATTCTCAGCCAGTTTTGGTAAAGACCGGAAAAGGCGAAAAGACTCTGGGCAAGACCCTGCCGGTGGGCACCTTGATTTTTGACGATCTGGCGGCGATTGCCGCAGAACTTATCCACAATGAGCGCTTTTGATATTCCTGGCCAAGGATTGATCAGGAGTGCGCTGATATAGACGGGCAATGCCCGCACGGTAAACGTCGCCATGTCGATACTGCAGGCCATCAGAACCTTCCTCTTTTACCTGCTGCTGGGCACCAGCTCTTTGCTCTGGTGCAGCCTGAGCTTTTTTATCGCACCTTTTCTCCCGTTCAAGGCGCGCTATCGCTTTATCAATGTCTACTGGTGCCGCTGCGCCTTGTGGCTGAGCAAAGTCTTTCTGGGCATCAGCCATGAAATCAAAGGCGCAGAGAACGTGCCTGACCAGCCCTGCGTGATTCAATCCAATCACCAGAGCACCTGGGAGACCTTCTTTCTCTCGGCCTACTTCGAGCCACTGAGCCAAGTGCTCAAGCGTGAACTGCTTTACGTTCCGTTCTTCGGTTGGGCGATGGCCATGCTGCGACCGATTGCCATCGACCGCGGCAATCCTAAAGCTGCGCTCAAGCACGTGGCGAAGAAGGGCGATGAATTGCTCAAAGATGGCGTGTGGGTACTGATCTTCCCGGAAGGGACGCGGGTTCCTTACGGCACCATCGGAAAATTCTCCCGCGGTGGCACCGCTTTGGCGGTCAATGCTGCGCTGCCGGTGCTGCCGATTGCGCACAATGCAGGCAAATACTGGCCGAAAACCGGTTGGGCGAAGAAGCCGGGCGTCATCACCGTGATCATCGGTGAACCCATGTACGCCGACGGCAGCGGCCCGCGCGCCATTGCCGAGCTGAACGATCGGGTCCAGGCCTGGAACGAGCAGATGCAGCGGGAAATGGGCTCGATTCCACCAGCCCCCCACACCCCGGCGGCCAGTGATCAAATGGCAGTCTGAGATTCTGTGGATAACCTGTGTATCGTTTTGCTTACAAGTGCCGTATTTGGCTTGTAGCTTTATGATTTATATACATATTTCATAAACACATAAAACACCGAAAAAGGTGCATAAGTTTTTTTCGGGCGCAAAAAAACCGGCTGATATAGCCGGTTTTTTTATGCCGGAAATAGCAGTATTTCAATCCCTGAGCAAAGGGAAATGCAGCCTGAAGCGAGTGCCTTGATCCACAACACTTTGGCACTCAATCCTTGCGCCATGTCGATCCATCACTGCCTTCACCATCGACAGCCCCAACCCCACGCCATCAATGCCGTGAGCTGAGGAAAGTCGCCGATACTGGCTGAACAGCTCGGGCAATTCCTCTGCGGCAATGCCTTTGCCTTGATCGATGATCTCGCACGTCAGCCAGCCTTCGGCGCAGTTGACTTGCACAATGATTCGAGTGCCGGGGCCGCTGTACTTGATGGCGTTCTCCAGCAGATTGAACAAGGCTCGAGTCAGCAGCGCCTGATCGGCCATGATCAAGCTTTCCTGCGCAACCTCATCCAGGTGATGGACCATTTCGATCTGCTTCAACTGTGCAATGGTCAACGTTTGATCGAAGACATCCAGCACCATCATCGCAAACAGGCTCGGCTGAAACTGATACGCCTCTGACTCGGCCTTGGCCAGTTGGACGAAACCGTCAGTCAATTCCAGGGCTCGACGCACCTGGCACTCGATCTGATCGAACAGCTGGGTGTCCCCGACAGCTTGATGTCGGTGGACGTCGAGCAGGGCGAGAATTGCCGAGTGGGGCGCCCGCAGATCATGGGACAAGAAGCGCAACAGTACGCCACGCTGCTCCTCGGCATCACGCTCAACGCTGAGGTCGGTCAGGCTCAATAACCAGCCGATAGGCGTTTCCCCGTCCACTGGCAGCAACGCAGCGCGCTCCAGACGCAGACTGCGTTCTTTGACGTCCCTGAACTCCACCAGCGGCAAAGTCGATAAGAATGGCCGAGGGCCTTCCACCAGTTCCGGATAACCCAGCCTGGCCAATTGCTCCAGCACGTCATCGCCCACCAGATCTGTGCCAAACAGATCCCTGGCATTACGGTTACCCAGCAAAATCCGGCCATGGGGATCACTGATCAAGGTGGCGACAGGCAAATACTCCAGGCCATCAGCGATAAAACGACGGGTATCACGGGTTCGCCCCATCGCTTGCTCCAGCGCCATGATCTGACCTTGCAAAGGGTCGTCAGTCGGAAATTGTGCACGACGGCGCTCAGGAAAGACCTTCGGCTCGCTGTCCAGCCGCTCCAGTTCCCAGCCAAAATAGGTCAGTACCACACTCAAGCGCCGCCAGTTCCAGATCAGGTAACCGAACAGCATGCCCAACAGACTCGCTGCAGGGGACCACCACCAGCCCAGTTTCGCCAACCCTACGCTCGCCAGCAGCGCACACCCCATACCCACCAAGGTCAACCAGAGCGCCAGCCTTGGCCGAAGCAATAACAGACCCAGGACACAGGCGACCAGGCAAACAGACAACAACGCGCCCCACACACCCGAGCCGTCTCGTTGGCTGGTCTCGGCATTGAAAGAAAGAAGGCCCGTCAGGGGTAACAAAAGCAAGCTTATCCAAAGCCATTCCCGGACCAATTGCCGAAACAACCTTTGGACTTGAGTCGGCTCGCGACTTTCCCGGCGTCGCTCATGATTCATAGGCAATACTGTCGTGAGAGTTGTAGGGAATTTCGTTCATGGGTCACAGTTCCCGGAGGAGGGCGCTTGAAGAATCATAGCGGACCTGCTTACTTTCACTCTCCAACCGAACGTGTATTGTCAGATAACATGCTGGCCGCCAAAGGAATAACGTACATGCGTGTCGCGATACTGGATGACGAACCGGCAGAACTGCGCAGGGTGGAACAGACTTTGCGGCAGATGGCCGAACCAGGTGAGCCTGCCTGGTCATTGCACAGCTTCGAGCAGGGAGAGGACCTGTTACGTCAATTGCGACGGGAAACATTCGACCTGCTGATCCTCGACTGGCAGTTGCCAGGCTTCAGTGGCCTGTCGCTGCTACGCTGGACCCGCGAGCACATGGACGCACCGCCCGCCGCGATCATGCTGACCAGCCGCGATGCTGAAAGCGATATCGTCCAGGCGTTGAATGCGGGCGCCGACGATTACGTCAGCAAGCCGTTTCGACCCAATGAACTGAAAGCCAGGGTGGCGGCAGTGTTGCGCCGGCATAGCCAGCAACGTGCGGCAGCGACCGAAGTACTGAGTTTCAATGACCTGGTGTTCGATGATGCCGAGTTGACTGTAAACCGCGCCGGCAAAGCGATCGGAATGACCGAGCGGGAATACCGGCTGGCGCGTTGCCTGTTCAGCAACCTGGGACGGCCGCTATCCCGGGAGTATCTGTATGAGAGGTTCTGGACCCATGAAGAGATGGTGTCGTCTCGACCGCTGGATACCCACATTTATCGCCTGCGCAACAAACTTGGCCTGACGGCTGATCGCGGTTGGCAACTGCTGACGATTTATGGGTATGGGTATCGGTTGGAGAGTGTGGGGGCGGCAAGCGAGTAAAAAAAAAGGCCAACGCGTGAACGGTGGCCTTTTTTTGACAAGCGCTGGATCAGAAATCCAGGTTGGATACCGCCAGGGCGTTGCTTTCGATGAAGTCACGACGTGGCTCGACCGCATCACCCATCAAGGTGTTGAAGATCTGATCCGCGCCAATGGCGTCTTCGATGGTGACTCTAAGCATCCGGCGCTGGCTTGGGTCCATGGTGGTTTCCCACAGCTGATCCGGGTTCATTTCACCCAGACCTTTGTATCGCTGGATGGTGTGACGCTTGGTGCTTTCAGTCATCAGCCATTCAAGTGCTTCCTTGAACTCGGTGACCGGCTTCTTGCGCTCGCCACGCTGGATATACGCGCCGTCGTCCAACAAGGTGCTCAGTTGAGCGCCCAGCGAAACAACCGTCTTGTAATCGTTACTGCCGAAGAAGTCGCGGTTGAACGTGACGTAGTTCGACAGGCCGTGGGAGATCAGTTCGACCTCAGGCAGCCAGACGTTACGTTCACGGTCTTCACGCAGGCTGGCTTTGTAAACCAGGCCGGACTTCTCGACGGTGCGCAGGCGAACTTCGTACTGGGCCAACCAATCCTGCATGGCGGCGTGATCGGACAGTTGCTCCATGCTCACTGCAGGCAAGTAGATGAAGTGCTCGGTCAGTTCCTGTGGGTACAGGCGCGACAGACGCTTGAGGGTCTTCATCACCAGGCGGAAGTCATTTACCAGACGCTCGAGCGCTTCACCGGAAATCCCCGGGGCTTCGTCGTTCAGGTGCAGGCTTGCATCTTCCAGGGCCGACTGCGTCATGTACTCTTCCATGGCGTCGTCGTCTTTGATGTATTGCTCTTGCTTGCCTTTCTTGACCTTGTACAGCGGCGGCTGTGCGATGTAGATGTAGCCGCGCTCGATCAGCTCCGGCAACTGACGGAAGAAGAAGGTCAGCAGCAGGGTACGGATGTGCGAACCGTCGACGTCAGCATCGGTCATGATGATGATGTTGTGGTAGCGCAGCTTGTCGATGTTGTACTCGTCACGGCCAATGCCGCAGCCCAGCGCGGTGATCAAGGTGCCCACTTCCTGCGAAGAGATCATCTTGTCGAAGCGTGCCTTCTCGACGTTCAGGATCTTGCCTTTCAACGGCAGGATGGCCTGGGTTCTACGGTTGCGTCCCTGCTTGGCGGAGCCGCCAGCAGAGTCACCTTCCACGAGGTACAGTTCGGAAAGGGCAGGGTCTTTTTCCTGGCAGTCAGCCAGTTTGCCCGGCAAGCCGGCAATATCCAGCGCACCTTTGCGACGGGTCATCTCACGGGCTTTACGCGCCGCTTCACGAGCCCGTGCCGCGTCGATCATCTTGCCGACGACCAGCTTGGCTTCGTTCGGGTTTTCCAGCAGGAAGTCGGAGAAGTACTTGCCCATTTCCTGTTCGACCGCGGTCTTCACTTCGGAAGAAACCAGCTTGTCTTTGGTCTGAGAGCTGAACTTCGGATCCGGCACTTTCACCGAAATGATCGCGGTCAGGCCTTCACGGGCATCGTCGCCAGTGGTCGCGACTTTGTGCTTCTTCGCCAGACCTTCCGCTTCGATGTAGGTGTTCAGGTTACGCGTCAGGGCCGAACGGAAACCCACCAGGTGAGTACCGCCATCGCGCTGTGGAATGTTGTTGGTGAAGCACAACAGGTTCTCGTTGAAGCTGTCGTTCCACTGCAGGGCGATTTCCACGCCGATGCCGTCTTCACGCTGGATGTTGAAGTGGAACACCTGGTTGACCGGGGTCTTGTTGGTGTTCAGATATTCAACGAACGCACGCAGGCCGCCTTCGTACTTGAACAACTCTTCCTTGCCGCTGCGCTCGTCCTTGAGGACGATGCCGACACCGGAGTTCAGGAAGGACAGTTCACGAATCCGCTTGGCCAGGATGTCCCAGCTGAAGTGGATATTCTTGAAGGTCAGGTCGGATGGCTTGAAGTGAATCTGGGTACCGGTGGTTTCGCTTTCGCCGACGATTTTCATCGGCTCCTTCGGAACACCGTGGATGTAGGTCTGTTCCCAGATCTTGCCACTGCGGCGAACAGTCAACACCAGCTCTTCGGACAAGGCGTTCACAACCGACACACCCACACCGTGCAGACCGCCGGATACTTTGTAGGAGTTGTCGTCGAACTTACCGCCGGCGTGCAGCACGGTCATGATGACCTCGGCTGCCGATACGCCTTCTTCTTTGTGTACGTCTACCGGGATGCCACGACCGTTGTCGCGAACGGTGATGGATTCGTCCGGGTGAATAATGATGCTGATGTCGTCGCAGTGACCGGCGAGCGCTTCGTCGATGGAGTTGTCGACTACCTCGAAGACCATGTGGTGCAGACCGCTGCCATCGTCGGTGTCACCAATGTACATACCGGGACGTTTGCGTACGGCATCCAGGCCTTTCAGCACTTTAATGCTCGTTGAGTCGTACGTATTTTCTTCGCTCAATGCCTTCACTCCCGATGGTCGTGGGTCTGGGTGATACGGCCCTGTTCCACGTGGAACAAAGCGACTGGCGTTTCCGTCTGCCAGCCTTCCCTCAATAATTCGTGATCTACACAGGTGATAAAGACCTGGCAGCGTAAGTCTTCCAGCAAGCGGCAAAGCGCGCGACGGTGGTGCTCGTCCAGTTCGGACGGCAGGTCATCCACCAGATAAATACACTGACCGCGTCGGGCTTGGCTGACCAAGTGTCCTTGGGCAATCCGCAACGCACACACCACCAACTTCTGCTGACCGCGGGACAAGATGTCTGCGGCGTTATGGGCGCCCAATCGAAGGCGCAAATCAGCCCGTTGTGGTCCGGCCTGGGTGTGACCCATTTGCTGATCCCGCTGTAGGGAACCGGCGAGCACGGCACTCAGCTCGCGGTCTTTATCCCAACCTCGGTAATAGCTGAGCGTTAAGCCCTCGAGCTCAACCAGCTCACTCAAGGTCTGTTCAAAGACTGGTTTCAAGGCTTTGATGTAAGCGCGGCGGTATTCATCAATTTCAGCGCTGGCCTGGCACAGTTCCCTGTCCCAAACCGCTTGCGAAACGGCGTCAAGTGTACCATGCCGCAGCCAAGAGTTTCTCTGGCGCAAGGCCTTCTGCAAGCGCTGCCAGGTGGACATGAAGCGCGGTTCCACGTGGAACACTCCCCAGTCGAGAAACTGTCTCCGAATCTTCGGCGCCCCCTCCAACAGCCGAAAGCTGTCGGGGTTGATCAGCTGTAACGGCAGGATCTCCGCCAGCTGCGCTGCGCTACGGGCGTTCTGTCCGTCGATGCGAATCTGGAACTCACCCTGGCGGTCGCGAGATATTCCCAACGCACTGTGCCCGCCCTCGGCCAATTCCACCTGACCAAACACCGTGCACGCCAACTGCTCGTATTGAATCATGGGCAATAGACGGGTGCTACGAAACGAACGGGCAAGCCCCAGCAGATGTATGGCTTCCAGAACACTGGTTTTGCCGCTGCCGTTGGCGCCGTAAAGAATATTGATTCGGGGAGAGGGGGAGAAGGTCACCGGGTGCAGATTGCGCACCGCGGTGACCGAGACGCGACTTAAGGACATCTAGCTTCTGCTGAGCATGATTACAGACGCATCGGCATGACAACGTAGGCCGAGTCGTCGTTGTCGGACTCTTGCACCAGCGCGCTGCTGTTGGAGTCGGACAGGATCAATCGAACTTGCTCGGTGGTCATCACGCCCAGCACGTCGAGCAGATAGCTCACGTTGAAGCCGATTTCCAGGGGGCCGCCGTTGTACTCAACGCCCACTTCTTCTTCCGCTTCTTCCTGTTCCGGGTTATTGGCCTGGATCTTTAGCTGGCCATTAGCCAGTTGCAGGCGAATGCCACGGTATTTCTCGTTGGACAGAATTGCGGTACGGCTGAAGGCTTCACGCAAGGCCTGACGATCACCCAGCACAAGCTTGTCGCCGCCTTTTGGCAGAACTCGCTCGTAATCGGGGAATTTACCGTCGACCAGTTTCGAGGTGAAGGTGAACTCGCCGGTGGTGGCGCGGATGTGGTGTTGACCCAGGACGATGCTGACGATGCCGTCCGGCTCAGTCAGCAAGCGCGCCAGCTCAAGGATACCCTTGCGCGGCACGATGACCTGGTGGCGATCTGGCTGACCGATATCAGCCTGCATCGAGCACATGGCCAGACGGTGACCGTCTGTTGCCACGGCGCGGATGATGCCGGCAGAGACTTCCAGCAGCATGCCGTTCAGGTAGTACCGCACGTCCTGCTGGGCCATGGCGAAGCTGGTGCGCTCGATCAGACGACGCAATTTGCTTTGCTCCAGGCTGCAGGTCAGCGAGCCAGGGCCTTCTTCCACCGTCGGGAAATCGTTGGCCGGCAACGTCGACAAGGTAAAGCGGCTACGGCCGGCCTTCACCACAAGCTTCTGCTCGTCGACCTTGATGTCGATCAGCGCGTCGTTCGGCAAGCTTTTGCAGATGTCCATCAGCTTGCGCGCAGGCACCGTGATGGAACCCGGATCTGCAGGTTCTTCGAGTTGTACACGACCGACCAGCTCGACTTCCAGGTCGGTACCGGTCAGCGACAGTTGCTGGCCTTCGACAACCAGCAGCACGTTGGAGAGCACCGGCAAGGTCTGTCGGCGCTCGACGACGCCTGCGACCAGTTGCAGGGGTTTCAACAGGGCTTCGCGTTGAATGGTGAAATGCATGGTCTAGTCCCTTGCCTTAATAAGCTGCGCTGGTGTTCATCAAGTGGTCAGTGTACGCAGCAGGTTCTTGTAGTCCTCGCGGATGTCCGCGTCGGATTCCTTGAGTTCGTTGATCTTGCGGCAGGCGTGCAAAACGGTCGTGTGATCGCGGCCACCAAACACATCGCCGATTTCCGGCAGGCTGTGGTTAGTCAACTCTTTGGACAACGCCATGGCAACCTGACGCGGACGAGCGACCGAGCGTGAACGACGCTTGGACAGCAGGTCGGAAATCTTGATCTTGTAGTACTCGGCGACGGTGCGCTGAATGTTATCCACAGAGACCAGTTTGTCTTGCAGCGCCAACAAGTCTTTCAGGGATTCGCGAATCAGCTCGATGGTGATGTCGCGGCCCATGAAGTGCGAGTGGGCGATCACGCGTTTAAGCGCGCCTTCCAGTTCACGAACGTTGGAGCGAATACGCTGGGCAATGAAGAACGCCGCGTCGTGTGGCAGATCGACTTTGGCCTGGTCGGCCTTTTTCATCAGGATCGCCACCCGGGTTTCCAGCTCCGGCGGCTCGACGGCAACCGTCAGCCCCCAACCGAAGCGAGACTTGAGGCGCTCTTCGAGGCCTTCGATTTCTTTAGGATAGCGGTCACTGGTAAGAATGACCTGCTGTCCACCTTCAAGCAGGGCGTTGAAGGTGTGGAAAAATTCTTCCTGGGAGCGTTCCTTGCGGGCGAAGAACTGAATGTCATCGATCAACAGCGCGTCCACCGAACGGTAGAAGCGCTTGAATTCGTTGATCGCATTCAGCTGCAAGGCCTTGACCATGTCCGCCACGAAACGCTCGGAATGCAGGTACACGACCTTGGCATTCGGGTTCTTCTTTAATAGGTGGTTACCCACAGCGTGCATCAAGTGGGTTTTACCCAGGCCAACGCCACCATAAAGGAAGAGCGGGTTGTACCCGTGCTTGGGGTTGTCCGCTACCTGCCAGGCCGCGGCCCGGGCCAGTTGGTTGGACTTGCCTTCGACGAAGTTCTCGAAGGTGAAGGTGCGGTTCAGGTAGCTGGTGTGCTTGAGCGCGCCTTCGACCTGCACCGTGCGCTGTTCGGAGCGCACCGGGGCCTGTTGAGAACTCGCACCCGCCATCGGGTCGAAACTGTCGCGGGACGGCTCTTCACTGACGTCGGCAAGTTTCTGCGTCGATCGCTTGGTCGGCATGGCTGCCGGTGCGGGAGGCTGTGCGCTGACAGGCGCTTGAGCCGCCTGCGCCTGGGACGCTGCGGCAGCCAGCGGCGCATTAGGGGCGGCACGTGGCGCCGAACTGCGTTTGCTGCCTATTAATAAGGAAAGCGCAGGCGCCATGCCATTGCCATGCTCATCCAGCAGTTCGAGGACCCGGCCCAGGTACTTTTCGTTAACCCAGTCGAGAACAAAACGATTCGGTGCGTAGACACGCAACTCGTCGCCTTCGGCTTCGACCTGTAGTGGACGGATCCAAGTGTTGAATTGTTGGGCAGGCAGCTCATCGCGCAAAAGCTCCACGCACTGCTGCCATAGTTCCACTGACACGGATATCCCCTAAGTTGAAAGCCGGTGAGGCAAAAACAAGCGGCCATTGTAGCGACCAGACGCCGACTTATCCACACGTAGGTTATTCACTGCCGAATAAGAATCCGGGTTTTATAGGGGAAAAAGTCGACCAATGGTCTGTGCATAAGCCCTGTGGATAACCCATCCTAAGGTCGTTGCACAAGTGGGGGCGAAACTCGGTGGATAACCAGCCTGTGGATAAGAGGCTCTTTCACCCACAGGTTATCCGACAGCGCAGCACAGGCTGCCCCCTGTTTACCACGGTAGTTGTCATTCTCTGTACAGCTCGTAATTAAAGGGCCAGAGGTAGTTATCCACAGATGATCGCGACCCTAGCTTTTATAAGCTTTACAGAAAAGCTTTAAATACTTTCCTTCTTTATTTCTATATCTAGCGAAGGGCAGGCACCGCCAAAACCCCTGGAGATCTATTTATGAGGAAACGCTGGTTGGAAATTGACCTAGAGGCTTGCTTTCTCTAGAATCCCCGGTCTCTTAAAACGGGGGCCATTCCGGCCCGTTGTGGACGAATCAGGTAACACGACAATGAAACGTACTTTCCAACCAAGCACCATCAAACGCGCTCGTACCCACGGTTTCCGTGCTCGCATGGCTACCAAGAACGGTCGCGCCGTCCTGTCGCGTCGTCGCGCCAAAGGTCGTGCGCGTCTGGCAGTTTGATAATCCGGCACTGGAGGTGAGTCAGGACTTCAGTCGGGAAAAGCGCCTGCTTACCCCCCGGCATTTCAAGGCAGTCTTTGACTCCCCTACCGGCAAGGTTCCGGGGAAAAATCTCCTGCTCCTTGCGCGCAACAACGATCTTGATCACCCCCGTCTCGGGTTGGTTATCGGGAAAAAGAGCGTAAAGCTCTCCGTCGAGCGCAATCGCCTCAAACGTCTGATGCGCGAATCGTTCCGTCTGCACCAGGACTCACTGGTCGGCTGGGACATCGTAATCGTCGCGCGCAAAGGTTTGGGTGACGTAGAAAACCCCGAATTGATTCAGCATTTCGGCAAACTCTGGAAGCGTCTGGCACGCAGCTCGCCGGTACCAGCAGTCAAAACCGAAACTGTAGGGGTAGACAGTCCCGATGCGTAAACTGGCACTCGTTCCGATCCAGTTTTATCGCTATGCCATTAGTCCCCTGATGGCCAGTCACTGTCGTTTCTACCCCAGTTGTTCCTGCTACGCGTATGAAGCCATAGAAAATCATGGCCTTCTGCGCGGTGGCTGGCTGGCCTTTCGTCGTTTAGGTCGCTGTCATCCGTGGAATCCCGGTGGTTATGACCCGGTTCCATCTATCCCTACCTCCCGTTCTTCTTCGATGGCCGAGTAATCATGGATATCAAACGCACGATCCTGATCGTCGCCCTGGCAATCGTGTCCTACGTTATGGTTCTTAAATGGAACCAGGACTATGGCCAGGCTGCCCTGCCGACTCAGAATGTTGCTTCCAGTACTACCGCACCGGGTCTACCGGATACGGCGACTGGCAAAAATGCTTCCGTCAGTGACGACATCCCCCGCGCCCCAAGCGATACCAGTGCAACTGCACCTGCTGAAACACCAGTAGCGGCAAGCAAAGACCTCATCCAGATCAAAACGGATGTGCTCGACCTGGCAGTCGATCCACAAGGTGGCGATGTTGCCCAGCTGAAATTGCCGTTGTATCCACGCCGTCAGGACCATCCGGAAATTCCGTTCCAGCTGTTCGATAACGGCGGTGAACTGACTTACCTGGCGCAAAGCGGTCTGATCGGTACCAACGGCCCGGATGCAAACCCGGCCGGTCGTCCGGTCTACTCCTCGGAGAAGAAGACTTATCAACTGGCTGACGGTCAGGACCAATTGGTCGTGGACCTGAAGTTCAGCAAGGATGGCGTCAATTACATCAAGCGTTTCACCCTGAAACGTGGCCTGTATGACGTCACCGTGTCCTACCTGATCGATAACCAGAGCGCGCAGCCGTGGTCCGGTGCGATGTTCGCGCAACTGAAGCGCGACGCCAGCGGCGATCCTTCCTCCACTACCGCTACCGGTACCGCGACTTACCTGGGCGCTGCCCTGTGGACAAGTAACGAGCCGTACAAGAAAGTGTCCATGAAGGACATGGACAAGGCGCAGTTGAAGGAAACGGTCACTGGTGGTTGGGTTGCCTGGTTGCAACACTACTTCGTTACCGCCTGGATTCCGGCGAAGGGCGAAAACAACGTCGTCCAGACCCGTAAAGACAGCAAGGGCAACTACATCATCGGTTATACCGGCCCGGCAATGAGCGTCGCGCCAGGTGCAAAAGCCGAGACCAGTGCCGTTCTGTACGCGGGTCCGAAAAGCCAGGCAGTGCTCAAAGAGTTGTCCCCAGGTCTGGAACTGACCGTGGATTACGGCATTCTCTGGTTCATCGCCCAACCAATCTTCTGGTTGCTGGGACACATCCACGCGATCGTCGGTAACTGGGGCTGGTCGATCATCTTCCTGACCATGCTGATCAAGGGGATTTTCTTCCCGCTGTCGGCTGCCAGCTACAAATCCATGGCGCGCATGCGTGCAGTGGCACCGAAACTGGCTGCGCTGAAAGAGCAACATGGCGACGACCGGCAGAAAATGTCGCAAGCCATGATGGAGCTGTACAAGAAAGAGAAGATCAATCCGCTGGGTGGTTGCTTGCCAATCCTCGTGCAGATGCCGGTATTCCTTTCGCTGTACTGGGTTCTGCTGGAAAGCGTTGAAATGCGCCAGGCGCCGTTCATGCTGTGGATTACGGACTTGTCGATCAAGGATCCGTTCTTCATTCTGCCGATCATCATGGGTGTCACCATGTTTATCCAGCAGCAGTTGAACCCGACGCCTCCGGATCCGATGCAGGCCAAGGTGATGAAGCTGATGCCAATCATCTTCACCTTCTTCTTCCTGTGGTTCCCGGCGGGTCTGGTGCTGTACTGGGTTGTGAACAACTGCCTCTCTATTGCCCAACAGTGGTACATCACGCGTAAGATCGAAGCGGCTGTGAAAAAAGCCGAGGCGTAACTTGCTCTGTGGATAACCACTCAAAACGCCCCCTAGTGGGGCGTTTTGCTATCTGTCACTTTTGTCTGGATACCGGTTTATGAGCGTTCCTCGTGAAACCATCGCTGCCGTCGCCACCGCCCAAGGTCGTGGCGGTGTCGGCATCGTCCGTATTTCCGGGCCTCTGGCGAGTGTCGCGGCCAAGGCCTTCAGCGGTCGTGAACTCAAGCCGCGATTCGCCCACTACGGCCCCTTCCTCAGTGAAAACGATGAGGTTCTGGACCAAGGCATTGCCCTGTATTTCCCGGGTCCGAACTCGTTCACCGGCGAAGATGTATTGGAACTCCAAGGCCATGGCGGCCCGATTGTTCTGGATATGCTGCTCAAGCGTTGCCTGGAACTGGGCTGCCGACTGGCCCGACCCGGTGAATTCAGCGAACGCGCCTTCCTCAACGACAAGCTCGACCTGGCCCAGGCCGAAGCCATCGCCGACTTGATCGAGGCGAGCTCGGCCCAGGCGGCACGCAATGCCCTGCGCTCCTTGCAGGGTGCATTTTCCGAGCGTGTGCATCACCTCACCGAGCAATTGATTGGCCTGCGGATCTATGTCGAAGCGGCCATCGATTTCCCGGAGGAAGAAATCGACTTCCTTGCCGATGGCCATGTACTGAGCATGCTCGACAAGGTACGTGATGAGTTATCCACCGTATTGCGTGAAGCCGGGCAGGGGGCATTGCTGCGCGACGGCATGACGGTGGTGATTGCCGGACGACCGAATGCGGGGAAATCCAGCCTGCTGAATGCATTGGCCGGTCGTGAAGCGGCGATCGTCACCGAGATTGCCGGCACGACCCGTGACATTCTTCGCGAACATATCCACATCGATGGCATGCCGCTGCATGTGGTCGATACCGCAGGTTTGCGCGATACCGATGATCATGTGGAAAAAATCGGCGTCGAGCGGGCATTGAAGGCCATTGGCGAAGCCGATCGCGTATTGCTGGTGGTCGACGCCACCGCACCCGAAGCACTTGATCCATTCGCGTTGTGGCCTGAATTCCTGGAAACCCGTCCGGACCCGGCGAAAGTCACGTTGATCCGCAACAAGGCAGACCTGACCGGCGAAGCCATTGCCATGGAAGTCAGCGAGGATGGACACGTCACCATCAGCCTCAGCGCCAAATCTGCCGGCGACGGCCTGGAACTGCTGCGTGATCATCTCAAGGCCTGCATGGGCTATGAACAGACCTCCGAGAGCAGCTTCAGCGCTCGCAGGCGTCACCTTGAAGCGTTGCGCCATGCCAGCGCTTCCCTCGAGCACGGCCGTGCGCAGCTGACGTTGGCAGGTGCCGGTGAACTGCTGGCCGAAGATCTGCGCCAGGCCCAGCACTCGTTGGGTGAAATCACCGGTGCTTTCAGCTCCGATGATCTGTTGGGGCGCATCTTTTCCAGCTTCTGCATCGGTAAATAGGGGCCATCACCTACGGAAAGAATACGATCTTTGTAGGAGCTGGCTTGCCAGCGAAGGCGGACTTTCTGACAAATCAATATTGAATGTGACTGCCCCTTCGCTGGCAAGCCAGCTCCTACAGAAACAGATCGGTGTACACGCGTTGCCCCACAGACAGGCCATTCGAGCCTGTCTGTTTCTTCCTTTCTCGTGAATTTTCTTCCAGTGCCGAGCAGATTCTTTCTGCTTGAGCGAATTTTCCGTGCCCGGGATTTGCTGATTCAGAGAATTTCTGTGGATTAAGCCCTGTGAATAACTGCCACTAAGGGCAGTTGATAACAGGGCCTGAAAACTGCGAATAACCACAGCTGTGGATAACCACCCCTTTCATCCACAGGCTTAAACCGGTTATCCAAGGGCCTCATTGGCACATGATCACAGGGTTTTGATTCTCTGTACACGTTGAATATAAAGGGCTGTGTAAATCTATCCACAGAAATGTGCCTCAGTAGAAATAAACATAAAAACAAAGATTTAATAAATTTCTTTCTTTTTAATTTCTGTTAAGCCGACTTTTCCACAGCTGGTTAAATTTTGTGCAAAGGGTTCTTTAGGAAGGGCGAAGTCCCTATACTTGCCGACCAGGTCCAAAAACCTGTGCTCAAACTATTTCTGATTACCTGACTGAAGCAGGCACGAGGTGCGTGGTGGATTTCCCTTCCCGTTTTGAAGTGATCGTCATCGGCGGCGGTCATGCCGGTACCGAGGCAGCACTGGCGTCAGCACGCATGGGGGCAAAAACCCTGTTGCTGACGCATAACGTGGAAACCCTTGGTGCCATGAGTTGCAACCCGGCCATTGGCGGGATCGGCAAAAGCCACCTGGTCAAGGAAATCGACGCCCTGGGCGGCGCGATGGCCATGGCTACCGATAAGGGTGGAATTCAATTTCGCGTGTTGAACAGCCGTAAAGGCCCGGCCGTGCGAGCGACTCGCGCTCAGGCCGACCGGGTTCTGTACAAGGCCGCTGTCCGCGAAACCCTGGAAAACCAGGCGAACCTGTGGATATTTCAACAAGCAGCCGATGACCTGATCGTCGAACAGGACCAAGTGCGCGGTGTAGTCACCCAGATGGGTCTGCGTTTCCTCGCCGATTCCGTGGTGTTGACCACCGGCACCTTCCTCGGTGGACTTATCCACATCGGCATGCAGAATTTTTCCGGCGGTCGCGCCGGTGATCCGCCATCGATTGCCCTGGCTCACCGTTTGCGTGAATTGCCATTGCGCGTGGGTCGCCTGAAAACCGGTACTCCGCCGCGCATCGACGGTCGCTCTGTGGATTTCTCGGTGATGACCGAGCAAGCAGGCGATACGCCGATTCCAGTGATGTCGTTCATGGGCTCCAAAGAGCAGCACCCGAAACAGGTCAGTTGCTGGATTACCCACACCAACGCCCGCACCCACGAAATCATCGCCGCCAACCTCGACCGTTCGCCGATGTATTCCGATGCAGGTGTGATCGAAGGGATCGGCCCGCGCTACTGCCCGTCGATCGAAGACAAAATTCATCGCTTTGCCGACAAGGAAAGCCATCAGGTCTTCATCGAACCCGAAGGCCTGACGACCAACGAGTTGTACCCGAACGGGATATCCACATCCTTGCCGTTCGACGTGCAGTTGCAGATCGTGCAATCGATCCGCGGCATGGAAAACGCACACATCGTGCGGCCGGGTTACGCCATCGAATACGATTACTTCGACCCGCGTGACCTGAAGTACAACCTGGAAACCAAAGTCATCGGCGGCCTGTTCTTCGCCGGGCAAATCAACGGCACCACCGGCTACGAAGAAGCCGGCGCCCAAGGTTTGCTGGCCGGGGCCAATGCCGCCTTGCGTGCCCAGGGCAAAGAGGCCTGGTGCCCGCGTCGCGACGAGGCGTACATCGGGGTATTGGTCGACGACCTGATTACCCTGGGTACCCAGGAACCGTATCGGATGTTTACCTCCCGCGCCGAGTACCGCCTGATCCTGCGCGAAGACAACGCCGACCTGCGCCTGACCGAAAAAGGTCGCGAACTGGGGCTGGTGGATGACGCCCGTTGGGCCGCGTTCTGCACCAAACGCGAAAGCATTGCCCTGGAAGAACAACGTTTGAAAAGTACCTGGGTTCGCCCGGGCACCGAACAAGGCGATGCAATCTCCGAAAAATTCGGCACGCCGCTGACCCACGAATACAATTTGCTCAACCTGCTGAGCCGTCCGGAAATCGACTACGCGGGTCTGATCGCCGTGACCGGTGGCGGGGCAGAAGATCCACAAGTGGCCGAGCAGGTCGAAATCAAGACCAAATACGCCGGTTACATCGACCGCCAGCAGGATGAAATCGCACGCCTGCGGGCCAGCGAAGACACCAAACTGCCTGTGGATATCGATTACACGAATATTTCCGGTCTCTCCAAAGAGATCCAGGGCAAGCTCGGTGCGACCCGTCCAGAGACCCTGGGCCAGGCGTCACGTATTCCGGGTGTCACGCCGGCGGCGATTTCGCTGTTGATGATTCATTTGAAAAAACGCGGCGCTGGCCGTCAGTTGGAGCAAAGCGCTTGAGTTCGTCGGTCACCTCGCAACACGCAGAAGAGTTATCCACAGGTGCTCGCCAGCTCGGTGTCACGTTATCCGACACTCAGCATGCCCAGCTGCTGGGTTATCTGGCCCTGTTGATAAAATGGAACAAGGCCTACAACCTGACCGCCGTGCGCGATCCGGACGAAATGGTCTCCCGTCACCTGCTCGACAGTTTGAGCGTGATGCCGTTCGTCGAAAGCGGTCGCTGGCTGGACGTTGGCAGCGGCGGCGGTATGCCCGGTATTCCGCTGGCCATCCTGTTTCCAGAGGCCCAAGTGACGTGCCTGGACAGCAATGGCAAGAAAACCCGCTTCCTGACCCAGGTCAAACTCGAACTCAAACTGGATAACCTGCAAGTTATCCACAGTCGCGTCGAAGAATTTCAGCCTGCTCAAGCCTTCAACGGGATCATCTCCCGGGCGTTCAGCAGCATGGAGAACTTCAGCAACTGGACTCGCCACCTTGGCGACACCGATACGCGTTGGCTGGCAATGAAGGGCGTTCATCCGGCTGATGAGCTGGTAGCATTGCCGGCAGACTTCCACCTCGATAGCGAACACGCCCTGGCCGTACCTGGTTGCCAAGGCCAACGCCATCTGCTGATACTGCGCCGCACGGCATGATTGGGAACACAAGCAAGAATGGCTAAGGTATTCGCGATTGCGAACCAAAAGGGTGGTGTGGGCAAAACCACCACCTGTATCAACCTCGCAGCTTCCCTGGTCGCTACCAAGCGCCGGGTGTTGCTGATCGATCTCGATCCACAGGGCAACGCCACCATGGGTAGCGGTGTGGATAAACACGGCCTGGAAAATTCGGTCTACGACCTGCTGATCGGCGAATGTGATCTGGCTCAGGCCATGCACTACTCCGAGCACGGTGGTTACCAGCTGTTGCCGGCCAACCGCGACCTGACCGCCGCGGAAGTGGTTCTGCTGGAAATGCAGATGAAGGAGAGTCGCCTGCGCAGCGCGTTGGCGCCGATCCGTGAAAACTACGATTACATTCTGATCGACTGTCCGCCGTCGTTATCGATGCTGACCTTGAACGCACTGGTCGCCGCTGATGGGGTAATTATCCCCATGCAGTGCGAGTACTTCGCACTCGAAGGCTTGAGCGACCTTGTGGATAACATCAAGCGCATCGCCGAGCTGCTCAACCCGAACCTGAAAGTCGAAGGCCTGCTGCGGACCATGTACGACCCGCGCCTGAGCCTGATGAACGATGTGTCGGCGCAGCTCAAGGAGCACTTCGGCGAGCAGCTCTACGACACGGTCATTCCGCGCAACATTCGCCTGGCCGAGGCGCCAAGCTATGGCATGCCGGCGCTGGTGTACGACAAGACTTCGCGGGGCGCGATTGCCTATCTGGCATTGGCGGGCGAGATGGTTCGCCGACAACGCAAAAACTCACGCACCGCCGCCGCTCAGGCAACTTAAGGAATCCCCATGGCCGTCAAGAAACGAGGTCTCGGACGTGGACTGGATGCACTGCTGAGTGGTCCGACTGTCAGCTCGCTGGAAGAACAAGCGGTGCAGGCGGATCAACGCGAGCTGCAGCACCTGCCCCTGGACCTGATCCAGCGTGGCAAGTACCAGCCACGGCGGGACATGGATCCTCAGGCGCTGGAGGAGCTGGCACAGTCGATCAAGGCCCAGGGCGTGATGCAGCCGATCGTGGTTCGTCCGATCGGCAGCGGTCGCTTCGAAATCATTGCCGGCGAACGTCGCTGGCGCGCCAGTCAGCAAGCCGGCCAGGAAACCATCCCGGCGATGGTTCGCGACGTACCGGATGAAACCGCGATCGCCATGGCGCTGATCGAGAACATCCAGCGCGAGGACCTCAATCCGATCGAAGAAGCGGTGGCCTTGCAGCGTTTGCAGCAGGAATTCCAGCTGACCCAGCAACAAGTGGCCGAAGCCGTGGGCAAATCCCGCGTAACCGTGGCCAACCTGCTACGCTTGATCGCGTTGCCGGAAGTCATCAAAACCATGCTGTCCCACGGCGACCTGGAAATGGGTCATGCCCGTGCTTTGCTCGGTTTACCGGAAAATCAACAGGTTGAAGGGGCGCGACACGTTGTCGCACGAGGGCTGACCGTACGCCAGACCGAGGCACTGGTTCGCCAGTGGTTGAGTGGCAAACCGGAGCCTGCTGAACCGGTAAAGCAAGACCCGGATATCGCCCGGCTGGAACAGCGTCTGGCCGAGCGCTTGGGCTCTGCGGTGCAGATCCGCCACGGGAAAAAGGGTAAAGGGCAGTTGGTGATCGGGTACAACTCCCTCGATGAGCTTCAAGGTGTGCTTGCACACATTCGCTGAAACATTTCCTCATGTAGCGTGCAGGTGGAAATCACTACCTGCCAGTTGAATAGGGGCAGAACCGCCCCTATACTCTGCGCGCATTTTGTCGGCACAAATTATGCCAAGTTATTGAATTCTGGCAGCCGATCATTGGGGAGCAAAAACGATGGAGAGCCGCACGCCAAACCGCTTGCCATTCCATCGCCTGGCAGTTTTTCCGGTCTTGTTGGCTCAATTTGTCGTTTTGGTACTGGCCGCTTTGGCGCTTTGGTACTGGCATGGAGTCGTAGCCGGGTACTCGGGACTTTGCGGAGGCCTGATAGCCTTGCTGCCCAATGTTTATTTCGCTCACAGGGCATTTCGGTTTTCCGGCGCCCGAGCAGCTCAAGCCATCGTCCGGTCTTTTTATGCCGGCGAGGCGGGCAAACTGATTTTGACGGCAGTGCTCTTTGCATTGACGTTCGCAGGTGTGAAGCCATTGGCGCCGCTGGCTGTATTCGGCGTCTTCGTGTTGACCCAACTGGTCAGCTGGTTCGCGCCCCTGCTGATGAGAACAAGACTTTCGAGACCTTAGGGCGTTTGAGGCAACCATGGCAGAGACAACCGCTTCGGGCTATATCCAGCACCACTTGCAGAACCTGACCTTCGGGCAGCTACCTAACGGCGGCTGGGGTTTTGCCCACACCGCAGCAGAAGCCAAGGAAATGGGCTTCTGGGCTTTCCACGTCGATACCCTCGGCTGGTCGGTCGCGTTGGGTCTGATCTTCGTTCTGATTTTCCGCATGGCGGCAAAGAAGGCGACGTCGGGGCAACCGGGTGCTTTACAGAACTTCGTTGAAGTATTGGTCGAATTCGTCGATGGCAGCGTGAAAGACAGCTTCCATGGCCGTAGCCCGGTGATTGCACCGCTGGCGCTGACCATCTTCGTCTGGGTCTTCCTGATGAACGCCGTCGACCTGATCCCGGTCGACTGGATTCCTCAGCTGGCCATCCTGATCACTGGCGATGCGCACATTCCGTTCCGTGCCGTATCGACCACTGACCCGAACGCTACCCTGGGCATGGCCCTGTCGGTGTTCGCGTTGATCATTTTCTACAGCATCAAGGTCAAGGGCATCGGCGGCTTCATCGGCGAACTGACCCTGCACCCGTTCGGCAGCAAGAATATTTTCCTTCAAGCCCTGCTGATCCCGGTGAACTTCCTGCTGGAGTTCGTGACGCTGATCGCCAAGCCAATCTCGCTGGCACTGCGTCTGTTCGGCAACATGTACGCCGGCGAACTGGTCTTCATTCTGATTGCTGTGATGTTCGGCAGCGGTCTGCTCTGGCTTAGCGGCCTGGGCGTTGTTCTGCAGTGGGCGTGGGCAGTGTTCCACATCCTGATCATCACCCTGCAGGCGTTTATCTTCATGATGCTGACCATCGTCTACCTGTCGATGGCGCACGAAGAGAACCATTAAGACCAGTCTCGGCTGGTCTGATGTCCCACCCGGTAAAACGGGTGGGGGCCCGAACAGGGCTATGAAACGATTTGTTTTACCGCTTTAAAATCTAAAAAACCTAAACCATACGACGTAAAAGTCGGGAGGAAAGATGGAAACTGTAGTTGGTCTAACCGCTATCGCTGTTGCACTGTTGATCGGCCTGGGCGCACTGGGTACCGCAATTGGTTTCGGCCTGTTGGGCGGCAAGTTCCTGGAAGGCGCCGCGCGTCAGCCAGAAATGGTCCCAATGCTGCAAGTCAAAATGTTCATCGTTGCCGGTCTGCTCGACGCCGTAACCATGATCGGTGTTGGTATCGCTCTGTTCTTCACCTTCGCGAACCCATTCGTTGGTCAACTCGCTGGCTAATTACTCACCTTCGAGTAATTGGTGTGATGTGCAACGAACGAGCGAGGTGTTGGCGTGAACATTAATGCAACCCTGATTGGCCAGTCCGTTGCGTTCTTCATTTTTGTACTGTTTTGCATGAAGTTCGTGTGGCCTCCGGTCATCGCGGCTTTGCACGAACGTCAGAAGAAGATCGCGGATGGACTGGACGCTGCCGCCCGAGCAGCTCGCGACCTGGAGTTGGCCCAAGATAAAGCGGGTCAACAACTGCGCGAAGCTAAAGCTCAGGCAGCCGAGATCATTGAGCAAGCCAAGAAACGCGGTAACCAGATCGTTGAAGAGGCTGTTGAAAAAGCCCGTATCGACGCTGACCGTGTGAAGGTTCAGGCTCAGGCCGAGATCGAACAGGAACTGAACAGTGTCAAAGACGCGCTGCGTGCCCAATTGGGTGCTCTGGCCGTTGGCGGCGCCGAGAAGATCCTGGGTGCCACAATCGATCAAAACGCGCACGCGGAGCTGGTAAACAAACTGGCTGCTGAAATTTAAGCGAGGGCGATCATGGCAGAATTGACCACGTTGGCCCGACCTTACGCTAAGGCAGCCTTCGAGCACGCCCAGGCCCACCAGCAACTGGCCTCTTGGTCAGCCATGCTCGGCCTGGCTGCAGCAGTGTCGCAAGACGACACCATGCAGCGCGTGCTCAAGGCCCCGCGACTGACGAGCGCAGACAAGGCCACCACGTTTATTGACGTGTGTGGCGACAAGTTTGATGCCAAGGCACAGAACTTCATTCACGTCGTTGCCGAAAACGACCGTCTCCCGCTATTGCCGGAGATTGCCGCTCTGTTTGACCTGTACAAGGCTGAACAAGAGAAGTCGGTAGACGTTGAAGTCACCAGTGCTTTTGCATTGAACCAAGAACAGCAAGACAAACTCGCCAAGGTTCTCAGTGCACGACTCAACCGGGAAGTGCGCCTGCAAGTCGAGGAAGACAAATCCCTTATCGGGGGCATTGTCATCCGCGCCGGCGACCTGGTAATCGATGGCTCGGTTCGCGGAAAACTCGCGAGCCTTGCCGAAGCATTGAAATCTTGAGTTTGAAGGGGCAGCAGAGCAATGCAGCAACTCAATCCTTCCGAAATAAGTGAAATTATCAAGGGCCGCATCGACAAGCTCGATGTGACCTCCCAAGCCCGTAACGAAGGCACTGTCGTCAGCGTATCTGACGGTATCGTGCGGATTCACGGTCTGGCCGACGTCATGTACGGCGAGATGATCGAGTTTCCGGGCGGCGTCTTCGGTATGGCTCTCAACCTGGAGCAAGACTCCGTAGGCGCCGTTGTATTGGGCTCCTACCAGTCTCTGGCTGAAGGCATGAGCGCCAAGTGCACCGGCCGCATCCTCGAAGTTCCGGTTGGTAAGGAACTGCTGGGTCGCGTAGTCGACGCACTGGGTAACCCGGTTGACGGCAAAGGTCCACTGAACAACACCGAGACCGATGCGGTCGAGAAAGTTGCTCCAGGCGTGATCTGGCGTAAGTCGGTAGACCAGCCTGTACAGACTGGCTACAAGGCTGTCGATGCCATGATCCCTGTCGGCCGTGGCCAGCGTGAGCTGATCATCGGTGACCGTCAGATCGGTAAAACCGCTCTGGCGATCGACGCGATCATCAACCAGAAAAACAGCGGCATTTTCTGCGTCTACGTAGCGATCGGTCAGAAACAATCGACCATCGCCAACGTGGTTCGCAAGCTGGAAGAAAACGGCGCGCTGGCTAACACCATCGTCGTGGCTGCGAGCGCTTCGGAATCTGCAGCACTGCAATTCCTGGCACCGTACTCCGGTTGCACCATGGGTGAATTCTTCCGCGACCGCGGTGAAGACGCGCTGATCGTTTATGACGATCTGTCCAAGCAAGCAGTGGCTTATCGCCAGATTTCCCTGCTGCTGCGCCGTCCGCCAGGCCGTGAAGCTTACCCAGGCGACGTGTTCTATCTCCACTCCCGTCTGCTGGAGCGCGCATCCCGCGTTTCGGAAGAATACGTAGAGAAGTTCACCAACGGCGCAGTGACCGGCAAAACCGGTTCCCTGACCGCACTGCCGATCATCGAAACCCAGGCTGGCGACGTTTCCGCGTTCGTTCCGACCAACGTGATTTCCATCACCGACGGTCAGATCTTCCTGGAATCGGCCATGTTCAACTCCGGGATCCGTCCTGCTGTGAACGCCGGTGTTTCGGTATCCCGTGTGGGTGGTGCCGCTCAGACCAAGATCATCAAGAAGCTCTCCGGTGGTATCCGTACCGCTCTGGCTCAGTACCGTGAACTGGCGGCATTCGCCCAGTTCGCTTCTGACCTGGACGAAGCGACCCGTAAGCAACTTGAGCATGGTCAGCGCGTTACCGAGCTGATGAAGCAGAAGCAATACGCACCAATGTCGATCGCTGACATGGCGCTGTCGCTGTATGCCGCTGAGCGTGGGTTCCTGACTGACGTTGAAATCGCCAAGATCGGCAGCTTCGAACAAGCGCTGATTGGATACTTCAACCGCGATCACGCCGATTTGATGGCGAAGATCAACGTGAAGGGTGACTTCAATGACGAAATCGACGCTGGCATGAAAGCCGGTATCGAGAAGTTCAAGGCCACCCAAACCTGGTAAGCCGCAGCGGGAGCCGCAAGGCTCCCGCTTGCTAACCTGATAGGTGTTACATGGCAGGCGCAAAAGAGATTCGCAGTAAGATTGCGAGCATCAAAAGCACGCAAAAGATTACCAGCGCCATGGAAAAAGTGGCGGTCAGTAAAATGCGCAAGGCACAAATGCGCATGGCTGCTAGCCGTCCTTACGCGGAGCGCATCCGCCAGGTTATTGGCCATCTGGCCAACGCCAACCCGGAATATCGCCACCCGTTCATGCTCGACCGTGAAGTAAAGCGTGTCGGTTATGTTGTGGTGAGCAGTGACCGTGGTCTGTGTGGTGGCTTGAACACCAACCTGTTCAAGGCCCTGGTCAAGGACATGGCGGTAAACCGCGAAAACGGCGTCGAGATCGATCTGTGTGTAGTGGGTAGCAAGGGTGCGGCTTTCTTCCGCAACTTCGGCGGTAACGTCGTTGCAGCTATCAGCCACCTGGGTGAAGAGCCGTCGATCAATGACTTGATCGGCAGCGTCAAGGTGATGCTGGATGCCTACCTGGACGGCCGTATTGATCGCCTGTCCGTGGTGTCCAACAAGTTCGTCAACACCATGACGCAGCTGCCTACGGTGGAGCAATTGATTCCACTGGTGGCGACCCCGGAAAAGGAACTCAAGCACCACTGGGATTATCTGTACGAACCGGACGCCAAAGAGCTGCTTGACGGCTTGATGGTCCGTTACGTGGAGTCGCAGGTCTACCAGGCGGTGGTCGAGAACAACGCGGCTGAACAAGCTGCGCGGATGATCGCGATGAAGAACGCTACCGACAACGCCGGTGATTTGATCAGCGATTTGCAGCTGGTCTACAACAAGGCGCGTCAGGCTGCGATCACCCAAGAGATCTCGGAAATCGTCGGCGGCGCTGCCGCGGTTTAACGGTTCAAATATTCAGAGGATCCAGCTATGAGTAGCGGACGTATCGTTCAAATCATCGGCGCCGTTATCGACGTGGAATTTCCACGCGACAGCGTACCGAGCATCTACAACGCGCTGAAAGTTATAAGCGCGGCTGAAACCACCCTGGAAGTTCAGCAGCAGCTGGGCGACGGCGTGGTTCGTACCATTGCGATGGGTTCCACCGAAGGCTTGAAGCGCGGTCTGGAAGTCACCGACTCTGGCGCAGCCATCTCCGTACCGGTCGGTAAAGCGACCCTGGGCCGGATCATGGACGTCCTCGGTAACCCGATCGACGAAGCTGGCCCGATCGACACCGAAGAGCGCTGGGGCATTCACCGTCCTGCGCCAACCTTCGCTGAACAAGCGGGCGGCAACGACCTGCTGGAAACCGGCATCAAGGTTATCGACCTGGTTTGCCCGTTCGCCAAGGGTGGTAAAGTCGGTCTGTTCGGTGGTGCCGGTGTAGGCAAGACCGTAAACATGATGGAACTGATCCGTAACATCGCCATCGAGCACAGCGGTTATTCCGTGTTCGCCGGTGTGGGTGAGCGTACTCGTGAGGGTAACGACTTCTACCACGAGATGAAGGACTCCAACGTTCTGGACAAAGTGGCACTGGTTTACGGTCAGATGAACGAGCCGCCGGGTAACCGTCTGCGCGTAGCACTGACCGGCCTGACCATGGCCGAGAAGTTCCGTGACGAAGGTAACGACGTTCTGTTGTTCGTCGACAACATCTATCGTTACACCCTGGCCGGTACTGAAGTATCCGCACTGCTGGGCCGTATGCCTTCCGCAGTAGGTTACCAGCCGACCCTGGCCGAAGAGATGGGTACTCTGCAAGAGCGTATCACTTCGACCAAAAACGGTTCGATCACCTCGATCCAGGCGGTATACGTACCGGCGGATGACTTGACTGACCCGTCGCCAGCGACCACCTTCGCCCACTTGGACGCCACCGTCGTTCTGTCCCGTGACATCGCTTCCCTGGGTATCTACCCGGCGGTCGATCCACTCGACTCGACTTCGCGCCAGCTGGACCCGAACGTGATCGGCCAGGAACACTACGACACCGCTCGCGGTGTACAGTATGTTCTGCAGCGTTACAAAGAACTGAAGGACATCATTGCGATCCTGGGTATGGACGAGCTGTCGGAAGCCGACAAGCAGTTGGTAAACCGTGCTCGTAAGATCCAGCGTTTCTTGTCGCAGCCGTTCTTCGTGGCTGAAGTCTTCACCGGTGCCTCGGGTAAATACGTTTCCCTGAAAGACACCATTGCTGGCTTCAAAGGCATCCTCAACGGTGACTACGACCACCTGCCAGAACAAGCGTTCTACATGGTCGGCGGCATCGAAGAAGCGATCGAGAAAGCCAAGAAACTGTAATCCCGGCGCCCGGCAACGGGCGCTAATTTAGGTTGAGGCAATCAGATGGCTATGACAGTCCATTGCGATATCGTCAGCGCGGAAGGGGAAATCTTCTCCGGCCTGGTCGAGATGGTGGTTGCGCACGGTGCACTGGGTGATCTTGGTATCGCCCTGGGTCACGCGCCGCTGATCACTAATCTCAAGCCGGGCCCGATCCGCCTGATCAAGCAGGGCGGGGAAGAGGAGGTGTATTACATCTCCGGCGGTTTCCTCGAGGTTCAGCCGAACATGGTCAAGGTTCTTGCCGACACCGTGCAACGTGCTGCCGACCTGGACGAAGCCTCCGCTCAGGAAGCCGTAAAGGCTGCCGAGAAGGCCTTGCATGAGCGGGGCGCGGAATTCGATTACGGTTCTGCCGCCGCACGTCTGGCCGAGGCTGCAGCTCAGCTGCGCACCGTCCAGCAGATCCGCAAGAAGTTCGGCCACTAAAAGGCCATAGCTTGTTGCGCGATTGATTAAAAAGGGTAGCCTCGGCTACCCTTTTTTCTTTTCCGACATTCATAACTTGGTCGCAGCCGCTGACCACCCAGGATTGGTAGCCAGTCATGTCCCTAGAAATCGTTATCCTCGCTGCCGGTCAAGGCACGCGCATGCGTTCGGCATTGCCAAAAGTCCTGCATCCAATTGCAGGCAATTCGATGCTCGGCCATGTTATCCACAGCGCCCGGCAACTTGATCCGCAGCGTATCCACGTCGTGATCGGCCATGGCGCTGAAGCGGTGCGTGAACGTCTGGCCGCCGATGATTTGAATTTTGTCCTTCAGGACAAACAGCTCGGCACCGGCCATGCGGTGGCTCAGGCCGTACCGTTCATCGAATCCGACACTGTTCTGATTCTCTACGGTGACGTGCCGCTCATCGAGGTCGAAACCCTCCAGCGCCTGCTCACCAAGGTAGCGCCGCAACAGCTGGGCTTGCTCACTGTCGAGCTGGACGATCCTACCGGTTACGGCCGTATCGTCCGTGATACCGCTGGGCAGGTGACGGCCATCGTCGAGCAGAAAGACGCCAACGAAGCCGAGCGCGCGATCACCGAAGGCAACACCGGCATCCTGGCCCTGCCTTTCGCAAAACTGGGCGACTGGATGAGCCGTCTGTCGAATAACAATGCCCAGGGCGAGTACTACCTCACCGACGTGATCGCCATGGCGGTCAGCGATGGTCTAGTGGTGGCTACCGAACAGCCTCACGATGCAATGGAAGTGCAGGGCGCCAACGATCGCAAGCAACTCTCCGAGCTTGAGCGCCATTATCAATTGCGCGCGGGTCGCCGCTTGATGGCTCAGGGTGTGACGTTGCGAGACCCGGCACGTTTCGATGTGCGCGGTGAAGTGACCGTGGGTCGTGATGTGCTGATTGATATCAACGTGATTCTCGAAGGCAAGGTCGTCATTGAAGACGACGTTGTGATCGGTCCGAACTGCGTGATCAAGGACAGTACCCTGCGCAAAGGCGTGGTGATCAAGGCCAACAGCCATATCGAAGGCGCTATGCTCGGTGAAGGCAGCGATGCCGGTCCGTTCGCCCGTATTCGTCCAGGCACGGTACTGGAGGCCCGGGCACATGTGGGTAACTTTGTTGAGCTGAAAAATACTCATCTGGGTGAAGGCGCCAAGGCAGGTCATTTGACTTACCTGGGCGATGCCGAGGTCGGTGCACG
This sequence comes from Pseudomonas sp. MPC6, assembly GCF_006094435.1. Taxonomy (NCBI): domain Bacteria; kingdom Pseudomonadati; phylum Pseudomonadota; class Gammaproteobacteria; order Pseudomonadales; family Pseudomonadaceae; genus Pseudomonas; species Pseudomonas sp. MPC6. The sequence goes on along the minus strand of NZ_CP034783.1, from coordinate 132,721 downwards.
CACCAATATCGGCGCCGGTACCATTACCTGCAACTATGACGGCGCCAATAAGTGGAAGACCGTGTTGGGTGAAGATGTGTTCATCGGTTCCAATAACTCGTTGGTGGCGCCTGTGGATATCGGATCCGGGGCAACCACGGCGGCCGGTTCGACCGTTACGCAGAATGTGGATAACTCACAATTGGCTGTGGGTAGAGCGCGCCAGAAAAACATCGACGGTTGGAAGCGGCCAGAGAAAAAGAAGAAGAGCTAAGTTATCCACAGTGGATAAAATTGTCCTCGCGGGCAAGTCTGACCACCGGCCCGCTTGCTCCCGCCGCCTAGAGTTATCCACATCGCTGGTTATCCACAGCGTGTATGAACACTTGAACTTGATAGGCTCGAGCGATACGGCGACCCGACTTACCCGCAGTGATTTTATCCACAAGGCCTGTTATCCACAGGTCTTTTTATCACTTCCCGCTTGACGAAGTTTCGACAATAGGTTTTGATTGCTTCCGTTATCTTTCGAATCGAAACTTATGTCGAAGCGCAATACTCCTCAACGCCGTCACAACATCCTCGCGTTGCTTAATGAGCAGGGCGAAGTCAGTGTGGATGAGCTGGCCAAACGCTTCGAAACCTCAGAAGTTACGATCCGCAAGGATCTGGCGGCGCTCGAAAGCAATGGGTTGCTGCTACGCCGTTACGGCGGCGCCGTCACCATGCCTCAGGAACTGGTGGCCGATCTCGGTCAACCGATTTCCAGATACAAGCAGGCAATCGCTCGCGCAGCCGTTATGCGGATTCGTGAGCATGCGCGAATCATCATCGACAGTGGCAGTACGACTGCGGCGATGATCCCGGAGCTCGGCCAACAACCGGGCCTGGTGGTGATGACCAATTCGCTGCATGTCGCCAATGCCTTGAGCGAACTCGAACACGAGCCGGTGCTGTTGATGACCGGTGGTACCTGGGACCCGCATTCCGAATCCTTTCAGGGGCAGGTTGCCGAGCAGGTACTACGCTCTTACGACTTCGACCAGTTGTTCATCGGAGCCGATGGCATTGACCTGGTACGCGGCACCACCACCTTCAACGAACTGCTGGGACTGAGCCGGGTCATGGCCGAGGTCGCCCGTGAAGTGGTGGTGATGGTGGAAGCCGACAAGATAGGCCGCAAGATTCCCAACCTGGAGCTGCCATGGAGCAGCATCCATACCCTAATTACCGATGATCGCTTGCCGCTCGAGGCACGGGATCAGATTCAGGCCCGCGGCATCGCGCTGATTTGCGCAGCTGTCAGTCAGGAGAAATAGCATGTGTGGAATTGTTGGTGCAGTCGCAGAACGTAACATTACCGCCATTTTGCTCGAAGGCCTCAAACGCCTGGAATACCGCGGCTATGACAGCGCGGGTGTAGCAGTCTTCACTAACAACGAAGTGCTTGAGCGCACGCGTCGCCCGGGTAAGGTCAGTGAGCTGGAACAGGCCCTCGAAAGCGAACCTCTGGTCGGTCGACTGGGCATCGCCCACACTCGCTGGGCGACTCACGGTGCGCCTTGCGAACGTAACGCTCACCCGCATTTCTCCGGTGATCTGGCGGTGGTGCACAACGGCATCATCGAGAACCACGAAGCGCTGCGCGAACAACTCAAAGATTTGGGTTACGTCTTTACCTCGGACACCGACACCGAAGTCATCGCTCACCTGCTGGAGCACAAGCTCAAGGATCTGGGCGATCTGACCGTGGCCCTCAAGGCGACTGTCAAAGAGCTGCATGGCGCTTATGGCCTGGCGGTGATCAGTGCAAAGCAACCGGACCGTCTGGTCGCAGCCCGTAGCGGCAGCCCGTTGGTGATCGGCCTGGGCATGGGGGAAAACTTCCTCGCCTCCGACCAATTGGCGCTGCGCCAGGTCACTGATCGTTTCATGTACCTTGAAGAAGGCGATATCGCGGAAATTCGCCGCGAAAGCGTGCAGATCTGGGACGTTGACGGCCAAGTCGTCGAGCGTGAATCCGTGCAATATCGTGACGGGGCGGAAGCCGCCGACAAGGGCGAATTCCGCCATTACATGCTCAAGGAAATCCATGAGCAACCGGCCGTGGTACAGCGCACCCTGGAAGGTCGCCTGAGTCAGAACCAGGTGTTGGTCCAGGCGTTTGGCCCACAGGCTGCCGAACTGTTCGCCAAAGTGCGCAACGTGCAGATCGTCGCGTGCGGCACCAGCTACCACGCCGGCATGGTTGCCCGTTACTGGCTCGAAGAGCTGGCGGGTATTCCTTGCCAGGTCGAAGTCGCCAGCGAATTCCGCTATCGCAAGGTCGTCGTGCAGGACGACACCCTGTTCGTGACCATTTCCCAGTCCGGTGAAACCGCCGACACCCTGGCCGCCCTGCGTAACGCCAAAGAGCTGGGCTACCTGGCGAGCCTGGCGATCTGCAACGTCGGTATCAGCTCGTTGGTACGTGAATCGGACCTGACGCTGTTGACCCAGGCCGGTCGCGAAATCGGCGTGGCCTCGACCAAAGCCTTCACCACTCAGTTGGTCGGCTTGCTGTTGCTGACCCTGTCCCTGGGCCAGGTCCGCGGCACGCTGGCCGACGGTGTTGAAGCCACCCTGGTCGAAGAACTGCGTCGCCTGCCGAGCCGCCTGGGTGAAGCCCTGGCGATGGACAGCACAGTGGAAAAAATCGCCGAACTGTTCGCCGAGAAGAACCACACGTTGTTCCTCGGTCGTGGCGCGCAATTCCCGGTCGCGATGGAGGGTGCCCTCAAGCTCAAGGAAATCTCCTACATCCACGCCGAAGCCTATCCCGCTGGCGAGCTGAAACACGGTCCGTTGGCGCTGGTGGATAACGACATGCCAGTGGTGACGGTGGCGCCAAACAACGAACTGCTGGAGAAGCTGAAGTCCAACCTCCAGGAAGTTCGCGCCCGTGGCGGCGAGCTGATCGTCTTCGCGGACGAGCAGGCCGGCATGACCAATGGCGAAGGCACTCACGTCGTGCAGATGCCGCACATCCACGACATCCTGTCGCCGATCCTCTACACCATTCCGCTGCAGTTGCTCTCGTACTACGTGGCGGTGTTGAAAGGCACTGACGTCGACCAGCCGCGCAACCTGGCGAAGTCGGTGACGGTGGAATAAGTTATCCACAGGTCACGTTAGCGCCAAAAAGATCGCACCCTTCGCAGCACTCACAGGAAACACACCTGTAGGCGCTGCCGAAGGCTGCGATTTTTTGATTTTGAAAGGACATACACTTATGGACCGGTTCCAGGAAATGCAGGTCTTCGCCGCCGTCGCCCAGGATCAGGGCTTCTCGGCGGCGGCGCGGCGTTTGGGCATGTCGGCCGCCAGCGTCACCCGAGCGGTGGCGGCGCTGGAAAAACGCATCGGCACGCTGTTGCTCACCCGCACGACGCGTAGCGTGCATTTGAGCGAGGCCGGTCAGCGATATCTGGAAGACTGTCGCAGGATTCTCGCCGAGGTGCAGGAAGCCGAGGACTCGGCGGCAGGCAGCCACGCCCAGCCCCGTGGGCAATTGACGATCACCGCGCCGGTGTTGTTTGGCGAGCTGTTTGTCACGCCAGTGATGGTGGAGTATCTGACCCGGTTCCCTGAAGTCAGCATCAATGGCTTGCTGGTCGACCGGGTGGTGAGCATGGTCGAGGAGGGCGTTGATGTCGCCGTGCGCATCGGTGAGTTGCCCGACAGTCATCAGCACGCGATTCGCGTGGGTGAAGTGCGGCGGGTGATTTGCGGATCGCCAGGGTTTCTGATGGCCCAGGGTCGACCGCAACATCCTCGCGACCTGGCTCAGGCACCGGTGATTGCCACGTCTGCTATCGGTCAGGTGAGAAGCTGGCCGTTTCTTGACGCAGGTGAACCGCTCAGTGTTCGTCCTGAGCCCCGATTGGTGGTGACGGCGAATCAGGCGGCGATCACTGCAGCGTGTCTGGGGCTGGGTTTCACCCGGGTCCTGTCTTATCAGGTCGCAAACAAAGTCGCCGCCGGTGAGTTGGAAATCGTGTTGGCCGACTTCGAATTGCCGCCATTACCCATCCATGTGGTGTACCAGGGCGGGCGCAACGCCCCCGCGCGAGTTCGAAGTTTCGTCGATTTCGCCGTGGAGGCGCTACGCGAACACCCGGCCTTGCAGGGATAAGCAATTATTGCGCTGGTTGAAATAATGGATTGCGTTTGCTGGTGATTCTATTGTTTTGGTTGCGGGTGGAAGATAACGGGCATCGGCGCTGATCTCTCCCGAACAGCGCCACCCACCCTGCGGAGTCGACCATGCACGCGATCAAACTCTACAACTTCCCCCGTTCCGGCCATGCTCACCGTGTGGAGTTGATGCTGTCCCTGCTGCAACTGCCGACCGAGCTGATCTTTGTCGATCTGGCCAAGGGTGCACACAAGCAGCCGGAGTTCCTGGCGCTCAATGCTTTCGGTCAGGTTCCGGTTATTGATGATCAAGGCGTGGTACTGGCGGACTCCAACGCGATTCTGGTTTATCTGGCGCAAAAGTACGGCAACGGTCGCTGGCTGCCAGTCGACCCAGTCGGTGCCGCCAAGGTGCAGCGCTGGTTGTCGGTGGCCGCCGGGCCGATCGCATTTGGCCCTGCCAGGGCGAGGTTGATCACAGTATTCGGCGCGCCCCACAACGCTGAAGAAGCGATTTCCCGTTCCCACGACGTGCTCAAAGTGGTCGATCAGGAACTCGCTCATACGACTTTTCTGGCAGGTAGCGAGCCGACCATTGCCGACGTCGCGGCCTATAGCTACATCGCCCATGCACCCGAAGGTAATGTCTCCCTGGAAGACTATGCCAACGTGCGCGCCTGGCTGAAGCGCATCGAAGCCTTGCCCGGTTTTGTCGGCATGCCGCGTACCGTCGCCGGCCTGCAAACAACCGCCTGATGCTGGCGGCCCGATACAAGGGTCGTTCACGCTGCGTCGATGGCGCAGGGGAGAAGCCGTTATGGACCGTTCGCCTTGGCATGCTGGCGAGAAACAGTTGCAGGCTCACGTTGGGGTTGCCGAGCGAATGGACGCGTTCGGTCGCAGGGTGATACGCACCGAGATGCCGGACCAGCACCGTGCGTTCTATCAGCAGTTGCCGTTCATGTTGTACGGCGCGGTGGATGCCGATGGTAAACCCTGGGCCAGCATTATCGAGGGCGAGCCGGGCTTCGCTTATTCGCCCGAGCCCGGTGTGCTGCAATTTCGCCGCCTGCCCGGTGCCGATGATCCTGCGCAATTGAGCGATGGCGCGGCGATCGGCCTGCTGGGCATCGAGCTGCACACCCGACGGCGCAACCGCATCAACGGTCGCATTCACTCAATGACAGCCGGCAGTTTCGCTGTGAGCGTGGAACAGTCCTTCGGCAATTGCCCGCAATACATTCAATTGCGGCAGTTTTGCTCGGTGCCGCTGGCGGACCCGTCGACTCGCACCGCCCAGCACCTCGACGGGCTGGATGATGCAGCTCGAGCCATGATCGGGGGGGCCGATACCTTTTTCGTCGCCAGCTATGTGGACGTCGATGGTCAGCGCTCGGTGGACGTTTCGCACCGCGGCGGTCAGTCCGGGTTCGTCCAGGTGGAAGGCAATCGCCTGACCATTCCGGATTTCGCCGGCAATCTGTTCTTCAACACCTTGGGCAACCTGCTGCTCAACCCTCGCGCCGGTTTGCTGTTTATCGATTTCAACTCCGGTGATCTGCTGCAGCTCAGCGGGCGCACCGAAATCATCCTTGAAGGCCCGCAAGTCGAAGCTTTTCAAGGTGCGGAGCGCCTCTGGACATTCGACGTGGAAAGCGTGGTACGGCGCCCGGCAGCATTGGCTTTGCGCTGGCGTTTCGATGGCGTTTCCCCCACCAGCTTGCTGACCGGTACCTGGGAGCAGGCCCGGGCTCGTCTGCAAGCCCAGGCCCTGGGCGATCAATGGCGGCCGTTGCGGGTGGTGCGGATCGAAGCGGAAAGCCACACCATCCGCTCGATCTATCTGCAGCCCGCCGATGGTGCCGGATTCCCGGTGTTTCAGGCCGGGCAACATCTGCCGCTACGATTCACTATTGCTGGCGAGGTGCATATCCGAACCTACAGCCTGTCGAGTGCGCCGTCCGATGATTTTTTGCGCATCAGCGTGAAGCGCGAAGGTCTGGTTTCTTCGTTTTTGCATGAACAGGTTCGTGTGGGTGATTTGCTTGAGGCCCGCGCGCCTCAAGGGCATTTCACCGTGGCAGCCCATGAACGCCGGCCGCTGGTGTTGCTGGCGGCGGGGGTCGGTATCACGCCGCTGCTGTCGATGCTGCGCGAGGTGGTTTACCAGGGCCTGCGTACTCGCCACATTCGGCCGACCTGGTTTTTCCAGGGTTCGCGAACCTTGGCCGATCAACCGTTTCGGGCGGAGCTGGATCACTTGCTCGACGATGCAGGTGACGCAGTGAGGGTGTTGCGCCTGCTTAGCCAGCCGGAACCCGAGGTTCACGAGGGCGAGGATTTTGACCTTGTGGGACGGATCGACACCGCGTTGCTCAAGACCGTTCTCGAAGTGGAGGACTACGATCAGCTGGATTTTGTCCTCTGCGGTCCAGGCAGTTTTACCCAGGGGCTATACGACAGCCTGCGGGATCTGGACATCCGTGATGCCAGGATTCACGCCGAAACCTTTGGCCCCTCGACCTTGCGTCGCAAGCCTGATCCTGACGCGGTGGTCATCGATCAACCGCCCGCGGCCACTGCGTCGGTACCCGTGGTGTTCCAGCGCTCGGCCAAAGAGGCCCGCTGGCACCCGAACGGCGGCAGTTTGCTGGAGTTGGCGGAAAGCCGTGGGCTGCGCCCGGAATTCAGCTGTCGCGGCGGTTCCTGCGGCACCTGCAAGACTCGCTTGATCAGTGGCCAGGTCCATTATCCACAGCCGCCGGCAGAGGTGCTGGGCGAAGGTCAGGTCCTGATTTGTTGCGCAATTCCGGCCCAGGGTTCGCAACCTTTGGTGTTGGATATCTGATGAGCCCTGTCAGTGAGCATTGCCCATCAGCCGGGGCCTCAGTAGGGTAGGGGGCAAGAACGACAAGGGGCCATGAACGGCCCTTTTCGCATTTCAGGGATAAGGCTGTTAATGGTTTTTTTGACTCGATTGATCGTGTTGCTCGCAGCGATGGGATTGCTCAACGGTTGCGAACGACAGGACGCACTGCCACTTGATCAGCAGCTCTACGTCTGGCAACGACAATGGACCCCGGCCCATGAAACCGCCATCAAGGACAGCCGCGCTGACTTCTCGACCCTGCGGGTGTTGGCCTTGCAGGCGTTCCCGCAGGCGGGTTGGAGTCGGGCGCGCATTGATCCGGCGTTGCTCAAAGGTGACGGCAGGCCGTTGATAGCGGTGGTTCGTCTCGATGGCCAGCTCCCATCGCTGGACCAGGACCAGGTCACTGCGCAGATCCAGCAGGTCCTAGGCGACTGGCAAGGGAGAGGGCTGAACCTCGCCGGCGTGGAAATCGACCACGATGCAGGCAATGCTCGATTACCGGCCTATCGGGAATTTCTTGTGCATCTGCGCTCGGTTCTGCCAGCGTCACTGCCATTGAGCATCACTGCCTTGCCCTCCTGGCTCGACAGCCCTGAGTTGCCGGCGCTCTTATCCACAGTCGATAGCAGTGTGTTGCAGGTGCACGCGGTCAGTGATCCGCGCAGTGGCTTGTTTGACCCGGATCAGGCCAAAAAGTGGGCCGTAACCTGGAGCCGCATCACTTCGAAACCTTTTTATCTGGCGCTGCCGGCCTATGGCGTGGCGTTGTTGCCTGGGGACAATGGCGCACCGGTCGTGGAAAGCGAAGTGCCCCTCGAGCGGGGCGGAACGCGCCGGGAACTGTTGGCCGATCCGCAGCTACTGAGCCAACTCGGCAGGCAATTGCGCGACGATCCTCCGGCTCATCTGGCCGGATTGATCTGGTTTCGTCTGCCGCTGGCCAACGACCGCAGGGCATGGAGCCTGACCACCTTGCGCGCCGTGGCCCGCGGCGATGCGCTCGACAGTCGCCTGACGCTGAAGCTTTCAGCGAAAGAAGGCCTTTATGACATCAGCCTGGTTAATCAGGGCAATCTCGACAACGCCTGGCCCGAACGCCTGACACTGGCGGTGCAGGGTTGCGACGGCGCCGATGCCCTCGCCGGCTATGCGTTGCAACAGAGCCCGGATCTGCTTACCTTCACGCGCCTGAGTGACGGTCGAATAGCGGCCGGCGGACAGCGCGCCATCGGTTGGGCGCGTTGCGCAAACATTGATCAAGGAGCTTCAAATGTTCACCCGTAACTGGCCCCGTCACTTGCTGTGCCTGAGTCTCGGCCTGCCGCTGGGTTCGGCGCTGGCCTGCGGGCCGGACTTCCCGATGCGCCTGCTGGATAACCGTGGCCAATCGCTGGCGGAGCTGCCGGAAGGTAACTTCAACTTCGAGATCAATCGCCTCGGGCAGGCGCTCGCCGGGCTCAAGAACGTCACGGCCGCCACCCACAATCCGAATGTTGGCTATGGTGATGCGCCCGATCTTGCCGAGCAGCGGGACAACGCAGAGCGGGCCGGTTTGACGGCAGAGCAGCAAGCACGGGTGAAACAGCTGCGCAGCCTGACCGATGCCCGTCAGGTCGAGATTCAAGGCGCGGATTTGCCGGCCGAGCTCAAGCTCTATCTGGCAGGTGCCGTGGCGTTCAATACGGGCGACCGTGGGCTGGCGGTCGAGTACTTCCAGAAGGTCCTGGCATTACCGGTTGATCAGCGAAAGTTGCGTAGCACCTGGGCTGCTTATTCATCAGGTCGGGCATTGTTTGCCATGAGCGCCGAAGCGGACGCGGGTCCCGGGTTGCTGGATCAGTCGCGCAAGGCATTCGAGCACACTCGTCAGCTGAGCATTGATGGCTTCAGCGACCCGCTGGAACTGGGCGTCGCCAGCCTCGGCGAAGAAGCCCGCGTAGCGCGCAGTGGGGGTGACTGGAACCGCGCCATCGAACTCTATGCCACACAAAACCTCCACGGTTCGGCGGTGGGTTACACCTCGCTGAAACTGTTGATGAACGATCTGGCGGCGATGCCTGAAGATCAGCTGGCTCCGTTGCTCAGGGGCAAACCGGTGCAGCAACTGGTAACGGCGTCGTTGATCAGCCGGATGGGCTGGTCATTCGGTGATCAGCCGCCGAACGAATTGAAGCTGATCAAACTGTTGCACAACAGCACTCGGGGTAGCCTCGACAATGCTGATCGTCTGGCGGCAGTCAACTATCAGCAGGGTGACTACACCAGTGCCAAGGCATTTCTTGAGCACGCGGGCGATGGCGGTCTGGCGTGGTGGCTACGGGCGAAACTGGCGATGCGCGATGGCGACAAGACTGCGGCCGCTGCGGCGTACGCCAAGGCTGCCCAAGCCTTCCCGCAGAATGAATCCTGGGGCGAACGACGCACCCCGGATTGGGATTACGAAACCCTGCAGCCTAAATGCCGGGTCGAGGGTGAAAGCGCGATCCTGGCACTGCAACGTGGGGATTACCTGCAAGCGTTCGATCAGCTCTATCGCAGCCAAGACATTTATTGGTTCGACGCGGCAACGGTTGCCGAGCGGGTGCTGACCCTCGATGAGCTCAAGCAATACGTCGACACCCAAGTGCCGGCGCCACCCGCGTTGACCCGGCAGGAGCGCGATAACTATGTGCCGTTGCCGGTGGCGGCCAAATTGCGCAATTTGCTGGGGCGGCGGTTGCTGCGTGAGCAGCGCTACGACGAAGCTCCGGCGTACTTTGACAACACCGAGTTGCAGGCCAAGGCAAAGTGGTATGGAGCGTTGCGCAACGATGCCGAATCGAAATGGTGGCCTACCAAACGGGCATTCGCGTACTTCCATGCCGCGACACTGGCCCGCTTCGATGGCATGGCGCTGTTGGGCTACGAGATGTCTCCGGATTATGCGACCTTCGATGGCAATTACAGTCTCCAAAGCAGCGAACTCAAGGTCGGTCCGTTAGTGGCTGAAGAGGAAGTCAGACGCCAGCAGGCCAGCGCGGCCCGCCCCGACCTGCGTTATCACTATCGTTATGTCGCCAATGAATTTGCCAGTCGCGCCGCCGATAACTTGCCCCATACCAGCCAGGCATTTGCCGCGGTACTGTGCGCGGCGGCGGGCTGGAATACCGGTGTCGAAGAAAAATCTGCGTTCTATCGACGCTACGTCAAGGAAGGCCCCTATGTCCCCTGGGCCATATTCTTTGGCGAGCGCTGCCCTTATCCGGATTTTCAGAATGCAGACAAACGCTACGTGACCCAGGCTGTGGCGCCCGTCCGTTCAGCGCTACGGCCCTATAAAAAATGGCTGCAAGTGGGCGGCGTGGTGATCTTTACAGCGATCGCCCTGGTACTGATCAATCGTCGCAAACGCAAGGCGCTGACCTGATCAGGCCTGTTGCACGAACGTCAACCGCACGGCGAATCCGATCAGCAGGCTACCGAACAGCCATTGCTGTAAACGCTGGGCCGATGGACTGCGTTGCAGCCAGCGACCCAGCGCGGCGCCGGTCAGCGCATAAGCGCTGTCGAACAACAAGCCGACGCTGACCAGTACTATGCCCAAGGTCGCAAACTGTGCGAGTACCGGGCCGGCATCAGGATTGATGAATTGCGGCAACAGCACCGAGCAAAACAGCAGCGCCTTGGGGTTAAGCAGATTGGTGAGCAAACCGCGCAGGATTGCTGCGCGCCAATGAGACTTCCCGGAGGCGGCTTGTTCACCATTCAGATTCGGCAGCAGTGTCGTTCGCAGGCACTGAATGCCGATCCACAGTAAATAGGCAGCCCCGACCAGACGGACGACGTCGAAGGTCCAGGGCGCAACTTTGAACAGCGTCGCCAGCCCGAGCGCCGCCAACGCCACATGGCACCCCCGGGCAACGCCCAGGCCCACCGCAGTTGCCAGTGCGGCACCTTTGCCCTGACGTGCACCGGTCTGCAAAAGCAGAATCATGTCCGGGCCCGGCAACAGGTAAACCACCGCCAGCGCCATGAAAAACAGCCAGAGTCCTGCCACTGTGCACCCATTGGTTGTCGATTCGGTACGCTCAGTCTAGGGCGGAAGGGCAGGGCAGGTGGTTGCGTAGTTTGCTTCTAAATCATCTTGAGTTGGCATAACCTGCCACGGAATAACACGCACACCCTCAGGATCTGCCAAACATGAAACTTGATGCCTACGACCGCAAGATTCTCGCAGCACTGCAACGGGACGGTCGCCTGAGCAATGTACAACTCGCCGACGAGATCGGGCTGTCCGCATCGCCCTGTTTGCGCCGGGTGCGAATGCTCGAAGAAGCCGGGGTGATTCGCGGCTACCAGGCCAATCTTGATCGCGATGAAGTCGGGTTGGGGCTGACGGTGTTTGTCGGGGTCAAGGTCGAACGCCACAACGATGAACAGGCGGAGTCTTTTCGCCTGGCGGTGACGGCATTGCCCGAGGTGATTTCCGCTTTTCTGGTATCTGGTGAATCAGATTTTTTGCTGCAAGTGGTGGTGCCGGATCTGCGTGCCTATGACCGGTTTCTCACCGGGCGTTTATTGAAGTTGCCAGGTGTGAGTGACATCCGCAGTAACTTTGCGATTCACACGGTGAAGACCCCGGGAGCGTTGCCGTTGGGGCATTTGCCGGACTGATTGTTATAGATTGCCACCCTGCCGCAGCTCAGCGTTACGCCATATGTCGAAACAATACGAAAAATTCACCCGTTTCGTTATACCGTAACGAACCGACGTAAGCAGAGCTGAACACTGGGGTGGTATGCAAATCGATCTAGAGGGTGATGGAGCTGAAGTAACCGGGCTGCCACGCTTCCAGCAGGCAGTCTTTCAAGGACGTCGATTGCGCCAATTCGCAATCGGCTTGGGAGTGCTGGCGGCGACAGGTCTGGTACTGGCATTTTTTGTCGGACTATTTGCGCCGGAGTCTCTTTGGGTGCCAGTGCTGACCAATCAAAGCGCCGGTTTGTTGGTGCTGCTTGCCGGACTGCAGTCGGCCTGGTGGGTGACGCAGTGGCGCGCCCAAGCGATAAATCCATCCGTGCCGGCGGGCGTGACTGACGAAGTGGCTACCCCGGAGGGTTGGTACGACCGGTTGCTGGATCGAATCAGTCAGCAATGGCGCAGGATGCTGTTGCAGATTGGCGCGCCGACATTGTGGCTTGGCGGGTGGGCGCTGTTGACGCTTTTGAGCGTTGAACAGGCGTGGAACCTTACACTGCCGTCTGCCGCGTTCGGCCTCTCGGCCAGTGTCGGTGCTGTACTGTCATTAGTGCTGGCCTTTGGTTTGCTGGTGCTGGAGCGTCAACTGGCCCAGGAAAACCTGGCCCAGTGGCCCGAAGCAGGGTCATTGGCGCAGCTGACGCGTGTAGCAATTATCTGTCTGGTGCTGAGCGCCTTGTGCCTGTTGTTCACCAGCGGGACTTCGGTCTGGCCGGTGCGGCTGGCCGTCCTGATCGGCCTGTTACCGGGGCTGGTCGCGCTGGAACTGCTGTTACGCGCCGCATTGTCGTTATTCAGCCCCCGGCGTCACCGACTCGAACCGGCGATGCTGGCGCGAAGCTTCATTGCCGACATGCTGCGCTGGCCACCACAGCCGTTGCTGGCGTTACAACACGAACTGCACAACCGCTTTGGAATAGACCTGCGGCAGATCTGGGCTCTCACCTATATGCGCCGGGCATTTTTGCCAGTGGTGGCAGTGGTCTCGATTGTCGGGTGGTCGCTCACCGGTGTTCACGAAATTCCCCTGCAAGGGCGAGGCATCTACGAGCGCTTCGGCAAACCTGTGGAGGTATTCGGTCCTGGTTTGCACGCGGGTTTACCTTGGCCGTTGGGGCGAGTGCTGAACGTTGAAAACGGCGTGGTCCACGAGTTGGCGACCAGTGTTGGCGAAGCAGCACCAGCCATTAGCGCCGAACCCGCCGAAGGTCAGGCGCCGGCGATTGCCAATCGCTTGTGGGATGCGAGCCACGTGAATGACAAATCCCAGGTCATCGCCAGCAGCCGAGCCGACAAACAGAGCTTCCAGATCGTCAACATGGACGTGCGTTTCGTCTACCGCATCGGCCTGAGCGATCAGGCGGCGTTGGCGGCGACCTACAACAATGCCGATGTACCCACTCTGATCCGCAGCACCGCCAGCCGGATTCTGGTTCACGACTTCGCGTCACGCACCCTCGACGGTTTGCTCGGCGAGGACCGAGTAGGGCTCGCCGAAGACATTGGCCGGGCGGTGCAGGCGGATCTGCAGAAACTCGACAGTGGCGTGGAAATCCTCGCCACCGTGGTCGAAGCGATTCATCCGCCGGCGGGGGCAGCGAATGCCTATCACGGGGTGCAAGCGGCGCAGATTGCTGCTCAAGCATTGATCTCCCGTGAACGCGGTGCAGCAGCCCAGGCTACCCAGCAGGCGCAGTCGCAGGCCAGCATTGCTCGCGACCAGGCGATGGCCAGCGCACGTGAAATCTACGCCGCCGCGCAAGCGGCAGATTTGAAATTCGGCGCCGAACAAAAGGCTTATGCCAGCGCCGGCCAGGCCTTTGTGCTGGAACAGTACTTGAGCCAGCTGTCCCAGGGCTTGGCCCACGCCAGACTGCTGGTGCTCGATCATCGCCTGGGCGGCAGCAGCAATGCGCCGACCATCGACCTGCGTACTTTCACCCTGCCGGCTGACCCTGCGCCGCCGAGTAAATCCGCTCAACCAGGAGTTGCCAATTGAGCCAGTCCCACTCTCACGATGACCATAGCGGCCATGGTCACGATCACAGCCATGGCGGGCATCACCACGGGCATCACCATCACCACCATGGTGACCCGCGGGAAGCTGGCCCGTTTCCGTGGCGTCGCATGGGTTGGGCCGCGCTGCTGGTGGCGTTCGCCATCGCCGCCGCGAGCCTGGTGCAAGTGCGATCGGGCGAGGCAACGGTGATCACGCGTTTTGGCAATCCGTCGCGCGTGTTGCTGGATCCGGGTCTGGGTTGGCGTTGGCCGGCGCCCTTCGAAGCGGCAATCCCGGTCGACCTGCGGTTACGTACGACCTCCAGCGGTTTGCAGGATGTGGGCACGCGCGATGGTTTGCGCATTATCGTTCAGGCTTATGTGGCGTGGCAGGTGCAAGGCGATCCGGACAATGTTCAGCGCTTCATGCGCGCCGTGCAGAATCAGCCGGACGAGGCGGCGCGGCAGATTCGTACCTTTGTCGGCTCGGCGCTGGAGACCACGGCCAGCAGTTATGATCTGGCCAACCTGGTGAACACCGATGCGAATCAAGTGCGCATTGCTGACTTTGAAACTCAGCTGCGTCAGCAAATCGATCAACAATTGTTGACGACGTATGGCGTGCGGGTGGTGCAAGTCGGCATTGAACGTCTGACTTTACCGTCGGTAACCCTCACTGCCACGGTCGATCGGATGCGCGCCGAGCGTGAAACAATTGCCACCGAACGCACAGCCATCGGTAAACGCGAAGCGGCGCAAATCCGTTCCGCTGCCGAACGTGATGCGCGAATCGTCCAGGCCGATGCCACAGTCAAGGCGGCCGAGATCGAAGCGCAATCCCGGGTCGAAGCTGCGCAGATTTACGGCCGTGCCTACGCTGGATCGCCGCAGCTCTATAACTTGCTGCGCTCCCTGGATACCTTGGGCACTATCGTCACTCCCAATACCAAAATGATCTTGCGCACCGACGCCGCGCCATTTCGGGTGCTGGTTGATGGTCCGCCGACTCTTGATAACAAGACCGGGTCGCAGCCATGAGTTTGGTTCCACGTGGAACAAATGAGCTTAACAGCCCCTGGATTCAAGCTGGGCGATTGGCCTTTCTTGCGCTATATGCGGTAACGATACTCGCCGCCCTGGCTTGGGCGTTTTCCAACGTGCGCCAGATCGATCCGCAAGATAGGGCAGTGGTAGTGCACTTTGGAGCGCTGGATCGCATCCAGAACGGCGGTTTGTTGTTGGCCTGGCCGCGGCCGTTCGAGCAGGTGATTTTGTTGCCGGCTGCGGATCGAGTGATCGAACGTCGAGTTGAAAACCTATTGCGCAGTGATGTCGCCATGCAGGCCGATCGAGTCGCCACGTTCGCCACACCGCTCAGTGATGCGCTGGCCGGCTCTGGTTATCTTTTGACCGGTGACGCAGGCGTGGTGCAACTGGATGTGCGGGTGTTCTATAAGGTCACCGAACCTTATGGCTTCGTCCTTCAGGGCGAACATGTGATACCGGCATTGGACCGACTGGTCACTCGCAGCGCCGTGGCACTCACTGCCGCCCGAGACCTGGACACCATTCTGGTCGCGAGACCGGAGCTGATCGGTGCCGACAACAAAGCAGCCGAAAGACGCGAGCGGCTGCGTGGCGATCTGGTACAAGGCATCAATCAGCGCTTGGCGCAATTGACCGCGACAGGGCAGGGGCTTGGGATCGAAGTGACGCGCGTCGACGTGCAATCCAGTCTGCCAGGGCCGGCGGTCAATGCTTTCAACGCAGTGCTGACGGCCAGCCAGCAAGCCGACAAAGCGGTGGCGAATGCGCGCACGGAGGCCGAGAAATTGACCCAGACTGCCAACCAACAAGCCGATCGCACGCTTCAGGTCGCCCACGCTCAGGCCCGCGAGCGGTTGGCAAAAGCCTCCGCCGACACGGCGACTGTCTTGAGTCTGGCCTCGGCACAACAGCGGGGCAGCGACCCACAAATGCTGCTGCGCATCTACCGCGAGCGGATGCCGACAATTCTTGAGCAGGCCGGCTCGGTGACCACGGTCAATCCAAAAGACGATTCACACCTGATCATTCAGGGAGCCGCACAATGACTACTACAGCCGCAGCTCCGAGCCTGTTGTCCTCGGATGAACAACGCAGCGCCGCCCGCCAATTGACCCTGGCGATGCTTGCTCTTGGCTTGCTGGCACTCGGACTGATCTGGCGCTGGTTAATGCCGGAGCAGACTGGCGTCAGTCAATTGCTGTTGGGTTTTGCTTCGCTACTGGTCGCCGTGCCGGTGATGCGCTCGGCGTGGTACAGCTTGCGTTACCCCAGTCTGCACGGGATCACCGATCAGCTGATCGCCTTGGCCATGCTCGGTGCCTGGGCCACCGGCGATCTGCTCACTGCCGCATTGCTGCCGATCATCATGATCTTTGGCCATGTCCTGGAAGAGCGCAGCGTAATCGGTTCACAGGAGGCGATTCATGCGCTCGGCAAACTGACTCGCAGCCATGCGCGCAAGGTTCAGGCTGATGGTTCTATCGTCGAAGTCGACAACGCAACGCTCAAGAGCGCTGATATCGTCGAGGTACGTGCCGGTGACAGGGTGCCGGCGGACGGTCGGGTTTTATCCGGTCAGGCAAGTCTCGATACGGCGTCCATCACCGGTGAGTCGGTGCCAATGGAAGCGGCGGTCGGCATGCTGGTGTTCGGTGGTGCAATCAATCTCGATGGTTTGTTGCGCATCGAAGTGACCCGCACCGGCACCGAATCGACCCTTGGCAAAGTCATCGCGCTGATGCAAAGCGCCGAGCGATCCAAGCCGCCAATCACCCGTTTGCTGGAGCGCTATGCCGGGAGCTACATGGTACTGGTGTTGCTGCTGGCCGCAGTGACATGGTTCGTCACTAACGATGCTCAGGCGATGCTCGCGGTGTTGGTGGCGGCCTGTCCTTGTGCGCTGGTGCTATCAGCGCCAGCCACGGCCATTGCCGGGGTGGCGGTAGCGGCTCGTCACGGGATTCTGATCCGCAGCTCGGCGTTTCTTGAAGAGTTGGCTGACCTGACTTCGCTGGTGGTCGACAAGACCGGAACCCTGACGTTTGGTACTTTGCGTTTGCAATCCATCGACAGCCCGCTCGAGGATCGCAGCCACGTTCTGAAACTTGCCGCCAGTCTTGGGTCCGCCAGCAGTCATCCGGTCAGCCGGGCGCTCGCCGGGTTGGTCACGCAGGAGCATTTTCTTTTGCTCTCGGACATTCGCGAACGGCAGGGCTTGGGTGTCGTGGCAATGACTGGACAAGGCGAGGCGGCACTGGGTCGTCCGGAATTGTTTGCACAATTGGGCATCCCCACGTCAACGGTTCCCGACCACGATGGTCCGATCGCCGGTCTGGCACTCGACGGCGAATTCCTTGCCTGGCTGTTGCTGGCTGACAGCGTCAAACCCGAAGCGCGTTTTGCCTTGAGTGAATTGCGTGAGCTCGGACTGGGACGCCAGTTATTGCTCACCGGTGATCGGCAGAGCGTCGCACACACGCTGGCTCGTGATGTTGGCATCAGTAATGTCGAAGCGCAGGCCTTGCCCGAGGACAAACTCAATCGCGTGTTGAAAGAAATCGGTAACGGTTTTCGGCCAATGGTGGTGGGCGACGGAATCAATGATTCGCTGGCGCTCAAGGCGGGTGTCGTTGGTGTCGCCATGGGCGCGGGCGGAGCGGACATCGCGCTGGCCTCGGCCGACATCGTGCTGATCGGCAGCGACTTGCGTCGGCTTGGCACTTGCGTGCGCTTGAGCCGTCAATGCCGGCAGACCTTGCAGGTCAATGTGATCATCGGTCTGGGCTGGACACTCGCGATCGTCGTATTCGCTGCATTCGGCTGGCTTGGCGCGGCGGGGGCGATGATTGCCGCGTTGTTGCACAACTTCAGTACCTTGCTGGTGCTGGGCAATGCCGGTCGGTTGCTGCGATTTCAAGAGCCCTTGCTCAAGCTGAAAGACGACAGTTAAGTTTGCCGCGATACAGGGCTCTAAACCGGGAGCTGACGTTAATAGAAACTTTTTAGAACTGTGTGTCCGATTCGTAGTCATCTAGGTTGAGGGCATAGCACTGTATGAACGCTCGGCGGCTAGTTGTAGCTCCGTGGGTTATAGACAATCGCTATTAATTCGATAGCCAGCTATTTTTCCAGGATGGTCTACCCTCTCATCAGACGTCTGAAACAAGGGGGGCTCTCCATGCTCGCGCAACTTCCGCCGGCCTTACAGAATCTGCAACTTCCCTTACGCTTGCGACTCTGGGACGGCCATGAGTTCAACCTGGGACCGACGCCCAGCGTCACTATTGTGGTCAAGGACCCACAAATGGTTACCCAGTTCACCCACCCCAGTCTCGACGCGCTCGGAGCGGCGTTTGTCGAAGGCAAACTGGAGCTCGAAGGTTCCATCAGCGACGTGATCCGCGTCTGCGATGAATGGAGTCAGGCGTTATTGGACGAGGACGACAGCAGCCAGCCGGTTCGCACCGTTCACGACAAGGAAACCGACGCTAAAGCGATTTCCTATCACTACGACCTTTCCAATGCCTTTTACCAGCTATGGCTCGACAGCGACATGGCGTATTCCTGCGCCTATTTCGAAACCGGTAGCGAGTCCCTTGAGCAAGCCCAGCAAGCCAAATTCCGCCACCTGTGTCGCAAATTGCGGCTGCAACCGGGGGAGTATCTGCTTGATGTCGGTTGCGGCTGGGGCGGATTGGCGCGGTATGCGGCCCGGGAGTTCGGTGCGAAGGTATTCGGCATTACGCTCAGTAGTGAACAGTTGGCCTTGGCCCGTGAGCGGGTGAGTGCCGAAGGCCTGGACGATCTGATCGAATTACAGCTGTTGGACTACCGCGATTTACCTCAGGACGGGCGTTTCGACAAAGTGGTCAGCGTGGGCATGTTCGAGCACGTCGGTCACGCCAACCTGACCCAATACTGCAAAACCTTGTTCGGCGCGGTGAAGGAGGGCGGCCTGGTGATGAACCACGGGATCACCGCCAAGTACACCGATGGCCGTCCAGTGGGGCGCGGTGCCGGTGATTTCATTGGGAAGTACGTATTCCCCAACGGTGAGCTGCCGCACTTATCGATGATTTCTGCCGAGATCAGCGAAGCAGGGCTGGAGATCGTCGATGTCGAGAGCCTGCGTCTGCATTACGCGCGTACCCTCGACCATTGGAGCGAACGTCTCGAAGACAATCTGGAGGCCGCGGGAAAATTGGTGCCCGAGCAGGCATTGCGAATCTGGCGGCTGTACCTCGCGGGATGCGCCTATGCATTCGCCAGGGGCTGGATCAATTTGCACCAGATCCTGGCGGTGAAAGCTCACGCCGATGGCAGCCATGAACTGCCATGGACCCGCGACGACATTTACAACCCCTAGAGTATGGGGGAGATCAGCCGGGCGATCCGCATGCCGACCTGTTGCAAGCGGCGGGTCTCCCGGCCTTCTTCTTTAGCGATTTCGTGGGCCAGGGCAAAGTCATCATTGAGCATGTGTTCCACTTCCAGGGCAAAAGCGCTGTCCACGGTCAACAGCATCACTTCAAAATTCAGCCGGAAGGAACGGTTGTCCATATTCGCGCTGCCGACGGCGCTGATTTCACTGTCGATCAACACCACTTTCTGATGCAGGAAACCAGGCTCGTAGCGGAACACCCGCACGCCGGCACGCACCGCTTCGAAGGCATACAGGCTGGAGGCGGCGTAGACGATTCGGTGATCCGGTCGCGACGGCAGCAGAATGCGCACATCCACGCCACGCAGCACCGCCAGACGCAATGCGGCGAATACCGCCTCGTCCGGGATGAAATAGGGACTGGTGATCCAGACCCGCTCCGTGGCCGCATGGATAGCTTCGACGAAGAATAACGAACAGGTCTCGTAGGCATCGGCCGGCCCGCTGGCGAGCAATTGGCAGAGCACGCCATCGTCAGGATAAACGTCGGGCAAGATCAGCGGTGGCAGGGAACGGGCTGCCCAGAACCAGTCTTCAGCGAAGGATTCCTGCATGCAGGCCACGACGGGGCCGCGCACTTGCACGTGGGTATCGCGCCACGGGGCCAGAGGCGGTTTCTCTCCCATGTATTCATCACCGACGTTGTGCCCCCCGACGAAGCCCAGAATCCCGTCGACTACCACTATCTTGCGGTGGTTGCGGAAGTTGACCTGGAAGCGGTTAAGCCAACCACTGCGAGTTGCAAACGCTTTGACCTCGACGCCGGCATCGCGCAATGGCTGGACATAGCTGTGGGGCAAGGAGTGGCTGCCAATTCGATCGTACAGCAGATAGACCGCCACGCCTTCGGCGGCTTTTTTCAGCAGCAGCGCGTGCAGACGTTGGCCTAGGCGGTCGTCGTGGATGATGAAAAACTGGATCAGCACGGCTTGCCTGGCGTGGCTGATGGCCTGAAAAATCGCCTCGAAAGTGGCCTGGCCGTTGATCAGCAAACGAACCTCATTGTTGGCCAGGCATGGCATGCGTCCCAGCTTCGGCATCGCCCTGAGTGACGCGTAGGCGCTGGACGCGCGTGCGGTCAGCGCCTCTTCGACCCAGGGTCGCCAGTTCATCTCGGCGATGGCTTTGCGCATTTCCTCGTTGGCCTGACGCCGGGCCTTGATGTAGCCATCGAAGGTGCTGCGGCCGAAGACCAGATACGGGATAAGCGTCAGGTAGGGAATGAACAGCAATGACAGGGCCCAGGCGATCGAGCCCTGAGCGGTCCGAACGGTCAACACGGCATGGATGGCGGCGATCATGCCTAACGAGTGCAGAAGGGCGATCAGATAACCGAAAACATGCGGTCCGAAATAATCCATGGGGCAGCCTTGCTCCTGAAGATTCAATACTTAAAAGACCATGTTCCGTGCAGAATGTCGCTAATTAATTGGCCCATGAACCGAAGCCCGTGGCTGACGTCTAACGGCCACTACTGATCAGGAGTTACTCGATGAACGTTCGTCTGCTGAGTTTGGCCGTGGCTTTTGGTTTGGCTCTTCCTGTGGCCGCTCAGGCGCAGATGCTGCAGCCGGGTTTGTGGGAATTAACCTCGAGCAACATGAAAGTCGATAATCAGGACCTGCCAGATCTGCAGTTGATCCTTGGGCAGATACAGAGCCAGATGACCCCTGCACAGCGCGCACAGCTGGAGAAGCAGGGCATTACCATGGGTGGCAAAGGGATACGGTCTTGCCTGACGCCTGAGCAGGTCAAGACAGACAACATTCCGCTGACGGATCCGCAATCGGGCTGCAAACAGGAAATTACCGAGCGTACGGGCAACCAGTGGAAATTCCGCTTCAGCTGTCCGAAAGCGCAGGGTGCAGGCGTTGCCACGTTCCTCAGTGATCGTGAATTCACCACCAAGGTCAATGGCACTTTCAATGCCACCGGGATTCAGCAAAAGGGCAGTCTCGACACTCGCGCCGTGTGGCTGGGGCAGGACTGCGGAACGGTCAAGCCCAGAGCCTGATAAGTTTCGCGAGCAGGTTCGCTCCCACAGGGATTTGTGGGAGTCCGCTCAGGCTCTTCCAAGCCCTGTTGATCGCAACCATTTACATACCGCCTCGACCGCCATCCTGCCGAAATCCTCCCCGGTGCGGCTGCGCACACTGACAAACCCGCCTTGCTTTTCTTTCTCGCCGATCACCACCAGGTACGGCACATGCTGACTGTGCTCGCGAATCTTGTGGCGTACCTTCTCGTTGCGCAGGTCCGCGCTGGCACGCACGCCACTTCGGCGCAATGCTTCGGTCACTGACTGGGCATAATCCAATTGGCGATCATCCATGCTCACGACAATCACATGCGGCGGTGTGCGCCAATGTTCCAGTTCCTGTGGGCACGACCAGCAGGTGCCATATATCCGTTGTGGCGAAGTACCGCTGATATGGTCCAGGGCGAACGCCTGCAACACCTTGGTTGCAGGAACATGCGGTCCCACCGTCACGCATTCGACATTCCCCAGCAGGTACCGCGATGGTGTTTCGCCAGGTGTTGATGGTAATGACGGATCGCGACGGCGGATCGAATGATTGGTCGCCGCCAGCGTCTTCATGCGCGCTTCGATGCTGGCAAGATCAACCAGGGATAAGGGACGCTCGTAAAAAAACTCATAAAAGAAGCCATCACCCAGCGCCGATCCAGTCTGCAACTGGGCACTCGGATAGAGCTGCTTGACCGCCACCGACAGCATCAGCGCGCAGGAACGGCGCAGGATCTCCAGGCCATCGGGCTCTTGCGGTGTGACGATACTGACTCGGGCATCCACTTCGATCATGAATGCACAGTCCACCAGCACACCGTCTACCCGCCCTGCGACAGCCGCTTTGGCCAACCCACCGCCAATGCTCGCAGCAACCTCATACACAGACAACGGCTGGTCGTATTCACGCATTGAACCGTCAGTCAAAGTGATCTGGATCATGGTCAGTGTCTCGAAAGGTTTCGATCACATGCGTTAGCGCATAAACGCTAAAGGCAAACCTGGGTAGCTGTCATTAAGACGTTGGTCGTGCCCGGCAATATACTGTTCCAACCAGGCCAGGTCGTTGTTCGGGCTGTACGTGCTCGCTGATTACCGCTGTGCCAAAAATATAGAGGTTTTATCGACGTAGGCAGATTTCGCGATTAGCGGTAGATCAATTAGTTGTGTTCCGGATCATGCCTCCCAGTTCCACCGGGTTTCAGCCACCGCGTCATGGGCGTGCAAGCTTTCGGCATGGACGACCTGGATGTGAAACGCGTTGGTGCCAGGTGTACGTTTCAGGGCCATGTGCAAGCGTCGGGCAGCATCTTCACAGAACATCAGGTTCTGACCGTTGGCCAAAGCGAAGGCTTGTTCGTCGGCCCGCTTTACTGCGGTTTGTACGGCGGTGCCGAGCGCAGCTTCTACCTCATTGATGATCGCGACCAGCGGCAGTTCGTCCAGATGCGTGCCCAGACGAATGCGCAATTTCGCAGAGCTGCGTTGGCTATGGGGTGTCGCAACGATACCTTTGGTAGAGCCAAGCCATGCCAAAACCTCGGCGTGTTGCAGTGCCTTGTTGGCGAAGTCATCAACGAATTGCTGCTGAATCAGTTGACGGGCAAGCGCTGCCGAACATGGGCAGGTCGAGGAATAGGTCACGTCGATTTTTAGTTCCACGTGGAACATCGCGTTTTTCAATTGTGCTTCGATGCTGACCGGGTAGCTTTTCCAGCCCGACAATGGGCTGACTAGTGCTGACCTTTTCAGCAGCAGCTCGGTATGAATCTTCAGGTAGGCGCTGGTGGAGAGACCTTCGTGACTCTTCAGAAAGCGCTGCAAGACTTGCCTCAGCAACCCAGGCGTGAGGTTTTCCTGTTCAAGCATTTCGAGCGCAAGGTACAACCGTGACATATGAATGCCACGCGCCTCGCCATCATCGAGGCTGACGCCGGCATCGACCTTTGCGCCAAGGCGCTGGCCTTCGAATGAAACAGGAAGAGCAATGCCACACATGCCCACCCGCTCCAGGGGCAGGGCTTGGCGTGAGGCCTGCGCGGCGATATCTGGCAGAGTGAGCGCGTTCATGAGCAGGTCCATCGTGGAAGTCGAGCTTGTATGTTATGTTATTACATTAGATGCGACCACGCCTTTTTCAAGCCCGACGATTTGATCGGGTATGCCCTGTGAGGAATCCCCGATGCCCAACCGTCTTCCTGTCACCGTTCTGTCCGGCTTTCTCGGTGCCGGCAAAAGTACATTGCTCAACTACGTGCTACGTAACCGCGACAACCTGCGGGTCGCCGTGATCGTCAACGACATGAGCGAAATCAACATCGATGGCGGCGAAGTCCAGCGCGACGTCAGCCTCAATCGCGCTGAAGAGAAACTCGTGGAAATGAGCAACGGCTGCATCTGCTGCACCCTGCGTGAGGACTTGCTTGAGGAGGTCAGCAAACTCGCCAAGGAGGGGCGGTTTGATTACTTGCTGATCGAATCCACCGGTATTTCCGAGCCATTGCCGGTGGCGGAGACCTTCACGTTTCGTGACGAAGACGGGCAGAGCCTGGCTGACATCGCCCGGCTCGACACCATGGTCACGGTGGTCGATGGCATGAATTTCCTGCTCGACTACCAGGCTGCCGAAAGCCTCGCTTCCCGTGGTGAGACATTGGGCGATGAGGACGAACGCTCGATCACTGATCTGTTGATCGAGCAGATCGAGTTCGCCGACGTGATCCTGATCAGCAAGATCGACCTGATCAGCAGTCGCGAGCGTCAGGAGTTGATCGCGATCCTTGAGCGGCTCAATGCCCAGGCGCAAATCATCCCGATGGTGATGGGTGAAATCCCCTTGGAGAAGATACTCAACACCGGTCGCTTCGACTTCGAAAAGGCCGCCCAGGCGCCTGGCTGGTTGCAGGAACTGCGCGGCGAACATGTGCCAGAGACCCAGGAGTACGGCATCGCTTCCAGCGTCTATCGAGCGCGCAGGCCCTTTCATCCACAGCGTTTCTTCAGTTTCATCGACCGGCCGTGGGTGAACGGCAAACTGCTGCGCTCCAAGGGTTTCTTTTGGCTGGCCAGCAAGCACATGGATGCCGGTAGCTGGTCTCAGGCCGGTGGGTTGATGCGCCACGGTTTCGCCGGGCGCTGGTGGCATTTCGTGCCGAAAACCCAGTGGCCGCAAGACACGGAAAGCACGGCGGCGATTATGCAAAACTGGACAGACGACGCTGGCGATTGCCGGCAGGAACTGGTGTTCATCGGCCAGAACATCGACTTCGCGCTACTCGCCGCGGAACTTGATGACTGCTTGCTGACTGATGATGAAATGGCGTTGGGTGTCGAGGGTTGGAGGTTGCTGGCCGATCCGTTCGGCCCCTGGCATGAGAAGGAAGCTGCGTGATGGAGGCGCTGAAACCCGTGGGAGCGAGCCTGCTCGCGAAAGCGTCCTGCCGAACCCGGCATCAACATCAGGGTGCCACCCCGGAGGCCTTGATCAGAATCCTTGAAGACGATGTAAACCTCGCCGTCTGGAATCGCCAGCTCCCGGCGCATATCGCTGATTTCGGTCGCCTGCTGTTGTCCCTGAACGAACCGCTGGCGCAAGCGCTTTCGTTTGAACTGGTTGACGATGACGCACAACCCGGCCTTCAAGGATTGGCTTCGAGCTTTCGCGATCTTGAAGGCTACGAAGGCTTCATTGCCGACGTTTCGTGGCTGGCCCGCGCCTTTGCCTGCCTGTTGGGCGCCAAACGTATTGGTCTGCGCCTCAGGGCCCTGGACAAGGCCATGTGCCCACGTTTCCACGTTGATCATGTGCCGGTGCGCCTGATCACCACCTATGCTGGTATCGGCAGCCAGTGGCTGCGCGAAGGGGTGATGGATCGCCGCAAACTGGGCCAGCCTGAAGCCGAGCCTGGTGTCGACTTGCAGGTCCAGCAGATCGACAGCGGCGACGTGGCGCTGCTCAAGGGCGAGAAGTGGCATGGCAACGAAGGCTTCGGCCTGATCCATCGCTCTCCATTACCCGCGCCGGGTGAGCGCCGCTTGATCCTCACCCTCGACTGGCTGAGCTAGCGAATTACGGTTTACGGCTTACGGCTTGAGCCAGGTTCCCTGGCTCTGGGCTTCGCAAAACGGCTGCAGATACGCCGCATCGGTGGCCACGCCGTAATAGTGAATGTCCTGGCGGTAAGGCATATTGGCTACTTGGGCGTTGCTGCAGACGCCGAAGGCGCCGGTTGGGCATTGGTCGACGTACTGCACCTCGACTGTTTGCCCGGGCAGGTTGGGTTGGCAGAATCCGTCGGCGAACAGTTTCTCCGGGATGGTGCGGTTCTGCTGACAGACTCTGACGTCGAGCCGTTCAGCCGTACTATGTACCACACATGCTTGTGCCAACACTTCGCCTGAAACGAGTGCCAACAGCAATGACAATCCCATCAACCGCATTCATTACCTCCTAGAAAATACCGACCATGTTGCAGAACATTCCGACCCACGTCATCGCCGGCCCATTGGGCGCCGGCAAGACCAGCCTGATCAAGCACTTGCTGGCGCAACGCCCGGCGAACGAGCGTTGGGCGGTGTTGATCAACGAGTTCGGCCAGATCGGCCTCGACGCTGCACTGCTGACCCGGGACATCGAAGGTATAGCACTGGGCGAAGTGGCGGGGGGCTGTTTGTGCTGCGTGAATGGTGCGCCGTTTCAGATCGGTCTCGGGCGCCTGCTGCGCAGGGCGCGGCCGGATCGATTGTTCATCGAGCCATCGGGGCTGGGTCATCCGGCGCAGTTGCTCAGGCAGTTGGGTGAAGCGCCGTGGCAAGGGGTGCTGGCGGTTCAGCCTTGTGTACTGGTACTGGATGCCCAGGCGCTTGCTGTCGGCAAACCGCTGCCTGCCAGTCAACAGGAGACGTTGAACAGGGCAGGGTTGCTGCTGTTGAACAAGTCCGAAGATCTCGATGCCGCTGACAGGCAGCGTATCGCCGCGCTACTGCCCGCACGTCGGCTGTACTGGACGCAGCAGGCCGTGTTGCCGTTGAGCGAATTACCCGGGTTTGCAACCCAGGCTGTGGCGGGTGTGGATAACTTCAGGGTGCCTCAGGGACTGGCGCAGATGCCGGCGGTCTGGAGTGACCCTGCATTACCGATTTGCCTGAGTCAGGATCAGGAGGGCGGTTGGAGCATTGGCTGGCGTTGGCATCCGAGTCAGGCATTCGATGCGGCGCTGGTTGGCCAATGGCTGGAAAGCCTTGCCTGGCGGCGGGCGAAGCTGGTTATCCACAGCGTCGGCGGCTGGGTATCGGTGAATGCACTGGATAATTCGGTACTGGAATGGCGGCCCAGTGAGTGGCGGCGGGATTCGCGGATCGAGTTGATTTTCAGTGAACCGCAGGATGTTGATTCGTTGCAGAGGGCTTTGGCGGAATGTCGATTGGGTTGAAGATCAAAAAATCCAAGAGCAAAAGATCGCAGCCCGCGGCAGCTCCTACGGTGGAATGCATTTCAAAAATCAGGAGCCTGGGAACGTTGATTTATGGGCGCCACTTGGTGTGTTCCTGTCGCCATTGGCTCAACTCGATGACCTCGGCACGAGGCTTCACCACCTCGGCCACCGCAGGCGTATCGTCGAATGGCATGGGGTAGGGCGCCAGTTCGATCTGTGCGCTGTGGGCCCCGAATTGAGTGATCGTGCCGTTGTGTCGGGTTTCGCCGGTCACGGTGAATTCGAAGTTATACACGCGGGCCAGACGCCGCCGACCGTTGGCGTCTTTGATGAAGGCGATTTTTTTCAACGCCACGTTGCCGTCCAGCAACTCGATTCCGAGCTTGCTGCAATGCTGCATGACCCGCTCCAGCGCCCGCTCGCGCATGCCATGGTTGTGCCATAGCCACGCGCCGCCAGTGGCGAGCAGCATCAGCACAAAGATATTTCCGAGGGTCAGCATGAAAGGTTGCTCCAACAAGATAGTGTCAGCTTAACTGCGTCGCCGGTCTGTCGTACAGGCTGTGTTTCGTCGCATACTGCGCGGCTTGAATTTCCAATGTTTTACGGAACTCGCCGAATGAAACGTACGCCCCATCTGCTCGCCATCCAGTCCCACGTGGTGTTCGGCCACGCTGGCAACAGCGCCGCTGTTTTCCCGATGCAGCGGGTCGGGGTGAATGTCTGGCCGCTCAATACCGTGCAGTTCTCCAACCACACCCAATATGGCCAGTGGACCGGTGACGTGCTGGCACCGCATCAGATTCCCGAGTTGGTGGAAGGGATCGCAGCGATTGGCGAACTAGGCAACTGCGATGCCGTGTTGTCCGGTTACCTGGGCAGTGCGGCCCAGGGCCGGGCCATTCTGACGGGGGTGGCGCGGATCAAATCGATCAATCCCAAGGCGCTGTATCTGTGCGATCCGGTGATGGGCCACCCGGAGAAGGGGTGCAGTGTGCCGGCGGAGGTAAGCGATTTCCTGCTGGAAGAAGCGGCCGCCGTGGCGGATTTCATGTGCCCGAACCAACTGGAACTGGACAGTTTCTCCGGGCGCAGGCCGCAGTCCCTGTTCGATTGCCTGGCCATGGCGCGAGCACTGCTGGCGCGTGGTCCGAAAGCGGTATTGGTCAAGCATCTGGCCTATCCCGGCAAGCCGGCAGACGTTTTCGAGATGCTTCTGGTGACCGGAGAGGGCAGCTGGCACCTGCGTCGTCCCATGTTGGCATTTCCCCGTCAGCCCGTGGGTGTTGGCGACCTGACCTCCGGTCTGTTCCTGGCGCGCGTCCTGTTGGGCGACAGCCTGGTGGCGGCGTTTGAGTTCGCGGCGTCGGCCGTGCATGAAGTGCTGCTGGAAACCCAGGCCTGTGCCAGCTATGAGCTGGAACTGGTGCGAGCGCAAGACCGCATTGCTCATCCGCGGGTGCGGTTCGAGGCGATGGCGATCAGTCTCTGAATTTGGCGTTGAACCCATTCGCGAGCAGGTCGAATCGTCGCACCGTCGCTCCCACATTGATCTTCAGCGGGCACGAGATATGTGAACGATGGAGATCCCCTGTGGGAGCGACGATTCGACTTGCTCGCAAAAGCTATCTGAAGCCGATAACAGGCTTCAGGCGTCGTCCTTGATTTCCTGATAACGCTTTTCCAGTTCCTGCCGAATCTGCCGACGCTGCTGGGCCTGCATGAAACGACGCTTGTCTTCGCTATTCTGTGGTTGCAGCGGCGGGACTGCCGCCGGTTTGCGCTGGTCATCCACCGCGACCATGGTGAAGAAGCAGCTATTGGTGTGGCGCACAGAGCGCTCGCGGATGTTCTCGGTCACCACCTTGATGCCCACCTCCATCGAGGTGTTGCCGGTGTAATTGACCGAGGCCAGGAAGGTCACCAGTTCGCCGACATGTATCGGCTCGCGAAAAATCACCTGATCCACCGACAAAGTCACCACATAGCGGCCGGCATATCGGCTGGCGCAGGCGTAGGCCACTTCGTCGAGGTACTTGAGCAGGGTACCGCCGTGAACATTGCCAGAAAAATTGGCCATGTCGGGGGTCATCAATACCGTCATCGACAGCTGGGCGTTTCCGGGTTCCATAGCGTTCTCACGGGTCAAGGCAGGTTTTCGGAAGGGCGCACCTCTGCGGGTGCGTGGTCGGTTTTTTCAAACCACAGTTATCGGGACGCCGGGCGGATGATCGCCGTCACGCTCCAACGATCTGTTTCCATATATTGCACCGCCTTTCTGCCGGAAGTCGCGGTGTTACCCTTCAAATGCCTGCCCCAAGGGCAATTCCTACCTGTAAACCGGATTTTTACTCTGCTCAGTCAGGCCTGTCCCGGGGGTGGCGCTTGAGCAATCGCGACCAAGGAGCCCACACCATGCATGCCATCAGTTTTATTCAGGACCTGGCAGTGATCATGTTGGTCGCGGGTGTGGTGACGGTGCTGTTCCATCGCTTCAAACAGCCTGTGGTCCTCGGGTATATCGTCGCCGGCTTCATCATCGGCCCGCACACGCCGCCGTTCGGCCTGATCCACGACGAAGAAACCATCAAGACCCTCGCCGAACTCGGGGTGATTTTCCTGATGTTCTGCCTGGGCCTGGAGTTCAGCCTGCGCAAGCTGTTCAAGGTGGGCGCCACGGCGTTCATCGCGGCATTCCTGGAAATCGTGCTGATGATCTGGATCGGCTACGAGATTGGCCGCTGGTTCGACTGGAGCACCATGGACTCGCTGTTCCTCGGCGCGATCCTGGCGATTTCCTCGACCACCATCATCGTCAAGGCCCTGAATGACCTGAAGATGAAGAACGAGCGCTTCGCCCAGCTGATCTTCGGCGTATTGATCGTCGAAGATATCCTCGGTATCGGCATCATTGCCTTGTTGTCGAGCATCGCCGTCAGCGGCACGGTCAGCTCCGGTGAAGTCTTTTCCACGGTCGGCAAGCTCTCGCTGTTCATGATCGTCGCGCTGGTCATCGGCATTCTTCTGATCCCGCGATTGCTGGCCTATGTGGCGAAATTCGACAGCAACGAGATGCTGCTGATCACCGTGCTTGGGCTGTGCTTCGGCTTCTGCCTGCTGGTGGTCAAACTCGAATACAGCATGGTGCTCGGGGCATTCCTGATCGGCGCGATCATGGCTGAGTCCCGGCAATTGCTGAAGATCGAACGCTTGATCGAGCCGGTACGCGACCTGTTCAGCGCCATCTTCTTTGTCGCGATCGGCTTGATGCTGGATCCGATGATCCTGCTGCAATACGCCTGGCCCATCGCGGTCATCACCGTTGCCGTGGTACTGGGCAAGATGGTGTCCTGCGGCCTCGGCGCTTTTATCGCCGGCAACGACGGACGCACCTCACTGCGGGTCGGGATGGGGCTTTCACAGATTGGCGAATTTTCCTTCATCATCGCCTCGCTGGGCATGACTTTGCAGGTCACCAGTAACTTCCTCTATCCGGTGGCCGTGGCAGTGTCGGTGCTCACTACGCTGATGACGCCGTACTTGATTCGCGCGGCTGACCCACTGTCAATCAAGCTGGCGGCGGTGATGCCGCAACGCCTGAGTCGGGTGTTGGGCATGTACGGCGAATGGTTGCGCAGCATTCAGCCTCAGGGCGAGGGCGCGCTGCTGGCGTCGATGATTCGGCGGATCCTGTTGCAGGTGGGGGTCAATCTGGCGCTGGTGATTGCGATTTTCTTCGCGGGCGCGTACTTCGCCGAGCGCATTTCCGCTTACCTGCAAGACTGGATCAGTGACCCGAGCTGGCAGAAAGCGTTGATCTGGGGTGGGGCGCTGCTGCTGTCGCTGCCGTTTCTGATCGCCGCCTATCGCAAGCTCAAGGCGCTGTCGATGCTACTGGCGGAGATGGGGGTGAAGCCGGAAATGGCCGGACGCCACACACAGCGAGTGCGACGGGTGATCTCCGAAGTGATCCCGATTCTCTCGCTGCTGGTGATCTTCCTGCTGTTGGCAGCCTTGTCGGCCAGTATTCTGCCGACCAACAAGTTGCTGGTACTGATCGTCGTCGTCGCGGCCGCCGTGGCGGCGCTACTCTGGCGCTGGTTCATCCGCGTGCATACGCGCATGCAGGTGGCCTTGCTGGAAACCCTGGACAACCACAAGGATTCGCCGGGGCATTGACCACCGGGGGCGCGTCAGACGGCTCAGCTTTCCAGCCAGACGTCCCGCGCCCAGTGCCATACCGATTCCCAGGTTTCTTCGGCAATCAGCTCTTCATCGGCCAGCCACAGCACCACGGTGCCGTCTTCTTCGACCAGGTAGTAGTTGTCGCCGTCCTGGCAGATCGGGATCATGCTGCGATCGATGCCGGCATCCCAGGCGTTTGCGGCAACGTCCGGCAGGTAGGTGTGGGATTGCGGGTCGGTGACGGTCACCGGCTCCAGGCTGCCGTAGACCACGTCGCTGACGGTCAGCAAAAATTCTCTGAAGACAAACGGAATGTCGATGAACAGTTGTTCCTCGATTTCTACCAGTTGATCTTCGTCGGGCAGCTCCAAGGGGACCGGTACCGGTTCGTTGGCTTCACGCAGTTGTTCGATGATTTCTTCCACGTCCGGGATCCTCTTGCTGATGGCGCGGTTTAGTTGGGGCGGTTTATACAGTAGCTCGCTATAGATGCAACCGCGAAATAGAAAACCCCGGCCTGGGCCGGGGTTTTTTTATGGGACAGGTTTAACGCAAGTCGGTTCAGCCGTTCTGGCGGATACCTGCGACCAGCCAAGGCTGGTTCTCGCCCTGCGGACGTTCCATGTTCCAGCTTTCGCTGAACACTTCGCCCTGGTCGAATCGCGAAGTCTTCGACACACCGCTGAAGGTCAGGGTGGCGATGGTCTTGTCGGCGCGATCATCCACGCCATCCAGCTGGACGTTGAGGTTATCGATGTAGGTGGACTGGAAACCTTCGCCCAGCTCGGCCCGTTCGCGCTTGAGGAACTCGAGCAGTTGCGGGGTCACGAACTCGGAGATCTTGTCCATTTCGTTGGCGTCCCAGTGCTGTTGCAGGGACTGGAAATGGTTGCGGGCGGCTTCAATGAAGCTCTTTTCATTGAACCAGGCCGGGGCATTGATCACCGGACGAGCGGCTACAGGGGCTGCCGAACCGCCGAAGATCGAACCCATGGCTGCTGGCTTCTGCTCGAACGCTTCACGCTGCATCGGCGCACCAGCCGGAGCCAGGTGCTCCTGCTGCTTGCGGCGACGGGCGGCGATGAAACGGAAGACCAGGAAGGCGATGACCGCCATGATCAGGATATCGAAGATCTGCATGCCTTCGAAGCCGCCACCCATGAACATGGAGGCTAGCAGGCCACCGGCAGCGATGCCGGCCAGAGGGCCGAGCCAGCGCGAAGCACCGCCAGCCTTGGCGGCAGCGCCAGCGGCACCGGCGGCGCCCGCAGTGGCGGCAGCACCGCCTGCGGCAGAAGAAGGAGCCATTTGGCTGGTCTGGTGAGTCGGCGCAGCGCCGGAACTCTTGCCGCCACCAAAGCGCTTGGCGTTGGCGTCGAGGCTCATCGTCAGGCCGATGCACAACGCCATGGCGATGCTAAGAAAACGTTTCATAAAGGGAATTCCCATTTGTGGAAGGCACGCGCGCCATGTTGCACAGGTGAAGTGTTACTGGCTAGCGGCAGATTGTTTCGGGCTTTTGCCTGACAGGTTTCGTTCAGCTTCAGTCAGGTCAATAAGGCCTGTTAACTTTGGTCTGTAGGATTTGTGATTTGGTTCTGTAGGAATGAATTCTGTAGGAGCGAGCTTGCTCGCGAAAAACGTCAGGACAACGCATTCACCCAGAATGAACGCGTCACCGTTGACGACCTTCGCGAGCAAGCTCGCTCCTGCAGAAAGCCGAGCGCGGGCGTCAGATCGCTTCCAGTTTGGCGTAGCCAAGCATCAGCCACTTGCTGCCTTCGCTGAAGTTCACCTGGACCCGGGCCTGAGCCCCTGCGCCTTCGAAGTTCAGGATCACGCCGTCGCCGAACACTGAATGGCGTACCGTCTGGCCCAGACTGAACCCGGTGTCCGGGATCTCGCTGCCACCAAACAGACTGCTGGAACTCTGCTGCTGACCGCCGCCGAACGGACGGCTGACGCTGTTGGACAGGCGCACTTCCTGGATCAGACCTTTCGGTATCTCCCGTACGAAACGCGACACCTTGTTGTAGGTCTCGCTGCCGTACAGGCGTCGGGTTTCGGCATAGGTCATCACCAGGTTCTGCATTGCCCGGGTGATGCCGACATAGGCCAGGCGGCGCTCTTCCTCGAGACGGCCGGGTTCTTCCAGGCTCATCTTGTGCGGGAACAGGCCTTCTTCCATGCCCACCAGAAATACGTAAGGAAATTCCAGGCCTTTGGCGCTGTGCAGGGTCATCAGTTGAATGCTGTCTTCGTGCTCGTCGGCCTGGGTATCCCCGGCCTCCAGCGACGCATGGCCGAGGAACGCCGCCAATGGCGACAGGTCTTCATCTTCTTCCGCGTTTTCGAAGTTGCGCGCGGCGCTGACCAGTTCCTCAAGGTTTTCTACCCGGGCCTGGCCTTTCTC
Source organism: Pseudomonas sp. MPC6 (assembly GCF_006094435.1). NCBI lineage: Bacteria > Pseudomonadati > Pseudomonadota > Gammaproteobacteria > Pseudomonadales > Pseudomonadaceae > Pseudomonas > Pseudomonas sp. MPC6. The sequence goes on along the minus strand of NZ_CP034783.1, from coordinate 99,412 downwards.
GCCTTTTTCCGCTTCGTGGTAGGCGATCAGCCCCGACTGCTCGATGACGGTCTGGGTCATCAGGTGCAGGGGCATTTCCATGCATTTGGCGGCGAGGTTCTCGATCAGCTCGATAAATGCCCCGAGAGCGCCCGCGGCGCGCCCGGTCAGGCCTTTATTGGCGACCAGCAGGCGCATGGCTTCCCACATCGACACATCGCTGTGACGGGCATGGTCGCGGATCGCTTCGACAGTTTTCTCGCCGATGCCACGGGCCGGAACGTTGATCACCCGCTCCAGCGCCGCATCGTTGCCGCGGCCTTCCAGCAAGCGCAGGTAGGCCATGGCATTCTTGATTTCAGCCCGCTCGAAAAAGCGCTGGCCGCCGTAGATGCGGTACGGAATACGCTCGCGCAACAAGGCTTCTTCCAAAACGCGCGATTGGGCGTTGGAGCGGTACAGAATCGCGATATCACTGCGCAACAGGCCGGTTTTCAGCGCACTTTGGATGGTTTCCACCACATAGCGCGCTTCATCATGCTCGTTGAACGCGGCATATAGATTGATCGCTTCGCCTTCACCGCCGTCGGTCCACAACTCCTTGCCCATGCGCCCGGTGTTATTGGCGATCAGGGCGTTGGCAGCCTTGAGGATCCCGGCGGTAGAGCGGTAGTTCTGCTCAAGACGAATGGTCTCGGCATCGGGAAAATCGTCGGAATACTGATAAATGTTCTCGATTTTCGCGCCGCGCCAGCCGTAGATGGACTGATCGTCATCGCCGACTACCATCAGGCTGTCGCCGCCCTTGGCCAGCAGACGCAACCAGGCGTACTGCACGGCGTTGGTGTCCTGGAACTCGTCCACCAGAATGTGTCGGAAGCGTTTTTGATAATGCGCGAGCAAGCCTGGGTTATCGCGCCACAGGTCGAGGGCGCGCAGCAGCAATTCGGAGAAGTCGATGACGCCGGCGCGCAGGCACGCGGCCTCATAGGCTTCATAAATGCTGCGCATGGTGGCCAGGAACAAATCGCCGCTGGCCTGGATGTGTTGCGGGCGCAGACCTTCGTCTTTCTGCCCGTTGATGAACCACTGGGCCTGACGGGCCGGCCAGCGTTGCTCGTCCAGGCCCAACTCGCGGATCACCCGCTTGACCAGTCGCTGCTGGTCGTCGCTGTCGAGAATCTGGAAAGTCTGGCTCAGGCCGGCTTCCTGCCAATGCGCCCGCAACAAGCGGTGCGCCAGGCCGTGGAAGGTGCCGACCCACATGCCGGCCGGGTTGATACCCATCAACTGTTCGATGCGATGACGCATCTCGGCAGCGGCCTTGTTGGTGAAGGTTACCGACAGGATCGAGTGGGGCGAGGCGTTTTCGACCTGGATCAACCAGGCGATACGGTGCACCAGCACTCGGGTTTTACCGGAACCAGCACCGGCCAGGACCAACTGACGACCCACGGAGGCAGCTACGGCCTGGCGTTGGGCATCGTTGAGGGAGTTCAGCAGAAGGGAGAGATCATCGCGCATCAGGGCATTCTAGGGGGCGGCGCGACCCCGGGCAAACCCCGCTTTGCTTCAGGCGATGAAAGTCATGTGCAGGACGACCGGTCGGTCAGCGGCTGCAAGCGTTGGCGGGACTCGCCTGGACGCTTTTACGGCGGGGAAAGCAGCGGATATTTTTAGCTGTTTTATGACCTGGGGCTGTTTGGCCCGGGCAGTTGCTTGTGTATGCTCCGTGCACGTTTCGGGCTCATGCTCACTATTATAAGAACAAGAACTTTGCCTATGACCCTCAGCTCCGACCTGTCGGGCCCCGCGGTGGATCCTCGGGTTATCCGCAAACAGTACGCCATGGAAATGGCGGTCGAACGCACGCGCCTGCTGTATCAAGGCTCATTGCTGCCCACGCTGTTCATGTTGATCAATGGCCTGGTCTGCGCCTGGTTGCTCTGGAGTCCGCAGCGCTACTTCCTGGTCAGCGTCTGGCTGGTGTGGTTGTTGTCGTTGGTGGCATTGCGGGTGATTCAGGTCGCGGCCTTCGACTCGGCGATTCCCAATCGCCAGGCCCATCCGATCTGGCGCCGCATGTTTTTGCTGGGTTCGGCCCTGACCGGCCTGACCCTGGCCGGTGCCGGCATTGCGCTGGTCCCTGGCGACAACTTCATCCAGCAAGCCTGGGTATTCGGTCTGATCGGAGCGGCTGCGCTCTCGGCCAGCGTTGCCTACGCGGTCAACCTGCCTGCCTTCCTGTCCTTTACCTTGCCCTGCCTGTTGCCGGCCATCGGCTATCTGTTCTGGGGCGGCGATGAGCAGGGACAGGGTTGGGGCTGGTTCGGCCTGATTCTGCTGGGCGCGTTGAGCGTGGTCGCCTGGCAGGTCAATCGGCTGATCGATAGCGGACTGTTGCGGCGCTTCCAGAATCAGGCACTGATCGAGCACTTGCAGCAGGCTCGAAGCGGCAGCGACCGGCTCAATCACAAGCTCGCCAAGGAAATCGACCAGCGCCGTCGAGCCGAAGACGAATTGCGTGCGATTCAAACCGGGCTGGAAGGCCGCATCGCCCAGCGCAGCCTGGAGCTGGACTCCGCCAATCAGGCCTTGAGCAAAAGTGAAGCGCGACTGGCGCTGGCGTTGAAGGCCAGTGAGCTGGGGTTGTGGGACTGGAACCTGAAAACCGATGAAGTCCACCACACCCATCTCCAGGAGCTGTTCGGCCTGGAGCCGGAGTTTGTCACGGCGATGCTGCGCCACCTCAAGCCGCGCCTGCACCCCGATGACTTGCCGTCGCTCAAGCGCGCGCTGGTCGAGCATTTGAAAGGCCGCAGCGAGGATTATCAGGTTGAGTACCGCGTGCGCCATGTCGATGGCCATTGGGTGTGGATCGAAGACCGTGGTCGAGCGGTTGAGCGCAGTGACAACGGCCGGGTCATCCGCATGGTCGGCACCCGCCGCGACATCAGTGTGAGTAAAAGCCTGGAAGTGCAGCGGCAACTGGCAGCGACCGTGTTCGAGGCCGCCAGCGAAGGCATCGTGATTTTCGACCCGAACTACGCGCTGATCGCCGTCAACCAGGCGTTCAGTCGAGTCACCGGCTATGCCATCGAGGACATGCTCGGGCGCAATGTGGTCGACTTACCCTGCAGTCGTGATGCCCGCCGGCACTATGCGACGATCCATCAGGCGCTGGAGCAACAGGGGACCTGGCAAGGCGAGCTGGTGGAAACCCGCAAGAACGGCGAGTTGTATCCGCAATGGCTGCAACTGAACACCGTACGCGATGCTCGGGGAAACGTAAGCCATATTGTGGGCTTCTTCGCCGATTTATCGGCGCGACGGCAATCTGAAGAGCGCATGCGCTACCTGACCCATTACGACGAGCTCACCGGCCTGGCCAACCGATCGCTATTTCGCGAGCGGCTGAGCGAAGCTCACCAGCGAGTGCGCCAAGGCGGCTACCGCAGCCTGGCATTGCTGCACATCAACCTGGATCGTTTCAAACTGCTCAACGACAGCCTGGGCCATGAAATCGCCGATCAGTTGTTGCAAAAAATAGCCCGGCGCCTGGTCAACGCGTTGCCCGAGGCGGACACCATCGCGCGTTTGTCCGGCGACGAGTTCGCCGTGTTGTTCAATGCCTACGGCAACCTCTCGAGCCTGGCGCGAGTAGCGACGCGCTTGTCGTCCAAGTTGCGTACGCCGATGACCGTCGAGGGCCACGAATTGGTGGTGAGCGCTTCAATGGGCATCAGTTTGCTGCCGGACAACGCCAGGGAAGTTTCCGCGCTGGTCAGTCAGTCGAACATCGCCATGCAGCATGCCAAGCACTTGGGCGGCAACAATTTCCAGTTCTACACCGACAGTCTGCAAGCCAGCACGCTGGAACGCCTGCAGCTGGAAAATCAGCTGCGCAAGGCTATCGAAGAAAAGCAATTGAAGGTGTTTTACCAACCCAAGCTGTGCCTCGCCACGGGCCGGTTGAACGCTGCCGAGGCGCTGGTGCGCTGGGATCACCCAACCATGGGTAGCATCCCGCCAGGGGATTTCATTGGGCTTGCCGAGGAAACGGGCCTGATTGGCCCCATTGGCGAATTCGTGTTGCGCCAGGCCTGCTGGCAAGCCTGCGAGTGGCAACGTCAGGGGCTTGCGCCGATTCGCATGTCGGTCAACCTGTCGGTGCATCAACTGCGGCATGGCAAACTGGTCAGCCTGGTGCGTCAGGTGCTGGAAGAAACCGGCCTGGCGCCGCACAACCTGGAGCTGGAGCTCACCGAAAGTCATCTGCTGGACAGCGTCGAGCACATTATCGCCACCTTCCAGCAGCTGCGAAATCTTGGGGTAAAACTGGCGATTGACGATTTTGGTACCGGTTATTCGTCCCTGAGCTACCTCAAGCGCATCCCGGTGGATTACGTGAAGATCGATCAGGCGTTTATCCGTGGCCTGGGGGAGGGCACTGTGGATGCGGCGATTACCCGGGCAATCATTGCCATGGCCCATGGCCTGTCGTTGAAAGTGGTGGCTGAAGGGGTGGAGCGGCCGGAGCAGCTTGAGTTTTTGAAGGCTGAGCGCTGCGATGAGGTACAGGGCTATCTGATCAGTCGGCCCGTAGAGGCCGACGGCCTGTTGCAACAGCTGCGTGCGGACGCGAAGCCCTTGTAAGGGCTACATGGAGCGCACAAGGCGTGAAACGGGGGCATCGAGTTACGCATTGAGCAGGCAAAAAGACGATTCTTGTAGTATAACTACAAGCTTGCTACATCCCCGGCACCTGCCAATAACAAAGAGTCGATCCCTTTGAATCTGCTGCAACACATCGCCCAGTCTCGCCACCTGTTACGCAAGTCGGAGCTCAAGGTCGCCGACCACGTGCTGCTTGACCCTGCGGCAGTGATGCACAGTTCCATGGCCGACCTGGCCCATAGCGTGGGGATCAGCGAGCCGACGATTGTGCGGTTCTGCCGCGCCATCGGGTGCTCCGGGTTCCAGGATTTGAAGCTGAAGCTGGCGCAGAGCCTGGCGGCGGGTGCGAGCTTCGGGCAGTTCGCGATCCATGAAGACGATTCGGTCGCTGACTACAGCCTGAAAATCTTCGACACCACCCTGCACACCCTGATGGAGGTCCGCGAGCGGCTCGATCCGGTGGAGTTGCAGCGGGCCGTGACGCTCATGTCCCAGGCCCAGCGTGTGGAGTTCTACGGCTTTGGGGCGTCGGGTGCGGTGGCGGCGGATGCCCAGCACAAGTTTTTCCGCTTGCTGCTGACCGCTGCGGCCTATTCCGACCCGCACATGCAGGCGATGTCGGCGGTGACCCTGAAGCCGACCGACGTGGCGATCTGCATTTCCCAGTCCGGGCGCTCCAAGGACCTGTTGATCACCGCCAACCTGGTGCGAGAAAGCGGCGCCTCGCTGATCACCCTGTGCCCGAGCCAGACACCCTTGGCCGAGCTGTCGACGGTCAATCTGGCGATCGACGTGCATGAAGACACCGAAATCTATACACCGCTGACTTCGCGCATCGCCCACCTGGTGGTGATCGACGTATTGGCGATGGGCGTGGCCATGGCGCGCGGGCCGAGCCTGGTCAATCACCTCAAGAGCGTCAAGCGCAGCCTGCGCAGCTTGCGACTGTCGCCCAAGTCGGTGAAAGCGCTGGACGACTGATTCTGACCCCAGATGGCTGGAAGGTCGTTCCGACCTTCATTCGCGGGCAAGCCCGCTCCCACAGGGTTCATGGTGCTCACACATTTTGTGCAACACAGTCGATCCCTGTGGGAGCGGCGGTGCGGCGATCCGACTTGCCCGCGAAGGCGTCCTCTAAAGCGACAACTTTCATCTGCCTGTAACCCGCAAGCCGCCAAACCGTCATCCCCCATGCCCATCCTGTAACTCCCGTCATCGCCTTGGGAGACTCGAAATGGCCCAGCCCTACGAAGAACGCAACAGCGCCGTCAGAACCCGTCGCCAGCAGGAAGACCAGCGCCGCATGGAATTTCGCCGCGCCATCGAAGATCGTTGCGAACGCCGCCAGCTGCTGGCCGAGATTGGCGACTTTCCCGACGAACTGGAACTCAACTACTGGCAGGCAGCTCCCGCGGCTTCCCGTCGAAACGCTCAACCAGGGCGCTGATCTGCAGCCGCTCGCTGCGGATAAACGCAAGGAACGCGTGCGCCACCGGTGACAGTCGCTTGGCCTTGGCCTGCACCAGGCACCAGCTGCGATACAGCGGCAGCTCTTCGACCGGCAACTCGATCAGGCCGCCGGTCGCCAATTCAAGGTTCAGGGCGTGGCGCGTCAACAGCGCCACGCCCAGACCCGCCGACACACATTCGCGTTGCGCTTCGGCTGACGAGACCTCCTGGGTCTGGTTGAAGTGCACACGTTTCTCCTTGAAATACTCTTCACAGGCCAGCCGCGTTCCGGAACCGGACTCGCGCAGCAGGAGTGTGTAAGGTTCCAGGTCCTGCAAGCGTAGAGGGCCCATGTGACACAACGGATGATCCGGTGGCGCCACGGCGACGATCGGGTTGTTGAGGAACGGCAGGAATTCCAGGCCCATATCCTGCGGCACCATGGACATGATCACCAGGTCATCGCGATTATCGGAAAGACGTCGAATCACTTGCCCCCGGTTGACCACCGTCAGTTGCAGGTTCACCTCTGGATGCTGGCGCTTGAACGCGGCAAACAGATGCGGCACGAAATACTTGGCGCTGGATTCCACCGCCAGTTTCAGTTGGCCCTGCAACGAGCCTTGCATGTCCGAGAGCTGCATATCGAGGTTTTCCAAGCGGCCGAAAATGTCCCGACTGGCGCGCTGTAAAGCCTCGGCCGCTTCCGTCATGTAGAGTTTTTTGCCTACGTAATCGAACAAGGGCTGACCAATCAGCTCCTCGAGTTGACGAATCTGCAGGCTGACGGCAGGTTGTGTGAGCGACATTTCTTCGGCTGCACGGCTGTAGGACCTCAAATCACAGACTTCGTTGAAGATCTGCAGCTGACGCAATGTCAGACGCATCAAGGACTTACGCATAATTAAAGGTCTCCGTCGGCAGACTGATGCGTCAACTATAAGTCTTTACTTATGCATGACCCAATAATTAATCATTTTTGTTAATCCCTTGTGGGGGCTAGTGTGGGGCTGCGACTAAATTGAAACATTTGGTCACGCGTCGACCTGGTCTAGCAGGTCGTGGGTACCACCGGCTCAAGGGAACCTCCAAGTGATAAAAAAGATCCTGATCGCCAACCGTGGTGAGATTGCCGTAAGAATCGTGCGTGCCTGCGCCGAGATGGGCATTCGCTCGGTCGCGGTCTATTCCGACGCCGACCGCCATGCCCTGCATGTGAAGCGTGCGGACGAAGCCCACAGCATCGGTGCCGATCCGCTGGCCGGCTACCTGAACCCGCGCAAGCTGGTGAACCTGGCTGTGGAAACCGGCTGCGATGCCTTGCACCCAGGCTACGGTTTCCTTTCGGAAAATGCCGAACTGGCGGAGATCTGCGCCGAGCGCGGTATCAAATTCATTGGCCCGTCGGCTGAAGTGATTCGCCGCATGGGCGACAAGACCGAAGCTCGCCGCAGCATGATCAAGGCTGGCGTGCCGGTCACCCCGGGCACTGAAGGCAATGTTTCGGGGATCGAAGAAGCCCTCGTCGAAGGCGAGCGCATCGGTTACCCGGTGATGCTCAAGGCCACTTCCGGTGGTGGCGGTCGCGGCATTCGTCGCTGCAACAGCCGCGAAGAACTCGAGCAGGCGTTCCCCCGCGTGATCTCCGAAGCCACCAAGGCGTTCGGTTCGGCGGAAGTGTTTCTGGAAAAATGCATCGTCAATCCGAAACACATCGAAGCGCAGATCCTCGGCGACAGCTTTGGCAACGTGGTGCATCTGTTCGAGCGTGACTGCTCGATCCAGCGCCGCAACCAGAAGCTCATCGAAATCGCCCCGAGCCCGCAACTGACCCCGGAACAGCGCGCCTACATCGGCGACCTGTCGGTGCGTGCGGCCAAGGCCGTGGGTTACGAAAACGCCGGTACCGTGGAGTTCCTGCTCGCCGAGGGCGAGGTGTACTTCATGGAGATGAACACCCGGGTGCAGGTGGAACACACCATCACCGAGGAAATCACCGGCATCGACATCGTCCGCGAGCAGATTCGCATCGCGTCCGGCCTGCCGCTTTCGGTGAAACAGGAAGACATCCAGCACCGCGGTTTCGCGCTGCAATTCCGGATCAACGCCGAAGACCCGAAAAACAACTTCCTGCCGAGCTTCGGCAAAATCACCCGTTACTACGCGCCCGGCGGTCCCGGCGTGCGTACCGACACGGCGATCTACACCGGTTACACCATTCCACCGTTCTATGACTCCATGTGCCTGAAACTGGTGGTCTGGGCGCTGACCTGGGAAGAGGCGATGGACCGTGGCTTGCGAGCTCTGGACGACATGCGTCTGCAAGGGGTCAAGACCACCGCCGCGTACTACCAGGAAATCCTGCGCAACCCGGAATTCCGTAGCGGCCAGTTCAACACCAGCTTCGTTGAAAGCCACCCTGAACTGACCAACTACTCGATCAAGCGCAAACCCGAAGAGCTGGCCCTGGCCATCGCCGCCGCCATCGCCGCCCACGCAGGCCTGTGAGGAATAAAACAATGTCCAAGAAGATTCATGTAACCGACACCATCCTGCGCGACGCCCACCAATCGCTGCTCGCCACCCGCATGCGCACCGAAGACATGCTGCCGATCTGCGACAAGCTCGACAAAGTCGGCTATTGGTCGCTCGAATGCTGGGGCGGCGCGACGTTCGACGCCTGCGTACGTTTTCTCAAAGAAGATCCGTGGGAGCGCCTGCGCCAACTGCGTGCCGCATTGCCTAACACGCGTCTGCAAATGCTATTGCGTGGTCAGAACCTGCTGGGCTACCGCCACTACAGCGACGACGTGGTCAAAGCCTTCGTCGCCAAGGCAGCGGTCAACGGCATCGACGTGTTCCGCATCTTCGATGCCATGAACGACGTACGTAACCTGCGCACGGCCATCGAGGCGGTAAAAGCCGCCGGCAAACACGCTCAGGGCACCATCGCGTACACCACCAGCCCGGTGCACACCATCGACGCGTTCGTGGCCCAGGCCCGGCAAATGGAAGCCATGGGTTGCGACTCGGTGGCGATCAAGGACATGGCCGGTCTGCTGACTCCTTACGCTACTGGCGAACTGGTCCGGGCGTTGAAATCCGAGCAGTCGCTGCCCGTGTTCATTCACTCGCACGATACCTCTGGCATGGCCACCATGTGCCAACTCAAGGCTATCGAAAACGGCGCCGACCACATCGACACCGCGATCTCCAGCTTCGCATCCGGCACCAGCCACCCAGGCACCGAATCGATGGTCGCTGCCCTTAAAGGCACCGAATTCGATACAGGCCTGAACCTGGAACTGCTGCAAGAGATCGGTCTGTACTTCTACGCCGTGCGCAAGAAGTATCACCAGTTCGAAAGCGAATTCACCGCTGTCGACACCCGCGTGCAAGTCAACCAGGTACCGGGCGGGATGATTTCCAACCTGGCCAACCAGTTGAAAGAGCAGGGCGCCCTCAACCGCATGAGCGAAGTGCTGGCGGAGATCCCGCGGGTTCGCGAAGACCTCGGCTTCCCGCCGCTGGTGACCCCGACTTCGCAAATCGTCGGCACCCAGGCGTTCTTCAACGTGCTGGCCGGCGAGCGCTACAAGACCATCACCAACGAAGTGAAACTTTACCTGCAAGGCGGCTACGGCAAGGCGCCAGGCACCGTGAACGAACAACTGCGTCGTCAGGCGATCGGCAGCGAAGAGGTGATCGACGTCCGTCCAGCTGACTTGCTCAAGCCGGAAATGACCAAGCTGCGTGCCGAAATCGGCGCCGTCGCCAAGTCTGAAGAAGACGTGCTGACCTACGCCATGTTCCCGGACATCGGGCGCAAATTCCTCGAAGAACGCGCTGCCGGCACCCTGACTCCAGAAGTGCTGTTGCCGATTCCGGAAGCGGGCGGCGTGACCTCCGCCGGTGGCGAAGGCGTGCCGACCGAGTTCGTCATCGACGTCCACGGCGAAACCTACCGCGTCGACATCACTGGCGTTGGCGTCAAGGCGGAAGGCAAGCGTCACTTCTACCTGTCCATCGACGGCATGCCGGAAGAAGTGGTGTTCGAACCGCTCAACGAGTTCGTCGGCGGCGGCAGCAGCAAGCGCAAGCAAGCGACTGCACCGGGCCACGTCAGCACCACCATGCCAGGCAATATCGTCGACGTGCTGGTCAAGGAAGGCGACATGGTCAAAGCCGGCCAGTCCGTACTGATCACCGAAGCGATGAAGATGGAAACCGAAGTCCAGGCAGCCATCGCCGGCAAAGTCACCGCCATCCACGTGGCCAAGGGCGACCGGGTAAACCCGGGCGAAATCCTGATCGAAATCGAAGGCTGAGTTAACAGCCTCGATTCAACGCTTTAAACCTCGGGGGGGCATGTGCTCCCCTTTTTTTATGGGTTCGGCACAGCCCCTAACCGCGACACTCAGCCAGGGTTTTCACCTGCCCCGCATCCGTCTGGTTCTCATCGGACAGCCACCGTTCAAACCCCCCGCCAATCGCTGGCCATTCCGCGTCCAGAATCGAATACCACGCGGTATCCCGGTTCTGCCCCTTGACCACCATGTGCTGGCGGAACACCCCTTCAAAGCTGAACCCCAGCCGTTCGGCTGCGTACTTGGAGCGGGCGTTGTCGTTGTTGCATTTCCACTCCAGGCGCCGGTAACCCAGATCAAAGGATGCCTTGGCCAGCAAATAAACCGCCTCGGTGCTTTTTGGCGAACGCTGCATCGGTGCGCCGAAGGTCACGTGGCCGATCTCGATTCGGCCCTGTGACGGCACGATCGACATCAGGCTGAGGATGCCTTGCACCTCGCCGTTGGCGCGATCGATCACGCTGAAGAAATACGGGTCGCTGTTGGCCGCATGATTATTCAGCCAGTCATTGAATGCACTGCGCTCCGGGAAGGGTCCATAGGGTAAATAGTCCCACAGCTTCGGATCGGAGCCTGGGCCTTGCAGGGCATTCCACAAGCCGTCGCCGTGGCGTGCCGGGTCGAGTTTTTCCAGGCGGATGAAGCGCCCTTCGATCGTTTGAACCGTCGGTGCCGGAACGCCTTTCCAGTCCGCGAGTGAAGTCGTCATGCTGTGCTCCCTTAACCTTGGATGGCCTTGCGAAACTGGATGAAACCAGGACGTTCGGCGATGCGCTCGTAGAGCTGTATCGCGGTGGCGTTGGTTTCGTGGGTCAGCCAGTGGACCTTGCAGCAACCGTCCTCTTTGGCTGTGGCGTACACATATTCGATCAGCTTGCGGCCAACGCCGGTGCCGCGCATTTGGGGCGTTACCAGCAGGTCTTGCAGGTAGCAGGCGTTTTCGATGCTCCAGTTCGAACGGTGGTAGATGAAGTTCACCATCCCTACCGCTTCGCCACTGGCCCAGGCCAGCGCCGAGTGGGTCGGTTCATCAGGGTCGAGCAGGCGCTGCCAGGTGCTTTGGGTGACGGCCTCGGGCAGTTCGGTGTTATAGAAACGCAGATAGGCCTGCCACAACGGCAACCAGGCCGCATGATCATCGGCAGTGACCTGGCGAATCTCGATCTGACTCATGTTCATTCCTTAACGCATCAAGTGGGCGAGGGCCTGGTCATGCGCATCGGGGCTGGCGGCGAGCCCCTCGCGCACGCCGGCGATATCGGCAGGGCTGCGGTTCTGGCTGAGTTTGCGCTTACCTTCCAGGCACTGGATCGGCAAGGCAAAACCGACGATGGCCTTGAGCATCCCGTCAATGTAGTCCGCGGGCGCATCCGCGACCTTCCACGGATTGTTTCGACCTGCTTCATGACGATCCGTCAGAGCACTGACCAGATCGCGCAGGCGATCAGCGTCGGTGAAAACCTCGGCCGTGCCGTAGGCGTGCACGGCGACGTAGTTCCAGGTCGGCACGACCTTGCCGTGTTCGGCTTTGCTCGGGTAGAACCCCGGGCTGACGTAGGCATCGGCCCCGGCAAAAATCACCAGTGCTTGAGCGCCGTTCTGCAATGCTTTCCATTGCGGATTGGCCCGGGCGAAGTGACCGTAGAGGGTACCGTTCGGACCTTGGTCGGGGCGAAGCAGCAGTGGCAGATGACTGGCCTGCAGGCCTTCCTCCCCATGGGTAACCAACACGGCAAGGCGGGTGCCGAGTATCTGCTGCTGCAATTCAGGCAAATCGTTGATGGCAAAGTTGCTTGGCGTGTACATGGAGATTTTCCTTGGCGAATGTGTTCATCCTAGGCAGGCTATTGGTCTGTTGTAAGAGCCATTAATGACCAATTTCATAGGTCCATTGCCATGACCAGCGAATCACCGTCCTTGTCGTTCAATCCTGCGGGTATCGAACTTGATCGCCGTCAGGGCTTGAGCCGGCAGTTGTATCAGGCGTTACGGGTACGCGTGCTCGACGGCAGATTGGCCAGTGGCACGCGGTTGCCGGCCAGTCGCGATCTGGCGGCGGCATTGGCGATTTCCCGCAACAGCGTGGTCCGGGCCTACGATCAGCTCTACGCCGAGGGCTTCATCGAAGGGCGTGTTGGCGACGGCACTTATGTTGCGCAACTGCCTCACGCGATGCTGCCGGCTAAAAAACTATCCACAAAAGTATCCACAGGGTTGTCAACAGGCTTACCCACAGCCTTATCCACAAATTGCGCGGATTTAGCTGTGGTTTCATCCAGTAAAGTTATCCACAGTGGTGCCTTGGAGAGGGTGGAAAAGAATCATTTGGCAACGCCGCCGAGCGGTCCACCCCGGGCGTTTCGGGTCGGCGTTCCGGCCTTTGATCTGTTTCCGTTTGAGGTGTGGGCCAAGCTGAACGCGGCTTTCTGGCGTAAACCGGATTTGCAGCAGCTGTGCTATGGCGATCCGGCAGGCGATGGGCGCTTGCGCGGCCTGATTGCCGCATATTTACGCAGTTCACGAGGCATGCAGTGCACGGCTGAGCAAATAGTGATCACCAGTGGCGCGCAGCAGGGGATCAGCCTTTGTGCACAGCTGCTGGTGGAGCCGGGCGATGGGGTGGCGCTCGAGAATCCGGGGTATCGGGCGGCGGGCCATGCGTTCGCAGTGGCTGGGGCGCGATTGCATGGGATAGCGGTAGATAGTGAGGGAATCGATTGCACCGAACTGGCGGAACTGGGTGATTGTCGCCTGGCTTATGTCACGCCGTCGCATCAGTACCCGACCGGGGTGGTCATGAGCCTGGCACGTCGCCTCGAACTGCTGGCCTGGGCTGAACGCAGCCAAGGCTGGATTGTCGAGGACGACTACGATGGCGAATACCGCTACAGCGGCGCGCCATTGGCGCCCTTGGCGGCACTCGATCGCCAGGGGCGGGTGCTGTACGTCGGGACCTTCGGCAAAGTCGCCTTTCCGGCATTGCGCCTGGGTTATCTGGTATTGCCGCCAGCATTGGTGGATGCATTCTCCCAACGTCGTGCGGTGGATGTACGGCATTCCGAGGTCAGCACACAGGCGGTGATGGCCGAGTTCATGGCTGCAGGGCATTTCCAGCGACACATTCGGCGTATGCGCCGTGCTGCGCTGAGCCGGCGTAACACTTTGCTGTCCGGTTGGCCCCAGGGTATCCCCGGTATCGGTAGCCTGCCGAGTGTCGCGGCAGGGCTGCACCTGACGGTCGCGGTCGAGTCTGTGGCCCGCGAGCAGGCGCTGATCGAAAAAGCGGCCAGCGTCGATGTCGAGATCAATGCCCTGAGCAGCTACTGGTTGCCGGACTCGCAACAACCGGAGGACCAGCGCGCCGGACTGGTCCTGGGTTTTGCGGCGGTGCCCGAAGTCGCCATCATCGAAGCACTCCGGCGCTTGGACAGAATCTGGCGCACATGAGTCATGCACCCCCCGTCAGGGTTACACGTCAGTCTTCGACTACAGGCTCCAGGTCAAAAAACAGCTTTCGTAACACCGGGTCATCGATCTTGCGCAAAACCCCATCGATGGGCTCGACTGTGGCGAATGTTTTTTGTTGCTCCTCGGTAAGCGTTTTCAGATAGGTTTCCGAGATCTTCAGGTGCGCGGCAGCGGGATAGTCTCGAGGGCTTTTCAGGGTAGGGTAATGGAAATGGGCGACCCAGAGTTCCCGAGCATTATGGGTCTTGTCGAGAATCCGGTATTCCTGAAAATAATCGCCCAGCTGCTTAGTCTTGATTCGGCCTTTGTCTCGGCGCAATTCAATCTGAGCATTCTCATGCATCCATCTGAATATAGACTGGGTGGGCTTCCTCAATGTGTAGAGACTGGCGCGAATGCTTTTGCCGGTTTCGCGCATTGTCGCAGCTGCCGCACGTAATTGCGGCGCTAAACTGCGCACCGGAAATTCCTTCGTTCGGGACCAAACCTCGTCAACGCTGGTAGCGCTTTGTTCGAGCCGGCTTGCTTGTTGATCGAATATGTCCTGCATGTCAGCAGGGACACGCGAAGGTCGATAAGCGTCCTTGATGGTACGTTTGATGAACGGATCTGCATCTTCAGACAGCATCAGACCTTTGCTGATGATTTCACCGTCACTCAGCGTCGATGGCAGTCTTGGACGACTTTCCAAAGTGAGCAAGCCAAGAGACTCGTCAATGGTCGGCGGTGCTTCACTGCTGGTCGACTGCCGCGGCCGGGTCTTTCTCACCTTGCCCGTCGGGTGTGGCGCTGCCGACTTCGAAGGCCCGGCAGACTCACTCGGGTTCAAGGACTTCTCCTCATTTATCAGCGATAAGCGCAGGACTTGAGCGTTTGTTGCAAATCCGCCAATGAGGTCGCGCAGATGGTCAAGTCGCGCCTGCTTGAAATGACCGGGATAGGTTTTTGGCAGTTCCAGAAGTCGCTGGTCGATATCGGCAAAGGTTTCGAGTATCTGACTCAGCTCTTCGATCTGTTTTTGCGGGCTGGTATCGTCTGCTGTTTTTTTCAGGAGCTGTGCAATCCGGTGGGCGGCGGTGGCCCCTCTGACGATCAGTTTTGCGACGTCACTGCGAGCCTGCGGTATTGTCACGCTGGCCTGATCTTCCATGCACAGTTCCTGAGCGATACCGATTTCATTGGCCTTGAGTTCCCATTCAGTGAATAAAGGGGTCATTTTGCGGATGGCCTGTGCCTGTTCAATGCCTGGCCTTCCAAGCGTTCGCATTGCATCGAGCGCCGAGCGTGATAGTCCAAGTTTTTCGACCATCGCCTGGCTTAAGTCTGTTGCTTGCTGCACATGCCTGACATGGGTTTGCTGTGATGTTTCCTCTATCGAGGTTTCAGACCGCAAGACATTGGTCAGCTTGGCGTATTCACTTTTTTTTACGACGAACCAGAACGAAAGATGTTTCTGCAATTCGGTATGCATTCGAAGGGAGTCATGGATGTAACCCTCACTGCCGCCCAACGTATGCCATTCCTTGAGCTGCTCAAGGGCCTGCTGGTAGGCTTGGATCATCACGTCCAGTTTTTCCACGTAAACGGTTGTTAATCGGTCATGGTCCTCTTCCGTGGCTGCAAACATATCTGCCTGAGCCTTGATCACATCGTTCTTTTTTTGCTCTTCGCCCCCTTCCGCGACCTTCTTGCCTTGAAACAGATCCAGTTCTGTTTGCAGTTTTTTTTTCCGTTCACCCTTCTCCTTTAGCAGGGCTTTGAGACGATTTTTTGGCCCGCCGCCCCTCAGGCGCAATCGCAGGTCAAGAACCCATCTCCCGTCACGATCATTGGTCAGCCATGGGCCATATTTTCCAGGATCATCGGGATAAACGATCTGCACTTGGCCATCCTCGGTGACGCTGACGTTGAACCAGCGCGTACCGACATTGGCGTACGTTTTTTGATCAAAATGATAGAGATGGGGTGGTTTCTCGTTAGTGCGGCTGACCTCTTCGTTGTTCAAGTCTGGCGACGTGACTTTGAGGGTGTCCAGGTAGGTGCCGAGTTCCAATGGCGTACGCCGGGGAACTGACCCGGCGGTCTCTACCAAAGCGTTATGAGCCGATGGAAGTTCTCGGAGCAAGCGGCTGGTGTCCAGCGTGATGGCGGTGGTCGCGGGGGATGGAACGGCGCGCTCTTCCAACGGCTCGGGGCTGATACGGGGCTTGTTGGACAGCGCTTTACGCCGCATTACCGCGTGATGACTGAGCAGAATACCCAGGGATAACAGGATGTCTGCCTCGGATCGCCACTGGTTAAAGCTGTCGCCTTTTTCATGGGCGTCGAGGGCTTGTTGAATTTGCTCGATAACCTGCCAGGCCCAGACCGCGGTGCCGACGGCGCCACTGAGGAAGTTGGTCGCGACGCCGAACAATGCCCAGCTGCTGTCTTTGAGCAGCGTCCAGCGCCGCTCGGCATTCGATTGCGACTGGCGGTCCGCAAGGGTGACCAGCGCCTGGGCATTTTTTCTGAACAGTACAGTGAGAGTGTCCCCAGTCATTTCCTGGGTTTCCAATACCACTCGCCCGAACTGCTCCGCCCTGAGGAAAGGATTGACCAGTTGTTCAGCCGCTAACCACGGAGACGGCAACCCCACCGGAAACACGTACTGGGAATACTCGAAGCTCAGCGTTTTGGTCGCAAGCCAGGCAAGTACCGAATCGCGCAGCTCTCCGGGCTGGTGCAAGGCATAGAGCAGATTCTGCCGCGAGGGGAACTGCATCAACGGTACATCCTGCATCGGCCGGTAAAGCAGACAGGCCCCCTTGGTATCGTCCCGAGGGCTGATAATGAACATGTTGGTCACGGGGTCGCTGGCGCTGATCAAGCGGTGTTGCGGCCTCAGCGTCAGGGGGTAGATAGCGATGGGGTTGGCAGGGCCAGCATTCATCCATTGGCAAATGTACTGATAGCCTTGCTCGGTAACCCCCGACTCTTGTTTGATCTTCTCTTCCAGTGCCTTGAGCGGTAACAGCCAGCGTAATTGATCACGATAGAAGTGGGCCTGACGTTGGGATGTGACCGGGTCATCGATCAGCGTTTTCTTGATCAGTGCCGGGTAGGCACCGCCTACGTCCACGTTGGCCGCTATGCGGGTGAGCAATTGCGGCGTCAGCCAGTCAGGAACCTGCGCACCGTTTTTGAACGAGAGTGCCGCCCTATAGGGCGCATTGTTCTCCAGCGCGAACTCAGCCAGTGTTTCAGTGTGCTGATCAAGAGGGTTGGGCAGGGTGAAATTATCAACGGTAAAGCTGTTGATCACCTCGATTTGCAAGGCGTCCCACGGCAGTGCTGCGGCACCCACTGCACGTGTATCGGCGATGATCGCGTCACGCATCGATTGGTGAGCAAATTGCCTGATGGAGGGTATTTCGGTTCTCGCGACCCTGTACTTGGCCTTGCGATACAGTTTCCCCAGGGCGGTGATGTAACGACGGTAATCATCCATGTCCTTGGCGGGTGCATTGCGCAGCCAGTCAGGGATTGCCGCGTCCAGTTGTTTGACACGTGATTGATCGAGGGTATCCAGCCCCTTTCCGGGCTCCGGTACGTCGGTGTACGCGTCGGCGTATCTGAGTTGATCAATGCTGTCTAGTTGCGATGACACCAACGCCCAGGCCATATGATCGAAAACGTTGCCATCGGGCTCGAATAATCGCCATTCCAGTGCGGCCCCTGTCGGCAGCTGGTCGAGCCGCCCAGGCAGGGTGCTTCCGAGTTTTTCCAGCGAATCGAACGACTCGTAGCCTCGCTCGATCGTGTACAGGACGATGAGCTGGCGAAGGCGGTAAGTTGCCTTGATCACCAGTGCTCCGCCGACCAGAAGATGCCTGGGTATTTCATTTTCAACGACGTCGATATCGATCAGGCACGCCTGAACGGTCGAAAAATCGGTATTCGTGTTTTTCCGTGAAGTTCTGTCCGGGTCTGCGAAGACTTCCCGGGCCATGGTGCACTCGTCCGCATCCCAGCCTTTCACCTGGTTTACATTGAGCGCCTTTCGCAGCGAGTCGGAAAGTGTTTGCCAGCGAGGTCGCTCATCCACCTTCTGATTCCAGAAACTCAGCTGGCGGCCCTGGAATTCAATGAACAACAAGGCGACCGCTTCATTGAGCGTCAGGGCGACTTGCTCGATGCTGACCGCGAGTTGGACCGGGTCGTCGGCCTGCGGCTCCAGCGTCAGGAAGTGGTCCCCTTCGATATAGTCCACAGTCGTTCCGTTGAGCCCGTGACTCACCAGCGCATGGGTCAGCGATTCGTAACGGATCGGCCCGCTCTGGACCTCATCGTCGATCACTTGCCATTGCGGGCTGCCGACAACTGCTTTGTCGGGGTCGATGTCCAGGTCGGGGAATTGTTCTTTCAGCATTTGGCGCAGCAAGTGCGACGCGACCTCGTTTAGTGTGGGACCGTGGCTTGTCTGGTTGACCAGGTCGCTTTTTTCCACAAGAGGTTCGGTTTTGCCGCTGTCGGTGTTGTCTGTCATGGTTGTTTCCTTCGATGCAGGGATCAGACGAACGCGTCAATCCTGGCGATGGCATCGAAGGTAGAGGCCTGCGATTGAAGGGAGGTGGTAACTAATTACCGCAGGCGAACAAACGCTTGGGGAAGCCAGTATTAAGGTCAGCGACTTGCAATACTTGTCCCTGACTTGAAAAACAAACCTCCTGGCAGCAGCAGGAGGTTTTCAAGGCTTAGGTACCTGATTTTATCTTGGTCCAGGCCCGGGTTCGCGCGCGTTCGGCATCGCGCGGCAGCGGTTGCAGGGTGTAGAGCGTACCCATCGCCGTTTCGGTCGGGTACAGGTTCGGATTGTTGCGGATCGCCGGGTCGACCATTTCCGTAGCATCCTTGTTCGGGTTCGGATAGCCGACAAAGTCGCTGACCGGCGCGATCACCTGAGGTTGCAGCAAATAGTTGATGAAGGTGTAGGCGTCTTGCGGGTTCTTCGCGCCGTTGGGGATGGCAAGCATATCGAACCAGATCGGTGCGCCTTCTTTCGGCAGGCGCATGTCGACGATCACGCCATTCTTGGCTTCCTTGGCGCGGTTGGCGGCCTGGGAGAAACTGCCGGAGTAACCGACTGCGACGCAGATGTCGCCGTTGGCGATGTCGGCCATGTATTTGGATGAGTGAAAGTAAGTGACGTACGGACGAATCTTCATCAGCAAGGCTTCAGCCTTCGCGTAGTCCGCCGGCTTCTTGCTGTTGGGGTCCAGGCCGAGGTGTTGCAGGGCGAGCGGAAGGATCTCCGACGGCGAGTCGAGCAGGGCGACGCCGCACTGCTTGAGCTTGCTGATGTTCTCTTCGTTGAAGATCAGGTCCCAACTGTCCACCGGCGCATTGTCGCCCAAGGCAGCCTTGACCTTGTCCGGGTTGAAGCCGATCAGGATGGTGCCGTACATGTAGGGCACGGCGAATTTATTGCCGGGGTCGTTGGCTTCGATCAGCTTCATCAGCTTGGGATCGAGGTGGTTCCAGTTCGGCAGCTTGCTGCGATCCAGTGGCTGGAACACGCCGGCTTCGATCTGCTTGGCGAGGAACACGTTGGAGGGCACCACCACATCGTAGCCGGAGTTGCCGGTCAGCAGCTTGGCTTCCAATGCTTCGTTGGTGTCGAAGATGTCGTAGACCAGCTTGGTCTGGGTGTTCTGGGTCTTGAAGTCTTCCAGTGCCTTGGGGGTGATGTAGTCGAACCAGTTGTAGACGCGCAACGTTCGCTCTTGCGCGTGCACGGCGCCACTGAGCACGGTGGCGCAGAGCACTGCAGGGAAGAGTGCGGGAGCGATAAAACGCTTGAGTTGATTCATTGTTTCAATTCCTCATTGAGCGCTTTCAAAACCTTCGAGAACGTTCACGGCGTTGATGCCGATTTCCTCTACCGCATAACCGCCTTCCATCACGAACAATGTCGACTTGCCGAGGCGTGCGATGCGCTCGCCCATCGCCAGGTAATCCGGGCTGTCGAGCTTGAACTGGGAAATAGGGTCGTCCTTGAAGGTGTCGACGCCCAGGGACACGACGATGATGTCGGCGTCGTACTTTTCAATCTCTTTGCAGGCTTGCTCCAGCGCAGCGCTCCAGGTGTCCCAGCCCGAGCCGGCGGGCAAAGGGTAGTTGAAGTTGAAGCCTTCGCCGGGGCCTTCACCGAGCTCATCTTCGTAGCCGAGGAAGAACGGGAATTCGGCTTCTGGATGGCCGTGGATCGAGGTGAACAGCACGTCGCTGCGTTCGTAGAAGATCGATTGAGTGCCGTTGCCGTGGTGGTAATCGACGTCGAGGATCGCGACCTTTTTGTGGCCCTGATCGAGGAAGGCCTGGGCGGCGATGGCGGCGTTGTTGAGGTAGCAATAACCGCCCATCAAGTCGCTGGCGGCATGGTGTCCCGGCGGGCGGCACAAGGCAAAGGCACTGCGGGCGCCGCGCTGGATGGCGGCTTGGGCAGTCAGCGCCACTTGCGCCGCACTGTACGCCGCTTGCCAGGTGCCGGCGGTGATTGGTGCGCCGCCGTCGAAGCTGTAATAGCCGAGCTGGCCGTGCAGGCTGGTGGGTTTGATCCGGCGCAGCGTGCGGGCCGGCCAGGTGTAGGGCAGCAAGTCACCGTCGGTATTGAACTCGGTCCAACGCGCCCAGGCGCCTTTGAAGAAGTCGAGGTAGTCGCGGTCGTGAATGCGCTGGATCGGCCCCAGGCCAAAATCCTGCGGCGCGTCCACCGAACCGAGGTCGCGGTTTCGCACGCGCTGTAGAACGTGGTCGGCACGGGAAGGCATTTCGAAGCAGGGCATCAATTGCCCGTCCATCAATTCACAACGGCCGTGGTGCAGATGGTGATCGTCCGAGTAGATCGTCAGCATTTTCTTGTTCTCCGCAGGCTGATTAGGTTGAACACAGTCTTGCGGGGCGCGGCGTTTGGGAGAACGGCAGGAAAGGCCAAAAGGGGATCGATATGGCCAAAAGGTTTGACCGAAATTCGCCCCTTATTGACGCAATAGCGGTATTTCAGGCAACGAATGATTCAAGGTCGAAACTGGCTGGGCGCCACGCCGCTCCAGCGCACAAACGCATGACGAAAGCTCGCGGTCTCGCTGAAGCCCAGCGCCTCGGCGATCTGGTAGATCGGCATCTGGTCTTCACACAGCATCAGCTTGGCTTGTTCGAATCTCAATTCATCCAGCAACTCCTGATAACTGCACCCAAGGTCCTTCAGATGCCGACGCAACGTGCGCGTCGAACAGTTCATCTGCTCGGCCAACCCCTCCAGCCCCGGTGCCGCGTGCAGTTGCGCCCGAAGCAGCTGCCGAATCCGTCCCAGCCAGGCCTGGCGTCCAGTGAACTCGGTGTTCTGTTTGCGGCAGCGTTCGGCCATGGCCTGATGGGTGATGACATCGGCAAGCGGCAGGGGCTGGTCGAGCCAGCGATTGTCGAAAGCGAAGGCATTATCCCGGGCCTCGAAGCGCAGCGGACAGTTGAAGTGTTCGGCGTAGCTGGCTTCATAGTCGGGCGCGACATGTTCGAAGCGGGCAGCCAGCAATGGCAGCGGATGGCCGAGCAGGTCGTCGCAGATGATTTTCAACGACACCAGGCAGAACTCGGCGTTGAATACGGCCAGCGCCGGATTTTCTCTGTAGTCGGCGGCCACGAACCAGATACGTTCGCCGTCGCCCTCGAGGCTCAACTCGAAAAGTGTTCCCAATAGCGCCGGATAACGTATCGCCAGACGTAATGCGTCACCGAAGGTGGCACTGGTGAGCAGGGCATAGCCCAGCATGCCGTAGGAAGAAACGTGCATTCGCCGGCCCAGTTCCAGGCCGATGTCACGCTTGAGCGCGACGGCGTTGGCGCAAACCTGCATTTCCTGGTTGGTGGTGATGCGGGTGTCCGCGCGGTTCAGATCCGCGGGGCTGATGCCGCTGCCCGCCAGTAGCGCCTCGCTGGACAATCCGTCGGCCTTAAAGGCGTTGAGCACCAGGGACACGGCGTTGAGGGTGGTGAGGTGGGAGTGGAGCATGGGTGGCTTCCAGCCTTGGGATGGCTGGAGCGCAGCAAGTTACATGCCCAATGACGAGCACCTGTAGGAGCTGGCTTGCCAGCGAAGGCGGCGTGTCAGGCGACATCAATGTTGGAAGTGATGGCCTCTTCGCTGGCAAGCCAGCTCCTACAGGGGGGGGTGTGTCAGCCGAGCTCGCCGCACAGGTCGAGTTCGACCAGGCGCCGTACTTCTGCGGTGTCGAGTCCGGCACCCAGCAATCCGTGCAATTTGCCGAACGCGGCTTCACGGGTCATGCCGCCACCCGACAGCACGCCAACGCCACGCAATCGGCTGCCGGCCTCATAAACATCCAGCTCGACGCCACCTTCATGGCATTGCGTTACCGCGATCACCACCACCCCTTTGTCCCGCGCCCGTTCCAGGCTGGCAAGAAACGCTGGGTTGTCGCTTGGCCCGGTACCGCTGCCATAGCACTCCAGCACCAAACCCTGAATGCCGCTATTCAGAACGCCATCCAGCTGCTCGGCGCCAATGCCGGGGAACAGCGGCAATACGGCGACTTTCGCCAATTGCTTGCTCTGGTTGTAATTCAGCTGTGCTGGCAGGGATGTCGCCTTCACACCGCCGCCCTGACGCTCAAGTCGCTTGAAGGGATGACGACCGAAACTGCGAACCTTCGCGCAATGGGTCGGGTCCAGCAGTTCGCCGTGGAAGTACAGATGAACGCCCGGTGCCAGGCCCTGGCCCAAAGCAACCAGTGCCCCGCTGAGGTTTTCCCAGGCATCGCTGTCGATCACGCCAGCCGGCAGCATCGAGCCGGTGAAGACTACGCGGGCGTGCAGTCCGAGCAACTGAAAACTCATGGCGGCAGCGCTGTAGGCCAACGTGTCGGTGCCATGCAGGATCAGTACGCTGTCGCAGCCTTGTCCATCAACAGCGTCGACCACCGCTTCGCGCAGTTGCTGCCAGTAAGCCGGGCTCATGTTGGCGCTGTCGATCAGCGGTGACATCTCGCGAAAGCGCCATTGCGGCACTACCCGCTCAGGCTGGCTGGAGAGGTACTCGCGCATCCGCGCTTCGAAACCGGACGCCGGGGCCAGGCCGTGGGCACTGGCTTGCATACCGATGGTGCCGCCGGTGTAGAGCACCATGACGTGCCGGGCTGCGGGATAATTCGAGGAATTCATGAGGGTTCTCCGAGAGCGATGACAGCATGCGGGTGAGCATGACGCTGACGGCACCTGGTGTCACGTTGGGCGTACGCGGTTGTTGTGCAGGCGTTGAAACGGAGGTGCTTTGTAGGGTTTGGGCTGAACTTGAGGGCCTCTTCGCTGGCAAGCCAGCTCCTACAGGGGACCGGGTTGCCTGTGTAGGCGCTGGCTTGCCAGCGAAGGGGCCAGCCCAAGCACCACAAATCCAAAAAAAAGGGCCTGGGGATTAAATCCCCAAGCCCTCAAAAGGTGAGAGGTGTCTAGTCCCTCGACCTGGTGAGCGTGGCTCTTGATGAGAAGAGCCGGGCGTTCGGTTATGCCTTCAGAGGCACCAGACGCGGAGCAATCATGTTTTCCGGGCGCAGGATGTCGGCGAGCATTTCGTCGTCGAGCAAGCCTTCTTCGCGCACCAGTTCCAGCACGCCGCGGCCGCTTTCGAGGGCGATACGGGCGATGCGGGTGGCGTTTTCATAGCCGATGTAGGGGTTCAGTGCGGTGACCAGGCCGATCGAGTGTTCGACCAGTTCGCGGCAACGCTCTTCGTTGGCAGTGATGCCGACAATGCAGTGCTCGCGCAGCATGTCCATGGCGCGTTGCAGCAGACGGATCGAGTCGAAGATCTTGAACGCGATCAGCGGCTCCATCACGTTCAGTTGCAGCTGGCCGCCTTCGGCCGCGATGGTCAGCGCGAGGTCGTTGCCGATGATCTGGAACGCCACCTGGTTGACGGCTTCCGGGATAACCGGGTTGACCTTGCCTGGCATGATCGAGCTGCCTGGCTGACGCGCCGGCAGGTTGATTTCGTTGATGCCGGTGCGAGGGCCGCTGGACAGCAGGCGCAGGTCGTTGCAGATCTTCGACAGCTTGACCGCGGTGCGCTTGAGCATGCCGGAGAACAGCACGAAGGCGCCCATGTCGGAGGTGGCTTCGATCAGGTCGGCGGCCGGAACCAGCGGTTGACCGCTGATCAGTGCCAGGCGTTGCACGGCCAGGTGCTGGTAACGCGGGTCGGCGTTGATGCCGGTGCCGATCGCGGTGCCGCCGAGGTTCACTTCGGTCAGCAGTTCAGGTGCCAAAGTCTTCAGGCGTGCCAGGTCTTCGCCCAACGTGGTGGCGAAGGCGCGGAATTCTTGCCCCAGGGTCATCGGTACGGCGTCTTGCAGCTGGGTACGACCCATCTTCAGAACGTGGCTGAACTCTTGACCCTTGGCGGCGAACGCCTGGATCAGGCTGTCGAGGCTGGCCAGCAGCGCGTCGTGACCCAACAGTAGACCCAGACGGATGGCAGTCGGGTAGGCGTCGTTGGTCGACTGCGCCATGTTCACGTCGTTGTTCGGGTGCAGGTATTGGTATTCGCCTTTCTGGTGACCCATGGCCTCCAGCGCAATGTTGGCGATCACTTCGTTGGCATTCATGTTGGTCGAAGTGCCAGCGCCGCCTTGAATCATGTCCACCACGAACTCTTCGTGGAAATCGCCGCGGATCAATCGGGCACAGGCTTCGCTGATGGCAGCGTGCTTGGCTTCGCTCAGATGACCCAGCTCGCGGTTGGCGTCAGCGGCAGCCTGTTTGACCATTGCCAGGCCAACAACCAGCTTCGGGTAATGCGAAATCGGAACGCCGGAGAGGCGGAAGTTGTTCACCGCTCGCAGGGTCTGGATGCCGTAATACGCTTGAGCAGGTACTTCGAGTACGCCAAGCAGGTCTTTTTCTGTGCGGAAAGATGCAGCGGAGGACATGATAGAAATCATCTCGATATGGACCCGGGCTGTGCCGGAACACTGCAAATGCTAGGCTTGTGCAGCATTTTGGGCCAATGCTGTTAAACACTGGCCTATGCATATTCGGCATAATGTCGGTGTGACGCCGTGTCTGCGGCGAGCGTGTGATCTATTTTGGTGCGTGTCCGGGAGGACGTGATGAATCTGGAAAGTAAATGGCTTGAGGACTTCAGTGCCCTGGCCGCCACCCGCAGCTTCTCCCAGGCTGCCGAACGGCGTTTCGTGACCCAGCCGGCTTTCAGCCGGCGAATCCGCAGCCTGGAAGCCGCGCTGGGTCTGACGTTGGTCAACCGCTCGCGCACGCCGGTCGAACTGACAGCGGCGGGGCAATTATTTCTGGTGACCGCGCGGACCGTGGTCGAACAGCTCGGCGAAGTGCTGCGCCATCTCCATCACCTGGAAGGTGGGCAGGGCGAGGTGATGCAAGTCGCTGCCGCCCACTCGCTGGCGCTGGGATTTTTCCCGCGGTGGATTGCGCAGCTGCGCAACGAGGGCTTGAACATTGCCACGCGGCTGGTGGCGACCAACGTGGGTGACGCGGTGCACGCCCTGCGTGAAGGAGGCTGTGACTTGATGCTGGCGTTCTATGACCCGGACGCTGCCATGCAGATGGATCCGGAAATTTTCCCGTCGCTGCATCTGGGTAATACCGAAATGTTGCCGGTTTGTGCGGCTGACGCCGAGGGCCAACCGCTGTTTGATCTGGAAGGCGACGGCAGTGTGCCGCTGCTCGCCTACAGCGCCGGTGCATTTCTTGGGCGTTCGGTGAATTTGCTGCTGCGTCAGCGCGCGCTGCGTTTCACCACCATCTATGAGACGGCCATGGCCGATAGCTTGAAAAGCATGGCGCTGGAGGGGCTGGGCATCGCCTGGGTGCCGCAGCTCAGCGTACGCGCCGAACTGGCGCGCGGTGAGCTGGTGGTCTGCGGCGGCCCGCAATGGCATGTGCCGCTGGAGATTCGCCTGTATCGATGTGCGCTGGTGCGCAAGGCGAATGTGCGGTTGTTGTGGCGCAAGCTGGAAGGCGGCGCAGCGCAGGGTACTTGAGCATATCGACTAACCCTGTGGGAGCGGTGTAATGGATTGACCTTCAAGTCAATAAACCGGGACTTTGTGCGCTATGACAGATGGTCGATTCGGGGGCTGTTTATCTGCCTCATTACGGTATACTGCGCGGCCTTCGGCCGGTTCGCCCGGCCTTAATTCGTACACTCAAGCCACGCCGGATCTCCCGCGTGGCTTGTTGTTTTTTGACGCGCCTGCGGGCGCCCAGAGAGAAGAGGCACGACGATGAGCGCACTGGTTGGCGTGATCATGGGCTCCAAGTCCGATTGGTCCACCCTTAGCCACACCGCCGATATGCTGGAAAAGCTCGGCATCCCCTACGAGGTGAAAGTGGTCTCTGCCCACCGCACCCCGGACCTGCTGTTCCAGTACGCCGAAGAGGCCGAGGCGCGGGGCATCGAGGTGATTATCGCCGGTGCCGGTGGCGCGGCCCACTTGCCAGGCATGTGTGCGGCCAAGACCCACCTGCCGGTACTGGGCGTGCCGGTGCAGTCTTCAATGCTGTCGGGCGTCGACTCGCTGCTGTCTATCGTGCAGATGCCAGCGGGCATTCCGGTCGCGACCCTGGCCATCGGCAAGGCCGGCGCAATCAACGCCGCCCTGCTCTCGGCGAGCATCCTGGGCGCCAAGCACCCGCAGTTTCACGCGGTGCTGAAAACTTTCCGTGCTGAGCAGACAGACAGCGTCCTGGAAAATCCAGACCCACGCATCGCCTGAGGTTGTTGACGATGAAGATCGGTGTAATCGGTGGCGGCCAGTTGGGCCGCATGTTGGCGCTGGCGGGTACTCCGCTGGGCATGAACTTCGCTTTCCTGGACCCGGCGCCGGATGCCTGCGCTGCTGCATTGGGCGAACACCTGCGCGCCGATTACGGCGACCAGGACCACCTGCGTCAGCTGGCCGATGAAGTCGATCTGGTGACCTTCGAATTTGAAAGCGTCCCGGCCGAAACCGTAGCCTTCCTGTCGCAATTCGTCCCGGTCTACCCGAGCGCCGAAGCCCTGCGCATCGCTCGCGATCGCTGGTTCGAGAAGAGCATGTTCAAGGACCTGGGCATTCCAACCCCGGCGTTCGCCGACATTCAATCGCAAGCCGACCTGGACGCCGCCGTGGCTGCCATCGGCCTGCCGGCCGTGCTGAAAACCCGCACCCTGGGTTATGACGGCAAGGGTCAGAAAGTCTTGCGCAAACCTGACGATGTGGTCGGCACTTTCGCGGAATTGGGCAGTGTGGCTTGCCTGCTGGAAGGCTTCGTGCCGTTCACCGGTGAAGTCTCGTTGATCGCCGTGCGTGCCCGCGATGGCGAAACCCGGTTCTATCCGCTGGTGCACAACACCCACGACAGCGGGATTCTCAAGCTGTCCGTGGCCAGCACCGATCACCCGTTGCAAGCGCTGGCTGAAGACTACTCCAGCCGGGTGCTCAAGCAGCTGAATTACGTCGGCGTGATGGCGTTCGAGTTCTTCGAGGTCGATGGTGGCCTCAAGGCCAACGAAATCGCCCCGCGGGTGCACAACTCCGGGCACTGGACCACCGAAGGCGCCGAGTGCAGCCAGTTCGAAAACCACCTGCGGGCCGTTGCCGGTCTGCCGCTGGGTTCGACAGCCAAGGTCGGCGAGAGCGCGATGCTCAACTTCATCGGCAAAGTGCCGGACACCGAGAAAGTCCTGGCCATCGCCGATTGCCATCTGCATCACTATGGCAAGGCGTACAAGGTCGGCCGCAAGGTCGGTCACGCCAACCTGCGTTGCGCCGACCGCGAGACCCTGGCTGCGCAGATCCTCAAGGTCGAAGCACTCATCGCCGAATAGTTTCATGTGGCGCCGGCGGAACCATCCAGGGGCCGCCGTTCTCTCATGGCAGGATGCCAAAGTCTGACTAGGCTTTCGCTAGGTATCCTGTCCCACCAATACTCTTGGTGAGACAGGACACAGCCAATTCAATCAGAGGGAAATGACATGGGAATTATCGGAACCATCTTTATCGGCTTGATTGTCGGCCTGCTGGCGCGGTTTCTGAAACCGGGCGATGACAGCATGGGCTGGATCATGACCATCCTGATCGGTATCGGCGGTTCGCTGGCGGCCACTTACGGCGGCCAGGCTCTGGGCTTCTACCAGGCCGGCGAAGGCGCAGGCTTCCTGGGCGCGCTGGTGGGTGCCGTGATATTGCTGGTGATTTACGGCATGATCAAAAAGAACTGATGGAAGCGACAAAGCCCTCTCTGCCAAACGCGGGGGAGGGCTAGAATGCTCGGCGTTGCACCGTCCACTCCTTTGCCGAGCACTTTCATGCGCCGTCTTCTGCTGACTTTCCTATTACTGGGTGCGGGCCTTGCCCATGCCGGCGAATTGCCGGAAACCGACTGGCTCGACCTGATGCCCAAGTCGGACCAGAAGGCCCTCGAGGCCATGCCTGAAATCGACCACGACTCCCCCGAAGCCAATGGCACCTTCACCGAAAAGGGTGGCATGAAGCAGAGTAAAGGCTTGCCGGCGGTGATGTACTCGACCAAAACCGTGCCGTCGATGAATGACAAGAATATCCGCCTCGGCGGCTATCCGGTGCCACTGGAGTCCGACGCCAAGGGGCGCAGCACGCTGTTCTTCCTGGTGCCCTATCCGGGCGCCTGCATCCACGTACCGCCACCGCCGCCCAACCAGTTGGTGCTGGTGCGTTATCCGAAAGGCTTGAAGCTGGATGATATCTACACGCCTCTGTGGGTGACGGGTACGCTGAAGATCGAGAAGGTCAACAACGACCTGGCTGATGCGGCGTATGCGCTGGATGCGGCGAAGGTGCGGGTAGTAGAGGAATCAGACTTGTAACGGCCATTCTGGCCAGGCACAAACCAAAACTGTGGGAGCGGGCTTGCTCGCGAAAGCGGTGTAACAGTCAACGATGATGTTGAATGTTATGGCTTCTTCGCGAGCAAGCCCGCTCCCACATTTTGGTGTTGCGGTGTTACAGGGATTTGCTGGCGATACTCACGCCAAGGGTATGACTGGCGCCCGGTGCCAACGTCACCACATCATCCATCACATTCGCCGTCTCAATGCACAGCATGCGCTGCCAGCCGTCGTCGGCCATGTCGCTGAACGCTGCGGCACGATCGATCCACGGGTTCCAGATCACCGAGGAGCGCGAACCGCTGCTGGTCAGCTCGATGCGTCGTTCCCAGGCCGGGTCGACAATGCTCAGCTTCGCCGGAGTATCGAGATAGATGCGATCGGTCTCGCCAGCAAACCGCAAATCACCGGCCTGACGCACAGTTTTCCAGTCGTCCAGCGTCTCGATGTAGCTCAAGCCATCCAGGCCTTCGACATGCACATTGCGCACATCGCTGACCGCGAAATAGCTGTGCAGCGCCTGGCTGATGGTGACGTGGCCGAAGCCCTGGTTATGGCTGGTCAAGCTGATGTGCAGTTGCTCATCCAGACGAATGCTCAGCTTCAAATCCACCTGATGCGGCCAACCTGGAAAACCGCCTTCGGGGCAGGGCAGGAGAAATTCCACGTTCAGGCTCTCGCCTTGCGCTTCGATGCCCCCCAGTTCCCAGTCCATCGCCCGCACCAGACCGTGGGCAGTCGGCGGTTCGCTACTGAAGCGCATCGCCTGGACACTTTGCGGGTTGCGCGAAAAATTACCGAACCACGGCCAGCACACCGGCACGCCCGCGCGGATGCTCTTGCCGGTCTTGAACGCAGCCTCGTCGTTGAGCCAGATCAGCGGCGGCTCGCCGGCCAATTGGTAACTGAGGATGTGCGCACCTTGCTGGGCCACCAGCAATTCGGCCTGCCCGTGGCGGATGCGCCAGCAGTTCAGTTCATCCAGTTTCACGGCTTCAACGTTGGGCGTTGTCATGGAACGGCTCTCGATCAGGAACAATATCTGCTATGGACCGCAAAACGGTCCCCGCGTTTAACGGTTCCTGTTTTACCTGGGCCTTGTTTAACGAGCTCTGGGCGGAACCGAGCGCGTGCGGCCGCTGCCATCGATGGCGACGAATACGAATACCGCTTCAGTCACTTTACGCCATTCGCTGGACAACGGATCGTCGCTCCAGACCTCGACCATCATCTGGATCGAGCTGCGGCCGATTTCCAGCGCCTGGGTATAGAAGGAGAGCTGAGCGCCCACCGCAACCGGTACCAGAAACGCCATGCGATCGATCGCCACGGTGGCTACGCGCCCGCCCGCGACCTTGCTGGCCATTGCGGTGCCGGCCAAATCCATCTGCGCCACCAGCCAGCCGCCGAAAATATCGCCAAAGCCGTTGGTTTCGCGCGGGAGTGCGGTGATTTGCAGGGCCAGGTCGCCTTGCGGGATTGGATCTTCTTGTTCGAGCTCTAACATGCCGGGGGTGCCTCTGACCCGTAACTCTCATTGGTACTTCAAGGTGAATAGCCGTCTCAAGGAAAAACGATTCAGCCCCGAACATACTACGTTCGTCACGTTTTTCGTAAGGCGCCTAAAGGGAAACTCTGCGAAATCGCCTATCAACCCCGGCAGGCGTTTTCGCACAGCAACCCTTGCAGGTTGTCGCAAGATTGCAAGTATATCGATCGGTAGACTCCGAGACGACCGTCTGGTTCTCATTTTGACCGTCAAATACGCACATCCATGTGCTTTTTCGACCAATTTGCTATCGTGCCGGACCTGCCCAAGCCTCCGCCAGCGTTGTGGGGGTTGCAGATCCGACTAAAGAGAAGCCCTTGCCATGACCACCACAGCGCCTTCGAACATCGCGCAACCCTCCCAATCCGCACGTCCGTTGACCCGCAGCGACTACAAGACGTTATCGCTGTCTGCCCTGGGTGGTGCGCTGGAGTTCTACGACTTCATCATTTTCGTGTTCTTCGCCACGGTGGTGGGCAAGCTGTTCTTCCCGGCCGACATGCCGGAATGGCTGCGCCTGATGCAGACATTCGGCATTTTTGCCGCCGGTTACCTGGCACGACCGCTGGGTGGCATCGTCATGGCGCACTTCGGTGACCTGCTGGGTCGCAAGAAGATGTTCACGTTGAGTATTTTCATGATGGCGGTGCCGACCCTGATCATGGGTTTGCTGCCGACTTACGCGCAGATCGGCATGTGGGCGCCGATCCTGTTGCTGCTGATGCGGGTGATCCAGGGCGCGGCGATTGGCGGTGAAGTGCCGGGCGCCTGGGTATTCGTGTCCGAACACGTGCCCCAGCGGCACATCGGTTACGCTTGCGGCACCCTGACCAGCGGTCTGACGGCGGGTATTCTGCTGGGCTCATTGGTCGCCACGGCGATCAACAGCTTCTACACCCCGGTGGAAGTCGCGGATTATGCCTGGCGGATTCCGTTCCTGCTGGGCGGTGTGTTCGGCCTGTTCTCGGTTTATCTGCGCCGCTGGCTGCACGAGACCCCCGTGTTCGCCGAGTTGCAGCTGCGCAAGGCGCTGGCGGAAGAAGTGCCGTTGCGTGCGGTGTTGCGTGACCATCGCGGTGCGATCCTGATTTCCATGCTGCTGACCTGGCTGCTGTCCGCTGCGATCGTGGTATTGATCCTGATGACGCCGACCGTGCTGCAGACCGTCTACCACTTCTCGCCGACCACGTCGCTGCAAGCCAATAGCCTGGCGATCGTGTTTCTGAGCTTCGGCTGCATCATTGCCGGCGCATTGTCGGATCGGTTCGGCGCAGGCCGGGTCTTCGTGTTCGGCTGCACGGCGCTATTGCTCACCTCCTGGACCTTCTACCACAGCCTGGCCGCGCACCCCGACTGGCTGTTCCCCCTGTACTCCCTGACCGGCCTGCTGGTCGGCACCATCGGCGCCGTGCCCTATGTAATGGTCAAGGCCTTCCCGCCCGTGGTGCGTTTCAGTGGCCTGTCGTTTTCCTACAACGTCGCCTACGCCATCTTTGGCGGCCTGACCCCGATGATCGTCAGCCTGCTGCTCAAGGAAAGCCCGATGGGGCCGGCGTATTACGTGGCGGTGCTGTGCGGTGTGGGGATTGTGGTGGGTGGGTATCTCTGGAGAAAGGGCCGCTAAGCCGGCTTGATGTATCGACTGCACTGGCCCCTTCGCGAGCAAGCCCGCTCCCACATTTAACCGAGTTCTCCCAGAGGATTGCGGTCGAGTGTGTGAGCGGGCTTGCTCCGGGCGGCGTTCCGACGAAGAACGATAACTCGGTGTACTTATAGAACACCGAATGCTGGCCTTTCATCCAATTGTCATATTTCAGCCATAGAGTGTTCACACGGCCTGCTGATACTTGGCCCCGACTTAACACACCCTATCTGCTAGGAGTAAGGCATGAAACTGAAGCGTTTGATGGCGGCAATGACTTTTGTCGCTGCTGGCGTTGCGACTGCCAACGCGGTTGCCGCTGTTGACCCTGCGATCCCGAGCTACACCAAGACCACTGGTGTGTCGGGCAACCTGTCCAGCGTCGGCTCCGATACCCTGGCCAACCTCATGACCCTGTGGGCTGAGAACTACAAAAAAGAATACCCGAACGTCAACATCCAGATTCAGGCCGCCGGTTCGTCTACCGCGCCGCCTGCGCTGACTGAAGGCACCGCTAACCTGGGCCCGATGAGCCGCAAGATGAAGGACAACGAGCTGCAGGCCTTCGAAACCAAATACGGCTACAAGCCAACCGCGATTCCGGTGGCCGTGGACGCCTTGGCGGTGTTCGTGCACAAGGACAACCCGATCCAGCACATGACCATGGAACAAGTCGACGCGATCTTCTCGTCCACTCGTCTGTGCGGCGCCAAAGCCGATGTGAAAACCTGGGGTGACCTGGGTGTGACCGGCGACCTGGCGAACAAGCCGGTTCAGCTGTTCGGTCGTAACTCGGTATCGGGCACCTATGGCTACTTCAAGGAAGAGGCCCTGTGCAAAGGTGACTACAAGCCAAACGTCAACGAACAACCAGGTTCGGCTTCGGTTGTGCAGTCGATCAGCTCCTCGCTGAACGGAGTGGGCTACTCGGGCATCGGCTACAAGACCGCCAGCGTGAAGACAGTGGCCCTGGCCAAGAAAGGCAGCGCAGAGTTCATTGAAGACACTGAAGAGAACGCCCTGAACGGCAAGTACCCGCTGTCGCGCTTCCTCTACGTCTACGTCAACAAAGCGCCGAACAAGCCTCTGGCCCCGCTGGAAGCCGAGTTCGTGAAGCTGATCCTGTCCAAGCAGGGCCAGGAAGTTGTAGTGAAAGACGGCTACATCCCGCTGCCAGCCAAGGTTGCTGCAAAAGCACTGGCTGACCTGGGTTTGCAGGAAGGTAGCAACGTAGCAAAAAAGTAAAACCCTAGGTCCGGGGGATAACCCCGGACCTGTGTAGGAGCCGGCTTGCCGGCGAAGGGGTCAGCACATTCAACATTGATGTTGAATGATCCGCCGCCTTCGCCAGCAAGCCGGCTCCTACATCCCCGAATATTCACTCCGCTGCCGGTTTCCACAGGCGGCGGATTTGTTGCGTCACTGCACTGTCATCTTTCTGTCATACAGGATCGCTAGGGTGTGCGAATGAATGATCTGGCCAATTCCCCCATGACTACAAATCCCCCCAAGCGAATTGACTTCAATACGCCTGAGCTGCAACGCAAGCGCCGTATTCGTGCGCTCAAAGATCGCCTGACCCGCTGGTACGTCCTTATTGGCGGCCTCGCTGTCCTGGGCGCGATCACACTGATCTTCTTCTTCCTCGGCTACGTCGTTCTGCCCCTGTTCCAGGGCGCCGACCTGACCGCCAAAGACGCCATCACCCCTGCCTGGATGCAAGACGCCGGCAAGCCATTGATGATCTCCCTGGAAGAGCAGAACCAGGTCGCCTTGCGGGTTTCCGACAAGGGGCAGGCACTGTTCTTCGACATCGACAATGGCGCCGAACTCAGGCGCGTCGACCTGCCGGTTCCGGCGGGTGCCAGCGTCACCTCGATCGGTGAAGACCAGCCAGGTCATCCGCTGGTAGCCGTGGGCTTTTCCAACGGCCAGGCCCTGGTGTTCCGTCATACCTATAAAGTCACTTACCCGGACGGCAAGAAGACCATCTCGCCGGCCATCGAGTACCCGTATGGCGAAACCCCGATTACGTTGAACGAGGCAGGCGGTGCGCTGGAGCACGTCAGCCTCAACGCCACCGATACGACCCTGATGCTGGTCGGTTCCACCGGTTCGCAACTCAATGTCTTGTCGCTGACCAGCGAAGAAAACATGATGACCGGTGAAATCACCAGCGAGCAGAAGCGCATCGATCTGCCGCAGATGACCGAGCCGGTAAAAAACATCTTCGTCGACCCGCGTCAGCAGTGGCTGTACGTGATCAACGGTCGTGCGCAAGCCGATGTGTTCAGCCTGCGCGACAAGAGCCTCAACGGTCGCTACAAGTTGCTCGAAAACGGCGAGGCCGAGATTACTGCCAGCACCCAGTTGGTGGGCGGTATCTCGCTGATCCTCGGCGATTCCAAAGGCGGCCTGGCCCAGTGGTTCATGGCGCGCGACCCTGATGGCGAATCGCGTCTGAAGCAGATCCGCAGCTTCCAGATGGGCAGCACGCCGATCGTTGAAATCACCGCCGAAGAACGTCGCAAAGGCTTCATCGCCCTCGACGCCTCCGGCAAGCTCGGCGTGTTCCACAGCACCGCCCACCGCACCTTGCTGGTGGACCAGGTGGTCGAAGGCCAAGGGATCTTCGGTCTGTCGCCACGGGCCAACCGCGTGATCGTGGAAGCGGGCGGCAAGATTCAACCGCTGCTGCTCGACAACCCGCACCCGGAAGTGTCCTGGAGCGCGCTGTGGAGCAAGGTCTGGTACGAGAACTACGACGAGCCTAAATACGTCTGGCAATCGACCGCCGCAAACACCGATTTCGAACCCAAATTGAGCCTGGCGCCCCTGACCTTCGGTACGTTGAAGGCCGCGTTCTACGCCATGTTGCTGGCCGCGCCACTGGCGGTTGCCGCGGCGATCTACACCGCCTACTTCATGGCCCCGGGCATGCGCCGCAAGGTCAAGCCGGTGATCGAGCTGATGGAAGCGATGCCGACGGTGATCCTCGGTTTCTTCGCCGGCCTGTTCCTCGCGCCTTATGTAGAAGGGCATCTGCCGGGCATCTTCAGCCTGCTGATGCTGTTGCCGATCGGCATCCTGGTCGCCGGTTTTGTCTTCAGCCGCCTGCCTGAGGCCATTCGCCTGAAAGTGCCGGACGGTTGGGAAAGCGCGATTCTGATTCCGGTGATCCTGTTTGTGGGCTGGTTGTCGCTGTACATGAGCCCGTACATGGAAACCTGGTTCTTCGGCGGCGACATGCGCATGTGGATCTCCCACGACTTAGGGATCACCTACGACCAGCGCAACGCACTGGTGGTCGGTCTGGCCATGGGCTTCGCCGTTATTCCGAACATCTACTCCATCGCCGAAGACGCGGTGTTCAGCGTGCCGCGTGGCCTGACCCTGGGTTCCCTGGCCCTCGGAGCCACGCCATGGCAGACCATGACTCGCGTGGTGCTCCTCACCGCCAGCCCGGGCATCTTCTCGGCACTGATGATCGGCATGGGCCGTGCGGTCGGTGAAACCATGATCGTGCTGATGGCCACCGGTAACACCCCGGTCATGGAAATGAACCTGTTCGAAGGCCTGCGCACCCTGGCCGCCAACGTCGCGGTGGAAATGCCGGAGTCGGAAGTCGGCGGCAGCCACTACCGCGTGCTGTTCCTCTCGGCGCTGGTGCTGCTGTTGTTCACCTTCGTCATGAACACCCTCGCAGAACTGATTCGTCAGCGCCTGCGCAAGAAATACTCGTCGCTTTAAGAAAGGTAGAAGTCTGTGAAACAGAACTCCCTGAATGGATGGTTCAAGAGCGGCGCCCCTGGCGTCTGGATGAGCGGTGGCGCGGTGTCCATCGCGGTCATCATGACCATTGGCCTGCTCGCGGTGATTGCCGTGCGCGGCTTGGGTCACTTTTGGCCGGCGGACCTGATCCACGCCAGCTACGACGTGCCGGGCCAGGCCAATCACCTGGTCGTCGGCGAAGTGGTGCAAAAGGAACAAGTGCCCCGCGAGCGCCTGAAAAGCGCTGGCCTGCCGGTGCCCGATCAGGGCCCGGAGTTCATGACCCGCGAGCTGATCAAGGTCGGCAACCGTGACCTGAACGGCAACGACTTCACCTGGATCGTCGGCGAGTGGCTGACGAATCAGAAAACGCCGCCGGAGCTGATGGCCGTCGAGCGTCGTGAGTGGGGCAACTTCTACGGCTACCTGGTCAACGTCAAACAGGACGGCAAGGTCATCGCCGAAGGCGAAGCCGCATGGCCGGAGTTGCAGGCCCGTGTCGCTCGCGTCAATGAGCTCGCGGCACAACTCAAGACCCTGGAGAAGTCCGATATCGGCGCGATCAACGCCGGCCTCGAACGCATCCGCCTGCATGGTCGCAAACTGGAACTGGCCGGTAAACTCGACGCCACCGCGCAAGCGGACATGGAGTCCGAGCGCGCCGAGCTGAACGCGCGTTATCAGGACATCGAAGCGCGTCTTGCCGACCTGCACGCCCAGTTCAACCGCGACAGCCTGACGGCCCGCGATGCCAACGGCAAAGAAATCGTCATCGATATCGGCAAGGTGGTGCATGCCTACCAGCCGAACGCCATGGGCACCTTCACCAAGATTGGCTTCTACTTCAGCAAGGTCTGGGAATTCCTCAGCGACGACCCGCGTGAAGCGAACACCGAAGGCGGGATCTTCCCGGCGATTTTCGGCACTGTGATGATGACCTTGATCATGGCGATGATCGTGACGCCGTTCGGTGTACTGGCGGCGGTTTACTTGCGTGAGTATGCCAAGCAGAACGCCTTGACCCGGATTATCCGCATCGCGGTGAACAACCTGGCGGGTGTTCCGGCCATCGTTTACGGCGTGTTCGGCCTGGGCTTCTTCGTCTATGTGCTGGGCGGCTCGGTCGACCGGTTGTTCTTCCCTGAAGCATTGCCGGCGCCGACCTTCGGTACGCCGGGTCTGCTCTGGGCGTCCCTGACCCTGGCGCTGCTGGCGGTGCCCGTGGTGATCGTGGCCACCGAAGAAGGCCTGGCGCGGATTCCCCGCACCGTGCGTGAAGGCTCGTTGGCCCTCGGCGCGACCAAGGCGGAAACCTTGTGGAAGATCGTGCTGCCGATGGCCAGCCCGGCGATGATGACCGGGATGATCCTCGCCGTGGCGCGCGCCGCCGGTGAAGTGGCGCCGCTGATGCTGGTGGGCGTGGTGAAACTGGCACCGTCGCTGCCGCTGGACGGCAACTACCCGTACTTGCACCTGGACCAGAAGATCATGCACCTGGGCTTCCATATTTATGACGTCGGCTTCCAGAGCCCGAACGTCGAAGCCGCACGGCCGCTGGTGTACGCCACAGCGCTGTTGCTGGTGCTGGTGATCGCGACATTGAACCTGTCGGCCGTCTACATCCGTAACCACCTGCGCGAAAAATACAAAGCGCTGGATAGCTAATCACCGCGGACCCTGTAGGAGCTGGCAAGCCAGCGAATGCGGCGGATCAGTCAACATCATCGTTGAATCTGAAATCGCCTTCGCTGGTAAGCCAGCTCCTACAGGGGACCGGCGTCAGACATGGATTTTGAGTAAGCCGCTGGCCCGAATACTAAGCCAACGGTTAAACGAACCGAATTTGTCAGCACAGGGAGCCTCCCATGCAGCACGAAGCACATACCCACGGCATCAACATGTCCGCCCTGGGCCGCGACAAGCAGAGCCTGAGCCTCGAGCAGGAAACCGTAGCCATCGAAGTGCCGGGCCTGAGCCTGTTCTACGGCGATAAACAAGCGCTGTACGACGTCAGCATGAACATTCCGAAACAGCGCGTGACGGCCTTCATCGGCCCGTCCGGCTGCGGCAAGTCCACGCTGCTGCGCACCTTCAACCGCATGAACGACCTGGTCGACGGTTGCCGTGTAGAAGGCGCCATCAACCTGTACGGCAACAACATCTACCGCAAGGGTGAAGACGTGGCCGAGCTGCGTCGTCGCGTCGGCATGGTGTTCCAGAAGCCGAATCCGTTTCCGAAGACCATCTACGAAAACGTGGTTTACGGTTTGCGCATTCAGGGCATCAACAAGAAACGCGTACTCGACGAAGCCGTTGAGTGGGCGTTGAAAGGCGCCGCCTTGTGGGAAGAAGTCAAAGACCGCCTGCACGAATCGGCACTCGGCCTGTCCGGTGGTCAGCAGCAACGTCTGGTGATCGCGCGCACCATCGCCGTGGAACCGGAAGTGCTGCTGCTCGACGAACCGTGCTCGGCACTCGACCCGATCTCCACGTTGAAAGTCGAAGAACTGATCTACGAATTGAAATCGAAGTTCACCATTGTCATCGTGACCCACAACATGCAGCAGGCCGCGCGGGTTTCCGACTACACCGCATTCATGTACATGGGCAAACTGGTGGAGTTCGGCGACACCGACACCCTGTTCACCAATCCGGCGAAGAAGCAGACCGAAGACTACATTACCGGTCGTTATGGCTAGCAGGGCAGCC
Source organism: Pseudomonas sp. MPC6 (assembly GCF_006094435.1). Lineage (NCBI taxonomy): Bacteria > Pseudomonadati > Pseudomonadota > Gammaproteobacteria > Pseudomonadales > Pseudomonadaceae > Pseudomonas > Pseudomonas sp. MPC6. Next base: position 60,863 of record NZ_CP034783.1, on the reverse strand, counting down.
GCAAGCATCAAGCTGCAAGCGGCTGGAAACAAGCGTGCGATACCAGGACTCATACATAACTGCTTGAAGCTTGCAGCTTGAAGCTTGCAACTTTCGCGGAGCGAAACCGATGATTAGTAAAGAAGGCCTTACCCATCACATCTCTGCGCAGTTCAACGCTGAGCTCGAGGAAGTGCGCAGTCACCTCCTGGCCATGGGCGGGCTGGTGGAAAAGCAGGTCAATGACGCGGTCACCGCGCTGATCGAGGCCGACTCCGGCCTGGCCCAGCAGGTTCGCGAGATCGATGACCAGATCAATCAGATGGAACGCAACATCGACGAAGAATGCCTGCGCATCCTGGCCCGACGTCAACCGGCGGCGTCCGACCTGCGCTTGATCATCAGCATCTCCAAGTCGGTGATCGACCTGGAGCGCATCGGTGACGAAGCGACCAAGATCGCCCGTCGCGCCATTCAATTGTGCGAAGAAGGCGAAGCGCCACGCGGCTACGTCGAAGTGCGCCACATCGGCGACCAGGTGCGCAACATGGTTCGCGACGCACTGGACGCCTTTGCCCGTTTCGACGCCGACCTCGCGTTGTCGGTGGCGCAGTACGACAAAATCATCGACCGCGAATACAAGACGGCATTGCGCGAGCTGGCCACCTACATGATGGAAGACCCGCGTTCTATTTCGCGAGTCTTGAGCATTATCTGGGTCCTGCGTTCGCTGGAGCGGATTGGCGACCACGCGCGCAACATTTCCGAACTGGTGATTTACCTGGTGCGCGGCACGGACGTGCGTCACCTGGGCCTTAAACGCATGAAAGAAGAAGTTGAAGGTACCAGTAGCGAAACCGCTAATGTTCCGGGCAACGCTGACGATAAGTAAGATGCCCCGAGAAAAGCGCCCGGCCCTTTGGCCGGGCGTTTTTGTTTGTGGGTTACCTGTTTGAAAGCAGCGCCCGCGAACGAAAAGTCCCGGCGTGACTGCAATGCAGTTCTGTAGGAGCTGGCTTGCCAGCGAAGGGGTCGTCACCTGCCACATTGGTATCGTCTGATACACCGCCTTCGCCAGCAAGCCGGCTTCTACAGTTTTGGCAATGTGCCGTCAGCGAAAGGCAATGCCTGCCAGGATTTTTAAAGGGGTGGTGGATGAGTAAGGTCAGTGTATTGGTCGTGGACGACGCGTCGTTCATTCGTGACCTGGTGAAGAAGTGCCTGCGCAACTACTTCCCGGGCATCCGCATCGAAGAAGCGGTCAACGGCAGGAAAGCTCAGTCCTTGCTGGCACGGGGGATGTTCGACCTCGTGCTGTGCGACTGGGAAATGCCGGAAATGTCCGGCCTGGAACTGCTGACCTGGTGCCGCGAGCAGGACCACCTCAAGACCCTGCCATTCGTGATGGTGACCAGTCGCGGCGACAAAGAGAATGTCGTCCAGGCGATCCAGGCCGGCGTTTCCGGTTACGTCAGCAAACCCTTCACCAACGAGCAGTTGGTGACCAAGGTCAAGCAGGCACTGAACAAGGTTGGCAAGCTCGATGCCTTGATCAACAGCGTGCCGAGCAAAATCAATTCGGCCTTCGGTAATGATTCCCTGAATGCATTGACGGGCGGTACGTCCGCTGTGGTCGCGCCACCTGCCGTCGCCGCCGCGCCGACTGCAGCGTCTCGCGGTTTGCTCAACAGCCCACCGGTCAAGGCGCCAGCGTCCTCGGGACTCAGCGGTGGTCGCGGCCAGGGCCAACTGCGTTTACCCAATGGCATTGCGCAGTGTGTGATCAAGGCCTTGAGCCTCAGGGAGGCACTGCTGGTGGTCAAGCGTACTGACTCCCTGCCACAAGTCCTCGACTGCGCCGTGCTCGATCTGGAACAGGGCGACAACGCCGAAACCGCTCGCCTGAACGGCTACCTGCACGCCATCGTCGCCCATGAGCCCAAACCCGACAGCCAATGGTTGCAGCTGACGTTTCGTTTTGTCGATCAGGATGCGCAGAAGCTGGACTACATCTCCCGGTTGATTGCGCGTGGCACGGCGCAGAAGCATTTCATTCCCGGCGCGTAATCGTCGTTGCCTGTCAGACCGCCTTCGTCGGAACGCCGCCCACCCCTTCAAGTCTAAACATACAAGCGAGCTTGCTCGCGAAGGGGCCGGCACATACACCACACATCCGTCGGCCTGCCCATTTTGAAACATCTGCCCACTAGCCCGGTCCATTGCAGCTGCTAGGCTCATCTCCCAGGCCTTACTCGACAGAATCTTGCCCATGCTCGCGCGCCTGCTGTTTTTCTGTGGTCTTTTCCTGGCCTCCACCTCGGCTGTGGCCATTACGATCTACAAGTCCAAAGACGCCCATGGCGTGGTCTCCTACAGCGACCGCCCCACGCAGGGCGCCCAGGTGTTCGTTTTTCGCGATCGCATGGTCGAGCGCCTCGAGCGTCAGGTGTACCTCGATATCAAGAAGCAGAAGGGCATGGACAGCGTTTACGTGCGCAATGACCTGTATGCCCCGGTCGAGATCGAATTAAGTTTTGCCAGGTTGAAGAACGTCAGCGGCGCACCGAGCCGGCCGATCCGCCGGGTCATGCCGGCGCGCAGCAACATTCGTCTGGCGCTGCTCACCGCCACCCAAGCCGGAAAGCCTCTGGTGTATGCCCCAAGGTTCCAGTATTCCCTGGGCGACCCCTCAGGAACCGCCATGGCCTATCGTTATCCGTTGCCCTGGCGTGGCGGGCCGTTTCGCTTGAGTCAGGGGGCCAATGGTCAATACAGCCACTTCGGTGCCAAGAGCCGTTACGCCATGGACATCGCCATGCCTGAAGGTACGCCGATCATCGCGGCCCGGGGCGGGGTGGTGGTGAAAACCGAGAACAGTCAGACCGGGCGCGGCACCGATCCATCGGGGAATTTCGTGCGGGTGCTGCACGATGACGGGACCATGGGCGTGTATTTGCACCTCAAGCAAGGGTCGGTAAGCGTTGGCGAGGGGCAGCGGGTTTCGGTGGGGAGTGCGCTGGCGCTGTCGGGCAACACCGGCAACAGCAGCGGGCCGCATTTGCACTTTGTCGTTCAGCGCAATACCGGGTTGGGGCTGGTGTCTATTCCGTACCAGTTCAATCAGCCGGTGGGGGCGTTGCCCAACTTTGCGTTGGGCAAACAATGATGTATTGCCTGTTCTGACGCCTTCGCGAGCAAGCCCGCTCCCACATTGGTTTTGTGTCGATCACATGAAATTGGCTCGACGCAGATCAAGTGTGGGAGCGGGCTTGCTCGCGAAGGGATCGACGTCGATCCGGATCAGCACATCAATCCAGCATCAACACCTTCGCCAGCACAATCTTCGGCCCTTTCATCTTCTTGATGATGATCCGCAACCCTTCGACTTCCAGCACTTCTTCCTCTTCCGGAACCCGTTTCAGGGTTTCGTAGATCAACCCGGCAAGGGTTTCGGCTTCGATGTGGTCCAGGTCAATGCCCAGCAGGCGCTCGACCTTGAACAGCGGCGTATCGCCCCGCACCAGCAGCTTGCCCGGCTGGTACGCGAGGATCCCGCGCTCCGCCTTGCGATGTTCGTCCTGAATGTCGCCCACCAGCACTTCCAGCACGTCTTCCATGGTCAGGTAGCCGATGATGTTGCCATCCGCTTCTTCGACCAGGGCGAAGTGCGAGCCACCCTTGCGGAACTGTTCCAGCAACTGCGACAGCGGCATGTGCCGGGACACGCGCTCCAGCGGGCGGGTCAGTTCGGCGAGGTTGAACGACTCGGGAATGTGGTCCAGGGCCGCCAGTTCCAGCAGCAGATCCTTGATGTGCAGCAGGCCGACGAATTCCTGGCGATCGCTGTCGTACACCGGGTAACGGCTGAATTTGTGGCGACGGAACATCGCCAGGATTTCCTTGAGCGGCGCGTTGAACTCCAGGGTCACCAGGTCTTCCCGGGAGTTGGCCCAGTCGACCACTTCCAGCTCGCCCATTTCCACCGCCGACGCCAACACGCGCATGCCCTGGTCGCTCGGGTCCTGACCGCGGCTGGAGTGCAGGATCAGCTTGAGTTCTTCGCGGCTGTAATGGTGCTCATGATGCGGGCCGGGCTCACCCTGGCCGGCGATCCGCAGGATCGTGTTGGCGCTGGCGTTCAGCAGGTAAATCGCCGGGTACATGGCCCAGTAGAACAGGTACAGCGGCACCGCGGTCCACAGCGACAGCAGCTCGGGTTTACGGATGGCCCAGGATTTCGGCGCCAATTCGCCGACCACGATGTGCAGGTACGAAATGATGAAAAACGCGGTGAAGAACGAGACGCCCTTGACCACTTCGGCGGACTCTACGCCCACGGCGCTCAATACCGGCTCGAGAATGTGAGCGAACGCGGGTTCACCGACCCAGCCAAGGCCCAGGGAGGCGAGGGTGATACCCAGTTGGCACGCCGACAGGTAAGCATCGAGCTGACTGTGTACGGTGCGCAGAATGTGTCCACGCCAGCCGTTCTTTTCAGCGATGGCCTCGACCCGGGTCGAGCGCAATTTGACCATGGCGAATTCCGCCGCAACGAAAAAGCCGTTGAGCAAAACCAGGATCAGAGCAAAAAGAATCATGCCGAAATCGGCGAAAAGTGTTGCGAGGGTCAAGCCAGGGGATGGGTCCATGATGGAGTTTTGCGGTTTCCGTGTATTCAAAAAAGGAGGAAATGCGGTGCCTGAAGGGCAGGCACAAGTCAGCCAATGTAGCGGCTGACCATGTGATTGACTAGTGGCGTGTGCTGGCCGGTATCAGTCGGCGGGGCTGATGACCCGGGTTTTGCTGACCTGGGCCGGCGCAAAATGGCAGGTAAAGGTGCTTCCGTGGCCGGGCACGCTGCTGATTTCCATCCGCGCGCGGTGTCGCAGCAGCACGTGTTTGACGATGGCCAGCCCGAGCCCGGTGCCGCCGGTGTTGGAGTTGCGGCTGGAATCGACTCGGTAGAAACGTTCGGTCAGGCGCGGCAGGTGTTTGCTGTCGATGCCGATCCCGGAATCCTGCACGCTCAGGTGCGCGCCTTGCTCATCGCCCCACCAGCGAATGCGGATATTGCCTTCGGCCGGGGTGTATTTCACCGCGTTGAACACCAGATTGGAAAATGCGCTGCGCAATTCGGCTTCGCTGCCCCTGAGCAGGATGGTCGGGTCGGCTTCCAGGGTGATGCGCTGGTTTTTCTGGCCCGACAGTTGTTGAGCATCGCTCTTGATCGATTGCAGCAAGCCGTCAATGGCCACCGGCTGGTTGTCCGACGGATAATCGGTGGCTTCCAGCTTGGCCAGCAATAGCAAGTCGTTGAGCAAGGTCTGCATGCGCCCGCCTTGCTGCTGCATTTGCTGCAAGGCGCGGGACCAGCGCGGGTTCACGTCTTCGACATTGTCGAGCAGGGTTTCCAGGTAACCGCAGATCACCGTCAGTGGCGTGCGCAGCTCGTGGGAGACGTTGGCGATGAAGTCTTTGCGCATTTGCTCCAGCTGATGAATGCGCGTGACGTCGCGCACCAGCATCAGGTGTTCGTTGTTGCCGTAGCGGGTGATGTACAGCTGAATGCGCAGGCGATCGTTGATCGGTGAAGGGATTTCCAGCGGCTCGGCGTAGCTGTCCTGCTCGAAGTACTCCTTGAAGCGCGGATGGCGTACCAGGTTGGTCACCGGCTGGCCGCTGTCTTGTGGCGTCTTGAGGCCGAGCAGGGTTTCGGCGGCGCGGTTCCACCATTCGAGGTTGCCGTCGCTGTCGAGCATGATCACCGCGTCTTTCAATGCGGCGGTGGACTCCTGGACCCGGTCGATCACCGCTTGCAGGCGCCCGCGAACCCGTTGGTCGCGGCGTTGCAGGTGGTAGATGCTGTCGAACACTTCACCCCACAGGCCATAGCCGTCGGGCGGCGCTTCGTCGGGTTTATGCAGGCGCAGCCATTCGTGCAGGCGCAGCAGTTGCTTGAGGGTCCAGGCCAGGTACAGGCCCAGGCCCGCGGCGAGGCTCCAGCCGTAGTAGCCGGAAATCAGGCCGATCACCAGGCAGGCGGTGACCAGCAGCAGCATGTGGCGGATCAGGGTGCCATGCCAGTTTTGGTTCACTAAAAGCGCGTCCTTGTCAGCTTGTCGGGCGAAGATCAGGCTTTGGTAGAAAACCGGTAGCCGGTGCCACGCACGGTTTGTACCAGATTTTCATAGGCATCACCGAGGGCTTTGCGCAGGCGGCGGATATGCACATCGACGGTGCGCTCTTCGACATAGACGTTGCCGCCCCAGACCTGGTCCAGCAACTGACCACGGGTGTAGGCGCGTTCCTGGTGAGTCATGAAAAACTGCAGCAGGCGGTATTCGGTCGGGCCCATCTCGGCGGGTTTGCCGTCGATGGTCACGCGATGGCTGATCGGGTCCAGCAGCAGGCCGCCGATTTCGATCGGCGCTTCACCGTCGGTAGGCCCGGCTCGGCGCAACACGGCCTTGAGGCGCGCCACCAGCTCGCGCGGGGAAAAGGGTTTGGTGATGTAGTCGTCGGCGCCGACTTCCAGGCCCTGGATCTTGTTGTCTTCTTCGCCCTTGGCGGTGAGCATGATGATCGGGATGTCCCCGGTCAGCTCATCGCGCTTGAGGCGGCGGGCCAGTTCGATACCGGACGTGCCCGGCAGCATCCAGTCCAGCAGAATCAGATCCGGCTTGCGGTCGACGATGATGGCGTGGGCTTGCTGCGAGTTTTCCGCCTCCATGCAATCGTAGCCGGCCATTTCCAACGCAACGGCGATCATTTCGCGAATGGGCGCTTCGTCGTCGACGATCAGAATGCTCCTGCCAACCATGCGTTAATCCTCTTGTCATTTAACTGTCTTGCGCCGCATTAGATAACGGAATTATTGCAGTCGTGTGACAGTATTTTAGTCGCCCGGCGATTGTCATGATCCTGAACTAAGCTTTAAGTCCGAATCCTGACAACCACAAAAGGAAGGTTTTCATGAAACAATACCCGCATTCCTTCAAAGCCCTGCTGTTGGCCGCTGCCCTGGCATTGCCGACAATGGCCTTTGCTGCCGAGCCAGTCATGATGAAAGACGGTGTGATGGCCGACCATAAGGGCATGACCCTGTACACGTTCGACAAGGACACTGGCGGCAAGTCGGTGTGCACCGGTCAGTGCGCGGAAAACTGGCCGCCGTTCAAGGCGGAAGCGGGTGCCAAGGCCGAGGGTAAATGGTCGATCGTCAAGCGTGATGATGGCACGATGCAATGGGCCTATGACGGCAAGCCGCTGTACTACTTCATGAAAGATAAAAAGCCAGGAGACAAGGAAGGCGACAAGATGAAAGACGTCTGGCACGTCATCACCAACTCCGGGCCGAAGATGTAAGCTCCCTGTAGGAGCGAGCTTGCTCGCGATAAACGTGAGGACAACGCGGTTATCCAGGTCGCAGGCGTTATCGTTAACGTCTATCGCGAGCAAGCTTGCTCCTACACAAAGCGAGTCTCGCCTGCTAAAACTTCCGCGGCCTCAACGCAACGCGTAATCCAGCACAATCCCCACGAAAATCGCCAACCCCGCCCAGTGGTTGTGCAAGAACGCCTTGAAGCAACGCATCCGGTCCTTGCCGCGGGTGTACCAGAACTCCCAGGCAAAACAGCCCGCCGCCGCTAGCAATCCTAGATGAAACCAGCCGCCCAACTCGAACGTCGAGCCGGCGAGCAGCAGGCAACCCAGCGCCAACCCTTGCAGGGTCAGGATGATCACCCGGTCCGCCTCACCGAACAGAATGGCCGTGGATTTCACGCCGATTCTCAAATCGTCATCGCGATCGGTCATGGCGTAATACGTGTCGTAGCCCACTGTCCACAGCAGGTTGGCGATCCACAGCAACCACGCCGCGGCGGGCAGTTCGCCGGTTTCGGCGGTGAACGCCATCGGCATCCCCCAGGAGAACGCCGCGCCCAGCACTACCTGCGGGTAATAGGTGTAGCGCTTCATGAACGGATAACTGAACGCCAGCGCCAGGCCGCCGAACGATAGCCAGACGGTCGCCGCGTTGGTACACAGCACCAGCAGGAAACTCAGGCCCATCAGCAGCGCAAAAAATATCAACGCTTCCCTGGAGCTGATCTTGCCGCTCACCAACGGTCGCTGTTCGGTGCGTTTCACATGGCCGTCGACCTTGCGATCGGCCCAATCGTTGATCACGCAACCGCCCGCGCGCGTCAGCACCACGCCGAGGACGAAAATCACGATATTGGCCAGGGACGGTGAACCTTTCCCTGCAATCCACAACGCCCACAGCGTCGGCCACAACAGCAGGTAAATGCCGATCGGCTTGTCCATGCGCGTCAGCTGAATGAAGTCCCATGCCCGAGGGTTCACGCGATTCAGGGACTTGAGCAGGCTCTGGTACATCAGCAATTCTCCGGATGGGCGCGGGTAGCGCGCCACAAGGTCGGCAGGAAAATTTCGGCCACCAGCACGCTCAGGGCGCCACGGTCGAAGCGCGAACGGCGGCCCCACAACCCGGGCGCTCGGGCCTCTGCCGGCAGCCATTCCTGAGGATAGTGACAAACCTCGATGGCCCGGCGCTGGAATGCCTGGTCGCAAAACAGCAATTCACCCAGGGAACGGCTGCCCAATTCGTCCATGTGCAAACCGTCGCCCTGCAACGCACTGCGCGACGCCACGCTGCGGGCAAAGACCCAGGCTTCGCCATGCCCGCGCAGATACACCTCGCGCACCCAACCCTCGCTGCCTTCGGCCAGGTCCAGCGCGGCACATTCGTCGGCCCGCAGTGGCTGCCAGCCTTCGAACAGCGGCGTGACACTGAAACCGTCATTCGACAGCCGGGTCAGTCGCCGGGTCAGCGAACCTTCATCGAACAGCCAGTCGAGGGTAGACGTGTCGGGGAGGGGCGTCAGCCGGCTTTGGGAGAGCCAGAGAAGCGTCGCGCAGGGGGAGTTTGAGTGTTGCACAGTGAGTCATTATTGGCAGCAAATGAGGCCGCGAGCTTACCATGTCAGTCGGCGATTTTGATTGATCCGCCCTTTCGTTACGCCGAAGGCTTGCATCTGCCGGGCCCGATCAGTACAAAACGCCCCTGAGCCGGACGGCAGCGCTCCAACCATCGACCGTTCGCGCCGGCAAAAGCCTGAATCTGAGGATGTACCTGAATGAAAAAGTGGCAATGTGTAGTCTGCGGCCTGATCTATAACGAAGCCGACGGCTGGCCGGATGACGGGATTGCGCCGGGCACCCTGTGGCAGGACGTGCCGGAAGACTGGCTGTGCCCGGATTGCGGCGTGGGCAAGATGGATTTCGAAATGATCGAAATCAACTAAGACTTCAGAGGAGTAAGGCATGAACGCACCTGTCGTGATCGTTGGCACCGGGCTGGCTGGCTACAATCTGGCCCGGGAGTTTCGCAAACTCGATGGCGAAACCCCGCTGCTATTGATTACCGCAGATGACGGACGCTCCTACTCCAAGCCGATGCTCTCCACCGGCTTTGGCAAGAACAAGGACGCCGATGGCCTGAGCATGGCCGAGCCGGGCACCATGGCCGAACAGTTGAAGGCCGAAGTGCGTACCCACACCCGTATCAGCGGCATCGACCCGGGCCACAAGCGCCTGTGGATCGGCGAAGAATCGGTGATCTACCGCGACCTGGTGCTGGCCTGGGGTGCGGAAACCGTGCGCGTGCCCATCGATGGCGATGCGGCGGATTGCGTGTTCCCGATCAACGACCTGGAAGACTACGCCCGCTTTCGCGCGGCAGCGGCCGGCAAGCGTCGGGTGTTGTTGCTCGGCGCCGGCCTGATCGGTTGTGAGTTCGCTAACGACCTGATGCTCGGCGGTTACCAGGTGCAACTGGTTGCACCCTGCGAGCAGGTGATGCCGACCCTGCTGCACCCGGCGGCTGCCGCGGCGGTCCAGGCCGGACTGGAAAGCCTGGGCGCACGCTTCCACCTCGGGCCGGTGCTCAACCGCCTGCAGCGAGTCGCTGACGGGCTGGAAGCGCATCTGTCCGATGGCCAGGTGATTCCTTGCGATGTGGTGGTGTCGGCCATCGGCCTGCGCCCGCGCATCGACCTGGCCGCTGCTGCCGGTGTGCAGGTCAATCGCGGTGTGGTGGTCGACCGTCACCTGAAAACCTCCCACGCCAATATCTACGCGCTGGGGGATTGCGCCGAAGTCGATGGGCTGAATCTGCTGTACGTCATGCCCCTGATGAGCTGTGCGAGAGCACTGGCGCAAACCCTCGCCGGAAACCCCACCGCCGTGAGTTACGGACCGATGCCGATCACCGTGAAAACCCCGGTCTGCCCCTTGGTGGTGTCGCCACCACCACGGGGCACGGAAGGTGTCTGGACGGTCGAAGGGCAGGGCGCCGACATCAAGGTTTTATGCCGTGACGCCAGTGGAAATTTGCTCGGTTATGCCCTGACAGGCGCGGCGGTGATGGAAAAACTGGCACTGAACAAAGAGCTTCCGCCACTGCTGGCGTAAATAGCGGTCGTTCTGTCGGAATCACCCCGCTTTTGCCCCTACAAAGGTCGCGCCGAGACTGGCGCGGCTCTGTCGTGCGTGCCATCCTCATTCCCGTCTGCCGCAGAGTAGAGCATCTGCGGCACCTTGGGCGCTGTTCCAACGAGAACGGCACGGACATAACAACAAAAAACCGTCAAAGGGGCTTCACTAATGCGTAAACCAGATCTCGCCGCTGCAATCGCGGAAAAAGCAGACCTCACCAAAGAACAGGCCAATCGCGTTCTCAACGCCGTTCTCGAAGAAATCACCGCCGCTCTGCACCGCAAGGACAGCGTTACGCTGGTGGGCTTCGGGACCTTCCTGCAACGCCATCGCGGCGCACGTACGGGCAAGAACCCGCAAACCGGTGAGCCAGTGAAAATCAAGGCCAGTAATACCGTTGCGTTCAAGCCGGGCAAGTTTTTGAAAGATAGTGTTAATCCGTAATCCGTCTCTCCACCCGCGATGCGGGGGAGTGGAATAAAAAATGGGCACGCCAACGAGGTTGGGTGCCCATTTTTTATGCGGCACGACGCTGTTCTTTGTAGGAGCTGGCTTGCCAGCGAAGGCGGTGTGTCAGGCGACATCAATATTGAGCGACGCGCCGCCATCGCCATTTCGGGCTCATCCGGATGTTCCAGCACTCGCTCCACCAATGCACTCTGTCAGAATGCGACTGAGCGGTGTGAGCCGTCCACATCGTCGGAGATGGCGCTGACGGCCAGTAGATTTTCTGAGCTGTCCCCTGATTTGTTTTAAAGGTCTGAAACACTGTAGGGCTGAAGCTCGGCGATCTGAGACAGAAATGTCAGATGCTCCACCGCCTTTACTTTCTCTAGATGATCGAGAGTGTCCGGACCGCCGAACATCAGCGCTGGCACGAAGCCGTACATCTCGTCGTGACGCAGGGTGCCCAGCTTTTTCTTCGCCGGTTTGAACAGGTCATCGAAATCGTTGTACTCCACTTCTGTAGACAAAAGAAAATCTTGTAGTTCTCTGTCCATTTCACCACTGGTAATTTCAAAGTCGTGGACAAAATACTGAGAAATAAAACTAGTAATTTTAAGCGAGAACCCCGTTTTTTCACCCCATAAATACAAATCGCCAAAGGCACTTCGGGCAATCAAATGGTAAGTGTCACGTTCTTCAAGTTTCGTCCCTTCAATCCACGACGACACTACACCTTCATACTCTTGCGGGTTAACGATCCAAAAAATCCCCTCACCGTAACCACACCAACCATGTTCGGCCCAATATTCCAACAAGAGATTCGGCAGCTTGCCTCTATAGCGCTCGATGCTTGAAGCGGGAACTTCCTGCCGATCAACAGGCCCACCAAATTTCTCGATAAACCTTGCAAATACTCTATCCATGCAACGCTCCTTAGGTAGTTAGAATTTATGTAGCCTGTATTGAGAAAAATTGATGTTCTCATTGAAAAAAATCCTGTCGTCCTCGGTCGGCGCTATGATTTTTGACCGGAGCGACGGGAAGAGTACCTACGCTTGGGCGTGGCGATAGTCATCTTTAAAAGTCTGAAAAACTGTAAGGCTGAAGCTCGGTGATCTGAGACAGCAGCGTCAGATGCTCCACCGCCTTTACTTTCTCCAGATGAGCGAGAGTGTCCGGGCCGCCGAACATCAGCGCTGGAACAAAGCCGTACATCTCGTCGTGACGAAGAGTTCCGAGCTTTTTCTTTGCCGGTTTGAACAGGTCGCCATAATCGTTGGAATCCACATTCCTGGAAAGTACAAAATTTTGTAATTCTCTGTCCATCTCCTCATTCGTAATGTCGAAACTTTTAATAACTACCCGAGAAAGAACACTTGTTATTTTAAGCGAAAATCCCGTTTTTTCGCCCCAGAGATACAAGTCGCCAAAGGCGCCACGGGCAATCAGGTGGTAGGTATCAAATGCTTTGAATTCCGTCCCCTCAAGCCAGGACGTCACCACCCCCTCGTATTCTTGAGGGTTCACTATCCAAAAAATGCCATCACCGTAACCGCACCAGCCGTGTTCGGCCCAGTATTCCAATAGCTGATTAGGCAGCTTGCCTCTATAGCGCTCAATGCTTGACGCTGGTACTTCCTGCCGATCAACAGGTCCGCCAAACGTCTCCAGAAAAATTGAAAACACCTCATCCATTACTTTTTCCTTAACATTTATGAAATCTGACAATGAGATAGGTGTTAATGATCGGTGATTCCTTGGAAATCTGCGCTTTGATGCTTTAAAGATCTGAAAAGCTATACGGCTGAAGCTCGGCGATCTGAGACAGTAATGTCAGATGCTCTACCGACTTTACTTTCTCAAGATGAGCGAGAGTGTCCGGACCGCCGAACAGCAGCGCTGGAACAAAACCGTACATCTCGTCGTGACGAAGAGTGCCGAGCTTTTTCTTTGCCGGTTTGAACAGGTCGTCATAATTGTTGTAACTAACTTCCGTGGAAAGCAAGAAATTTTGCAGTTCTTTATTCAATTGCTCTCCTGCAAATATCGAGGTGTGGGTAGTATATCGTGAAAGACAACTCGTAATAGTAAGTGAAGCACCCGTTTTTTCGCCCCAAAGGTGCAGGTGGCCAAAGGCACTGCGAGCAATTAGATGATAGTTATCAGCCGCTTCAAATTTTGTCCCTTCAATCCAGGACGCCACCACCCCATCATATTCCTGAGGATTCACGATCCAGAAAATTCCCTCACCATAACCGCACCATCCGTGTTCGGCCCAGTATTCCAGCAACAGATTGGGCAGTTTACCTCTGTAACGGTCGATACTTGAAATCGGTACTTCCTGCCGATCAACCGGTCCACCGAATTTCTCTATAAACCTTGCAAATATTTTATCCACGCCATGCCTCCTTATTACTAACACTTATGTAGTTTTACATTGAGGAAGGTTGACTCACGCATTGATGGGGGAACGCTTTCAGCCGCAGCCTTCAAGTTTGCGATTTTCGGCCTCCACTGAGGACCGATACTGGAATTGACTTGTCGATCACCGAAGTCACCAATTATATCCTTGCCGCCAGCGCTCAGATCGGGATTATGCAGTCCTGCAAGATTTGACATAGTATCCTTGGATTTTTTGATGGCTGCCGCTTCAGCGTCGAATGCATCCATGGTCTGCGAAAACTCACCTTGAAAACGCTTTTGCAGTTGAGCTGCCAAAGCTTCTCGGGCTTGACTGGCGGCAGATCTGCTGCGCTTCACTGGATTTGCAATATTCTCCAAATACTCATCAACCGTCAGTCGATTCAGCCCGTCCTCTTGCCCCTTCAACTGTCGCTCGAACTCTCCGATTTTAGACGCTGGCAGCTTGTCCGCTTTGAAACATTCGACTTTATGAAGCGGCATTGCGTTCGGTTTGTCACGGGGGGAGTCTTTTTCCTTTCCTGATGGACGATGTGCGGGTGGCCCTGGCTCCTGCTGGCCAAGGGCGCCTTTGCGCGGTGCCGAGGTTTGCAGGTCGGGTCGTTTTTTCAGTGCGTCTTCATGTTTGAGCATCCATGCGCCCAGCCGCGCACCTTTGGGGCTCGCTCGCATTTCCTGGGCGAGGATGTTTGCATTTCCTCGACCACGGGTAATGTAAGCAACGATGGCGCCCAGCAGCAGGGCGACGACCTCCACATGCCCCAGCGCGATGTCATGTGCGGCGCTTCTTTGGGCGAACGGATCGTCCCGGCTGAACGGGTTTAATCCTTCCTCTCCCCGAGGGCCTTTCCATGCGGTGTTGATGCCAGTCAGGTAATACTCGCCAATGCGCGGCAAGCCTTCGACGAAAAACTCGGCGATGGACGACAGGCCGAGTATGCCCAATATCCAGGTGCTGGCTTGCAACCCCATCGCGGCACCGGCGGCTCCCATGGGAATGGCGCCAGCCCCTCCGAGAAACGCGCCTGTACTCGCACCAATGGCTCCTCCGATCAACACACTGCCGGCAACGATCATTGCCATTTGACTGACGACGTCGATCAACTCGTTGAGGATGCTGGAGATGTCGAGGTCAGAGAAACGTTGCCTCAATAGACGGCCGGCTTCCCACTCGGCTTGGATGAACGCAGACCTGACACTGTTGATACGACGGATGTTGAGGGACAGGGAGGGGGCACGCTCGTTGAATGGCGTGCGATAGGTGGCTCCTCCTTGATAGCCCATTTGATGAGTTATGCGGTTTTCAATCTCGCGCCACGTGGGCACGATGTGCGATAAAAACATTCGAGAGTCTTCCTGACAATTCGCCCGTTAGTGCGTTGATAATCCCGGTGTCCATTACCGAATTACGCTAACAAGTTATTGAAAGGGGGGATGTAGGAAGGGTCTTTTGCCGTTGTCGGAAACTTCCCTTATTTCGGGATGTTGCATTGGTGACTGGTAATGGCGCGTTTCAAGTTGCAACGTGATGGGGTGTCGTTATGCAGTGGAACGTTTTTTGTTTCTGAAGTGATTAGCAACATTGCGTAGACGCAAGCTTGTTCGCGAAGGTGGACTGGTGTCCGGCAGCGATGTCGACTGACACGGCCTCTTCGCTGGCAAGCCAGCTCCTACAGGTGGATGTCCTCGATATCTCTCTACGCCTTGACCGCAGGCGCCGCCGGATTCGGTGAGTCGATGTGATCCAGTGCTCGTTCCACCAGTAGATACACGCCGTCGGCCATTCTGCTGATTGCCAAGGCAACGGAACGGCTTCGGCCTTCTACGTCGTCGGCCAGGTCTGCGGCGATGGCGCTGATGGACAGCAGGTCTTCTGAGGCGTTGGCCAGGAGGGCTTCGGTTTGGATGTCGGGGGAAACGGTGAAGAGGTGGCCGTTTCGGGGGCTTGGGGGATTGGGTGTTGGTTTGATCATTGGAGTAGTACCGATATTAAGGAGCTAACACCAATTCGCTTGCACTTCGAAAGAGGTGGCAGCTGTGTATAGGTGTGCAAGACCGGAATCGGCAAACCGGCAGACCCGAAGGTCTCCCACACACAGCCGCCATAACAATCCGCGAGCATAGGAAAACGCTCGATGAATAGCCATAAACGATTGTGCCGATTCAGGACTTGCACGTCCGAGTCACCGATTATTCGGTGACAGCCAGAGGTTATCGGTGAAAGCAATGGGCGGGTAGTTCATGGATGGCGCCGCGTAATGTAGGAAATTTCCGAAAAGATTGAAGGAACCGAGAGCCAAAAAATTACAGCCTGCGGCAACAATTACAGAAAGGTCGAAGTCCTCGCTGCTTTGGTGAGTACTGGTAATGACTTGGTAGTCATCGTCATCAAAAACTACGACATCTTCTTCTAACGCAACGAGATGGTGGTGTTCTCGCTTGGAGCCGCTACACTGCGCCGGCCGTTCATTTTCCATTGAGGCTGTACGTATGAAATTTCGTTTTCTTCTGTGGGTTTTGGGTCTGTTGATGGGTAAGGCCAGCCGGACTAATCCTGCGTTCCAGCAGCAGTTGGGTGACAAGGATCTGGTGTTCCAGCTGCAGACTCTTGATGGGAAGGTGGCGCGGCATTTCCGGGTGAAGGATCAGCGCATTATCAGCAAGTCCGGTGTGTATGCCGAGCCGGCGTTTGCGATTGCCTTTAAAGATGCGGCGTATGGCTTTGCGACGATGCAGGCGAAGAACAAGCAGTTGGCGTTTATGACGGGGATTCAGGACAAGTCGATTCAGATCAAGGGCAACCCGGCGCTGGTGATCTGGTTTCAGGGGTTGACCAAGTATTTGAAGCCGCGCAAGGCCAAAGCCAAGGTTTGAGGTGGTCAGTCAGACCGAGGTGGATTCATCGCGGGCAAGCCACGCTCCCACAGGTTTTGCGTCGTTACCAAATGGGGTGAGCGACGCGATCCTGTGGGATGCTTTTCAGGGGTGGGTGAATTGGGACGCGAGTTCGCGCAGCAGCAGTTCAGCCTCAAGCACTTTACTGACGACCTCGTCGGCTTTGTCGCGGCTGATGTTCAGGCGCTCCAGCAGGGCGTCGGGGATGTCTTCGACCGGGCCTGCGCCGACGCCGCGGCTGCGCAGCAGACGTACGGCCAGGCAGACGAGGTTCGGGTATTCGGCGTAGTCGCCGTCGTAGCTCGGGTCGTGCTGGAAGCGCAGGGCGGTGGCCAGTTCATCGGGCATGTCCCAGTAGCGCATCAGCCACGCGCCGATCTGTTCGCGACTGATGCCCAGCAGGTGTTGCTCGACAAAACTGTGGGACAGGTGCGGGTTGACCTCCAGGTGGCGGCAGATCAGCGAGAAGTGCGGCGGGAACACGTGGGCCAGCAACAGGTAGCCGAAGTTGTGCAGCAGACCCGCAAGGTAGGTCAGGCCGGCTTCGGGACGCTGGGCGCGGGGCATGGCGCGGGTCAGGCCTTCGATGACGGCGGCGGTGTAGATCGACTGCTGCCAGTACGGCGTGGTCTGTTGCGGGTGATCCTTGGGCAGGCTCAGGGTTTTGCCCAGGGCCAGGCCCAGCGCCAGGTTGATCACCAGGTCGAAGCCCAGCACCCGGACGATGGCGTCTTCCACTGAGCGAATCTTGCTCGGCGAAGCGTAGTAGGGCGACGCCGCCCAGCTGATGACTTGTGCGGCCAGGGCCGGGTCGGTTTCGACGACGCCGGTGATGTCGTCGATGGTGGCGTTGGGATCGACCCGCAGCTTGATGATTTTTTGCGCGGTCGTGGCCAGGGGCGGAATTTCGATGGTCTCTTCCAGGCGTTGCTGGATGCGTCGTGCAGTGAACGCCTGGACGGCCTGGGTGATTTCCTGGCGGTCATCGTCGGGCCGATCGAGGTTGGGGCGGATGCTGGTCAGGGTTTCGCCGAAGTGGGCGGCGCTGGCCTTGGTCAGCAGGGTTTTGAAGTCTTCGCGGGCGACTTCCAGCCATACGCCTGGCTCCCCCGAGTCGATCAACAAGGTCGGTTCGCGCAGCAGGCTTTCTTCGTACAGGCACGGCGAACTGGTCAGCGCCGGCAGGCCGGGCAGCAGGCTCAGGTTGTGCTTGCCGAGCATTTTAACCCGACGTTCGGGGGACACGGCGGTCAGGCGGCGGCCAGTGAGTTCGGTGAGGCGGTGGAG
Source organism: Pseudomonas sp. MPC6 (assembly GCF_006094435.1). Lineage (NCBI taxonomy): Bacteria > Pseudomonadati > Pseudomonadota > Gammaproteobacteria > Pseudomonadales > Pseudomonadaceae > Pseudomonas > Pseudomonas sp. MPC6. The sequence continues at coordinate 43,316 of NZ_CP034783.1, read as the reverse complement.
GTCCAGCAATTGGCTTTGAGGAAACAGCACCATGAGCGTGCCGACCGTATCGTCGAGCAGAACCGCCTGCACTTTGCGCGCGGCGCTCAGGCCGCGGTGGTCGAAGACTTCATCAAAGGCAATGCCCTGCTTGCCCAGCAGCAGCCGAATTGCAGACGGCGTACGCGGAGTTTCGGGGGCGAGGGCAGCGTCAGTCATGGTGTCGATCCGTTCTCGAACAGTTGCAGGAGTATAACCATCATGTTTAACACGCCGGTCTGGAAACTGCGACGCTGCTCACACTTGGCCGTATTGCTGCCCATGGCGTAGCCAGCGGTCGAGCAGCGGGCTGACGTGATCCGGCCAGCGCTCCAGCAGCGCCTGCGCCGCGTCGCGCACGGCAGGCAACAGATCGGCGTCGCGCATCAGGTCGGCGACCTTGAATTGCAGCAGGCCGGTCTGGCGGGTGCCGAGCATTTCGCCGGGGCCACGCAACTCGAGGTCTTTTTCGGCGATGACAAAACCGTCGTTGGTTTCGCGCATGATGCCCAGCCGCTGACGACCGATCTGTGACAGCGGTGGATGGTAGAGCAACACGCAATGGCTGGCGGCACTGCCCCGACCGACGCGCCCGCGCAACTGGTGCAGTTGCGCGAGGCCGAGGCGTTCGGGGTTTTCGATGATCATCAGGCTGGCATTGGGCACGTCGACGCCGACTTCAATCACCGTGGTCGCGACCAGCAGTTGCAGGTTTGCGGCCTTGAATTCGGCCATGACGGCGGCTTTCTCGGCGGGCTTCATGCGGCCGTGGATCAGCCCGACCTTCAATTCGCCAAGGGCGGCAGTGAGGTCTTCATACGTGGTTTCGGCGGCTTGGCAGGTCAGCTCTTCCGACTCTTCAATCAGCGTGCACACCCAATAGGCCTGGCGCCCTTCGGCACAAGCGCCGCGCACCCGTTCAATGACTTCGACCCGCCGGGTGTCCGTGACCAGCACCGTGTTTACCGGCGTGCGGCCGGGCGGCAATTCGTCGAGGATCGAGGTGTCGAGGTCGGCGTAGGCACTCATGGCCAGGGTTCGTGGAATCGGGGTGGCGGTCATGATCAATTGATGCGGGCACATCCGCCCGCCGACGCCTTTCTGCCGCAACGCCAGGCGCTGTTGCACGCCGAAGCGGTGCTGTTCGTCGATGATCGCCAGCGCGAGGTTCTTGAACTGCACTTCATCCTGGAACAGCGCGTGGGTGCCGACCACCATGGGGGTGCCACTGGCAATCTGTTCCAGCGCGGCCACGCGGTTCTTGCCCTTGAGTTTGCCCGCCAGCCACGCCACTTCGATGCCCAGCGGTTCGAGCCAGCGCTTGAAGGTGATGAAGTGCTGCTCGGCGAGGATTTCGGTGGGCGCCATCAGCGCCACTTGATACCCGGCTTCCAGCGCCTGCAAGGCGGCGAGGGCGGCGACCACGGTTTTGCCCGCGCCGACGTCGCCCTGAATCAGCCGCAACATGGGTTCGTGCTGGCTGAGGTCGTAGGCAATCTCGTTGCCGACCCGTTGTTGGGCGCTGGTCGGGGTGAAACCCAGGTTGGCCAGGTACTTGGCCGGCAGCTTCGACGCTTTCGGCATCGCCGGCGCACGCAGGGAGCGCATGCTCTCGCGCAGACGCTGCTGGGACAGTTGATGCGTCAGCAGTTCTTCGAACGCCAGACGGTGCTGCGCCCAGTGGTGGCCGAGGGCGAGTTCGTCGACATCGGCATTGGCCGGCGGGTGATGCAGGTAGCGGATCGCATCGGCCAGCGGCGCCAGTTGATAGTCCCGCGCCAGTTCGGTCGGCAGCCAGTCGGGCAGGCTGGTGGGGCCGAGCATCGTCAGGGTCTGCATGCACAGTTGGCGCAGGCGTTGCTGGGTCAGGCCTTCGGTGAGCGGATAGACCGGGGTCAGGGTTTCATCCACCGGCGGCGGCTCGTCGCCGGTGATGGCGCGGTATTCCGGGTGGTAGATTTCCAGCCCCGACGCCCCGGGCCGTGCTTCGCCGTAGCAGCGAATGCGGGTGCCGCGCTTGAGGGCTTCTTTCTGGGCGTTGCTGAAATGGTAGAAGCGCAGGCTGAGCCCGCCGGTGCCATCCTGCAAGCGCACCACCAGGCTGCGGCGTCGGCCCATGACCACGTCCGCGCCGCTGACGGTGCCTTCGATCACCGCATCTTGCCCGGGCCGCAAATGTCCGATCGGCACCACACGGGTACGGTCCTGATAACGCAGCGGCAGGTGAAACAGCACGTCCTGGAGATTCTCCAGGCCGACCTTGGCCAGCTTCTCGGCCATGGCTTCGCCGACACCCTTGAGCGCCGTCACCGACACTTGCGACAACTCGGTCATGGCTGCGGCTTAACCGGCAACTACCGGTGCCGGCGGCTTGGCCACCGAGCACAGGCGAATGGAGTCAGCGAGGATCTCGATGGCTTTGGGCCGCGGGAAGCTCGCGCGCCAGGCGATGGCCACGGTGCGGAAGGGCACCGGGGGCGACAAGGGGCGCACTTCGATCACGCCGGGGGCGTAGTGGTGACTGTCCACCGCCGACAGCGGCAGGATCGAGATGCCCAGGCCGGAAGCGACCATGTGGCGGATGGTTTCCAGCGAACTGGATTCCACCGTGGTGTGCTTGGCGCCGTCGTTGCCTTTGGCAAGCGTCGGGCAGGCTTCCAGCACCTGGTCGCGGAAGCAGTGGCCTTCACCGAGCAGCAGCAGGCTCTTGTCGTTGAGCAGGGCGGCATCGATGGATTGCTTTTGCGTCCAGGGGTGCTGGGCCGGCATCAGGACGTAGAACGGCTCGTCGTAGAGCTGCAAGGTCAGCACATCGGCTTCGTTGAACGGCAGGGCGATGATGATCGCGTCGAGCTCGCCGTTGCGCAGTTTGTCGCGCAGCACGTGGGTGAAGTTTTCTTCAATGTACAACGGCATCTGCGGGGCGACCCGGTGCAGTTGTGGGATCAGGTGCGGAAACAGGTACGGGCCGACCGTGTAGATGGCGCCGACTTTCAGCGGTGCGGTCAGCTGGTTCTTGCCGGCCTGGGCCAGTTCGCGGATGCCTTGGGCCTGTTCCAGGACTTTCTGCGCCTGGGCCACGATGCCTTCGCCGACCGGGGTCAGGCGCACGGCGCTCTTACTGCGCTCGAAAATCAGCACACCGAGTTCATCCTCGAGCTTTTTCACGCCCACCGACAGCGTCGGCTGGCTGACATGGCAACGCTCGGCCGCGTGGCCGAAGTGCTGCTCTTGGGCGAGGGTAACGATGTAGCGTAATTCTGTGAGGGTCATAGCAAGCGTCCATGAAGTTGCGGGCCAAGCATACCGGCTGCAATCGATAGACGCACGTTATCAGACGTAGGAGCGAGCTTGCTCGCGAAAAAACCTGAGACCGCCGCGGGGTCTCAGGTTTCGAGCGTTATCGTTCGCCTACTTCGCGAGCAAGCTCGCTCCTGCAGTAGGTCGGCGGTGTTTTAGCGCCGGCGCTTTTCCAGCGAGTAAACAAAGGGTGCAACGATTTCGATGGCGCCATTGGTCAACATGTCAGCCGGTGGCTTGGGCAGCGGCTGGGCGCGGCGGATCATTTCCAGGGTGGCCCGGTCCAGATCGGCGTTGCCGGAACGGCCCACCAGTTCGAACGACAACACGTTACCTTCGCCATCCACGACAAAGCGCAGACGGTTCAAGCCTTCCTTGCCTCGCGCCTGGGCACTGGCCGGGTACTTCTTGTACTTGGCCAGGTGGGCGAGCAGGGTGCCTTGCCAGCTGGCCTTGGCCGCTTGCTGCGCCGCCGAAGGGCCCGGTGCCGGTTGCGCGGATTTCTCCGTCGGTGCCTGGGTCGGTTGAGTGTCGGCCGGTTTTTCCTCGGAAGGTTTTTCCTTCGGCGGCTCCGGCTTTTTCTCTACTGGCTTGGGCGGTTGAGGCTTGGGCTTGGGTTTGACCGGCTTCGGCACGGCAATCTCGGCTTTCGGCGCTTCAGCCAGTTTCGGGATTGGCAGTTCTTCCACCGGGGCGGGTGGCTGTGGCGGCGTTATCACCTTGGGCGGTGCCGGCGGTGGCGGGGCCGGAATCGGCGCCAACTCGACCATCATCGCCTGCGGCGGCAACTCGATCGGTGGGCGCGAGGTCCAGTTCAGTGCCAGCGCAATGGCCAGTGCATGGACGCCCAGCACCACGGCCAGGCTCCCGCCGTAACGCGTCAGCTTATGGCGCGTCGTGATCATTTCTTGACTGCCGTCTCGAGTCCCACCAGGCCGACCTTCAAGTAGCCGGCGGAGCGCAGGTTGTCCATCACGCTCATCAGGTCACCGTAGTCCACGCCTTTATCGGCCTGGAAGAAGATCGTCGTGTCTTTCTTGCCCTGGGTCCTGGCGTCCAGCGTGGCGCCGAGCGCGTCGGCTTTCACTTCTTGTTCGCCGAGGAACAGGCGTTGGTCAGCTTTCACGCTGAGGAACACCGGTTTTTCTGGCCGTGGCGCCGGTTTGGCGGTGGAAGCGGGCAGGTCGACCTTGATGTCCACGGTGGCCAACGGCGCGGCCACCATGAAGATGATCAACAGCACCAGCATCACGTCGATGAACGGCGTGACGTTGATTTCGTGGTTCTCGGCCAGATCGTCGTCTGCGCCTTCTTTCAAATGCAGGCCCATGGCCGATTACCCCACTTTCACCATGTGCGGTTGCGAGCTGCGCTCAGGCTGGTGGTCCAGGTCGCGGCTGACCAGCAGCAGGACTTCTGCCGACGCGTCGGATACCTGCGCCTTGTAACCGGCGATGGAGCGGGCGAACACGTTGTAGATCACCACCGCCGGAATGGCGGCCACCAGGCCCAACGCAGTCGCCAGCAGCGCTTCGGCAATGCCGGGCGCCACGACGGCGAGGTTGGTGGTCTGGGTTTTGGCGATGCCGATGAAGCTGTTCATGATGCCCCACACGGTACCGAACAGGCCGACGAACGGCGCGGTGGAACCGATGGTGGCGAGTACGCCGGTGCCGCTGCTCATGTTGCGACCGCAGGCGGCCACCAGGCGTTCGAGGCGGAAGGCGACGCGCTCCTTGATGCCTTCTTTCTCGCGGCTGTTGGTCGACAGGCGCATCTCTTCCAGCGCATCGTGGACCAGCAGGTTGGCCAGGGTGCCAGCCTTGGTGGCGGTCACGCTGGCTTCTTTAAGGGTGGTGGCTTTTTTCAGGTGGACGATCTCGGTGCGCAGACGACGCTTGGCACCCATCAGCTCGAAGCCCTTGGCGATCCAGATGGTCCAGGTGATGATCGAAGCGATGGCCAGGCCGATCATCACGATTTTCACGATGATGTCGGCGTTCTGGTACATGCCCCATGGCGACAGGTCGTGGGCCATGCCGAGGGTGTTGTCGGCTTCGAGGACTTCAGGAGCGTCTTCGGCGATGCTGTCTACCGCCTGGGCCGGGTCAGTCGCGGCTGGCGTCACGGCTGGTGCGCCAGCTGGCGCTTGATCGGCGGGTGCCGCAGCCGTAGCGGCCGGGGTTGTTGGGGCTTGTGCGTCAGCGAAAGCGGCAGTTGGCGCCAGCATCAGGCTGAGCAGCAGGGCGGCCACTGCGCTCCAGGCGCGAGGTCGTTTGGTTGGCGAAGCGGGGAATTGATTGGGTGTCATGCTGGCCGGACCTGAGAAAGAAAATCGGTAAATGCTCTTCCAGGCCTCGTGAGGCCGAGAACAAAAGTGGCGGGCATTATTGCAAGTAATTCTTGTTAACAGAAGTAATAGAGTATCTTTTTTTCTTGCATTACTAGCCGCTCGTCCACTGCCGGCGCTAGTCTGTAGCTTTGCGAAAGGAGTTTTTTGATGTCCGCGCCCTCTGTTTTGATCGCCGGCTGCGGTGATGTCGGCAGCCGTCTGGCCACGCAATTGCTGGCCGAACGATGGCAGGTTTATGGTCTGCGACGCAGTGTGTCGCGGCTGCCGGCCGGGGTCATCGGAGTTGCCGGTGACTTGTTCAGCGAGCAGTGTCCGGCTGACTGGCCCATGGGGCCGCTGGACTATCTGGTGTACAGCGCTGCCGCCACCGACCATGACGAAGCGGGCTATCGCGCCGCCTATGTCGAGGGTTTGCAGCATGTGCTGGGCTGGTTGCAGCAGCATGGCCAGCAGCCAAAGCGGGTGCTATTTGTGTCCAGCAGCAGCGTTTACGGTCAGCAGGAGGGGGAGTGGGTGGATGAGACTTCGCCGACTATTGCGGCAGGCTACTCAGGCCGTTTGATGCTGGAAGCAGAGCAAGTGGCGCTGCAGAGCGGGATCCCCGCCAGCATCGTGCGCCTGACCGGCATTTATGGTCCAGGCCGTGAGTGGCTGTTGACCCAGGTTCGTCGAGGGTATCGCGTGGCGATCGAGCCGCCGTTGTATGGCAACCGGATTCACGTCGACGACGCGGCGGGGCTGTTGGCGTATCTGCTGGAGGCGGATCGACGCGGTGTGGGGCTGGATGACGTTTATATCGGCGTGGACGACGCCCCTGCACCCCTGGCGGAAGTGGTGGGCTGGCTGCGTGAGTATCTGGGCGTGACGGAGTGGGCTGAGGATGCGAGCGTGCGTCGTACGGGCAGCAAGCAGTGCAGCAATGCCCGGGTAAAGGCGTTGGGGTGGATGCCGAAGTATCCAAGCTATCGCGAAGGGTATGCCGCGATTCTCGAAGGTCGCTGCTGACCTGCGGACATTCAAAACACCTGTAGGAGCCGGCTTGCCGGCGAAGGCGGTGTATCAGTCAACAGTGATGTTGAATGTTACGGCCCCTTCGCCGGCAAGCCGGCTCCTACATTGTCATGCGTTGGCTGTGAGACCGGGTCACTGCTTCTCGAGCAACCACTTGCGCTCACCCGGCGTGAACTGAGGCATTTCGTCCGTCTGCGCCGTATTCACAGCCTGGAGAATTTCCAGTTCTTTGCCTTTACGAGCAAAGATCCAGGTGTTGCCCTGGCCGTTCAGTTGCAGCCACATGTTGTCATTGCCGCCGCTCATTGAAGCGCAATCGCCAGCCAGGCAGAGGGCATAACGATCGGCACCGGGCAGGCCGGCTATCTGGCCGTCGGCCTGAAATTGCACAGTGTTGCCCTCACCGGGCCCGTTGACGACTTTCCAGCTGCCTCCCAAATAAGAGGAGTACAGCGCGCGCTCGAAACTGGCGCCCAGCGGTGCGCCGTCCGGCACCTGAACCTGTGCGCGGTCGAAGACCTGTTCCGGCTCGTTCTCGCTGGCGGCCTGACTCAATTGTTTGCCATCGCGCTTGAGCTCACTACCGGCGCTGCCATAAAAGTCGACTTTCCAGGCGCCGGATTTTTCGCCCAGCAGCTTGCCGTCGACGTTTTCAAAACCGTTGGTGTAGCGGGCCTGAGCGGCCTTGGTGTTGACGTCCCACTCCAGGTTCGGGCCATAGGCCTGGAGCGCTTCACGCAGGGGACCGCCTCTGGATGCAGCATCGATCGCCACCTGGTTGATCCAAGTGCCGCTGATGTCACGGTCGGCAGGGTTGCTGGCACAACCGCCCAAGAGTAGGGCGAGCAGCGAAAGAGCTAGCGCGTGGCGCATGGGTGGAATCCTTTCAGAACGCTTCTTTTTGCAGCATCAGCGGCGCAGCCTGGAGAAGGCTGCGCCGTGCGCATTTACTCGATGACCAGGATGGCATCCATTTCGACCTGCGAACCCTTCGGCAGGGCGGCGACGCCGATGGCGGCGCGGGCAGGGTAAGGCTGGTCGAAGTACTTGCCCATGATCTCGTTGACCTTGGCGAAGTGGCTCAGGTCGGTGAGGAAGATGTTCAGTTTGACGATGTCCTTGAACGAACCGCCGGCGGCTTCGGCCACGGCCTTGAGGTTCTCGAACACCTGGACGGTCTGGGCTTCGAAGCCTTCGACCAGTTCCATGGTTTTTGGGTCCAGGGGAATCTGGCCCGACATGTAGACGGTGTTGCCAGCCTTGATCGCCTGGGAGTAAGTGCCGATGGCGGCCGGGGCCTTGTCGCTGGTGATAACAGTCTTGGTCATGAATGACTCCTTGTAATGGATGGGCTACGCACGCATGCGGGTGATGCGGATCACCCCGGTCAGGGCGCGCAGTTTCTTGATCACGCGGGCCAGGTGCACGCGGTCGTGCACGCTGACCACCAGTTGGACCACGCTGATGCGACCATCGCGTTCGTCCATGCTGATTTTTTCGATATTGCCGTCGGCGGCGTTGACGCTACTGGCCAGCAGGGCAATCAGGCCACGCTGGTGTTCCAGTTCGACGCGCAGTTCGACGTTGAATTCGCCGGTGACATCCTTGGCCCACGAGAGCTGGATGCATTTTTCCGGGTTGTGACGGATTTCGCTGATGTTGCGGCAGTTGTCCAGGTGCACGACCATGCCTTTGCCTGCGGACAGGTGGCCGACAATCGGGTCGCCCGGGATTGGCGTGCAGCATTTGGCATAGCTGAGCACCAGGCCTTCGGTGCCGCGAATCGCCAGCGGACCTTCTGCGCTGGGCAGCTGTTCGCCTTCACCGAGCAGGCGACGGGCGACGACATAGGCCATGCGATTGCCCAGGCCGATGTCTTCGAGCAGGTCTTCGATCAATTCCAGGCGGTACTCGGTGAGCATCGCCTTGACGCGCTCGCCCGGGACATTGTCCAGGGAGCTGTCGAAACCGTTGAGGACCTTGTTCAGCAGGCGTTCACCCAGGCTGATGGACTCGGAGCGGCGTTGCAGCTTCAGCGCATGGCGGATGTGGGTACGCGCCTTGCCGGTCACCACGAAGTTCAGCCATGCCGGATTCGGCCGAGCGCCGGGGGCGCTGACGATCTCGACCGTGGAGCCGCTTTGCAGCGGTTCGGACAGCGGTGCGAGACGACGATTGATCCGGCAGGCGATGCAGCTGTTGCCCACGTCGGTGTGCACCGCGTAAGCGAAGTCGACCGCGGTGGAGCCTTTGGGCAACTCCATGATCCGGCCCTTGGGCGTGAACACGTAGACCTCGTCCGGGAACAGGTCGATCTTCACGCTCTCGATGAATTCCAGCGAGTTGCCGGCGCGTTGCTGCATCTCCAGCACGCCTTTGACCCACTGGCGGGCGCGGGCGTGAGTGCCTTTGGGCTGCTCGTCGCCGCTGGATTTATACAGCCAATGGGCGGCGATGCCGTTGTTGGCCATCTCTTCCATTTCACGGGTGCGGATCTGAATTTCGATCGGAACACCGTGCATGCCGAACAACGTGGTGTGCAGCGACTGATAGCCGTTGGCCTTGGGGATCGCGATGTAATCCTTGAAACGCCCCGGCAACGGTTTGTACAAATTATGCACAGCACCCAGCACGCGGTAGCAGGTATCGACCTTGTCGACGATGATCCGGAACGCATAGACGTCCATGATCTCGTTGAAGGCCCGACGCTTGCCGCGCATTTTCTTGTAGATGCCGTAGAGGTGTTTCTGACGACCGCTGACCTCGCCCTGAATGCCGTCGATGGCCAGGCAGTGGCTGAGGGATTCCTCGATCTTGTTGACGATTTCCTTGCGGTTGCCCCGGGCGCGCTTGACCGCCTGGTAGATCCGCGCGGAACGCATCGGGTGCATGGCCTTGAAGCCGAGGTCCTCGAATTCTATGCGGATGGCGTGCATGCCCAGCCGGTTGGCGATGGGTGCATAGATTTCCAGGGTTTCCTTGGCGATCCGTCGGCGCTTTTCGCCGGACAGCACTTCCAGGGTGCGCATGTTGTGCAGGCGGTCGGCCAGCTTGACCAGGATCACGCGAATGTCGCGGGCCATGGCCATGGCCATTTTCTGGAAGTTTTCGGCCTGGGCTTCGGCTTTGGTCTCGAAGTTCATCTGGGTCAGTTTGCTGACCCCGTCGACCAGTTCGGCCACGGTTTCGCCAAACTGCGCCTGCAGCGCTTCCTTGGCAATCCCGGTGTCTTCGATCACGTCATGCAGCATGGCTGCCATCAAGCTCTGATGGTCCATGTGCATGTCGGCAAGAATATTCGCCACCGCAAGAGGATGCGTGACGTACGCCTCACCGCTACGGCGGCGTTGGCCGTCGTGGGCTTGTTCGGCGTAGAAGTACGCTCGGCGGACCAGGTTGACCTGGTCCTTGCCGAGGTAGGTCGATAAGCGAGCGGCGAGGGCGTCTATGCTCGGCATGATAAATCCTGCCGTTCGTTGTGACCCCGCGCCGTGCTACGTCGACCAGGCATGGCTTAGACGGCCTCGTTGGACTCGTCCTCGAACGCTGCGAACAGCGGTTCGTCTTCGACGATTTCAGCATTGGCGATGAACTCGTAGCTCATCAGGCCTTCAGCGATTTCACGCAAGGCTACAACGGTAGGCTTGTCGTTTTCCCACTGAACCAGGGGCTCTTTGCCGCCGGTGGCCAGTTGACGGGCACGCTTGGTAGACAGCATGACCAGCTCAAAGCGGTTTTCCACGTGGTTTAGGCAATCTTCAACGGTTACGCGGGCCATGGTATTCCTCGGAGCGAATGCAATATGCGCGCTGCCCGGTTGGGCGAGCGGACTCGACAGTTTAAAAAATCACCAGCGTTTAGGGAAGCGCTGATTTTTTGACCAGACTCTTCAACGCGCTATAAGTGCCAATGTAAAGCCCTTGAAGCACTTTTGGGAAGTGCTGTTCAGCCAAGCAATTCAGCCAAAAGTTTTCCGTTGCGCTGCTGCTGGCGCTTCTGATGCAGCTGATTGGCACGGAAAATCGCCTGCAAATCGCGCAGTGCATGGGCAAAATCGTCGTTGATGATCAGGTAGTCGTAGTCGACGTAGTGGCTCATTTCGCTGACGGCTTCACGCATCCGGCCATCAATGATCTCGTCGCTGTCCTGGCCGCGATTGGTCAGGCGCTGGTGCAAGGCCTGCAGGGACGGCGGCAGAATGAAGATCGAACGGGCCTGGGGCATCAACTTGCGCACTTGCTCGGCACCCTGCCAGTCGATTTCCAGAATCAGGTCGTGGCCTTCGTCCAGGGTCTGCTGCAGGTGGCTTTGCGAGGTGCCGTAGAGGTTGCCGAACACTTCGGCGCGCTCGAGGAAATCCCCGTGTTCGATCATCTTCACGAACTCGCCGCGTTCGACGAAGTGATAGTTCACGCCGTTCACTTCACCGGGGCGCATGGCCCGGGTGGTGTGGGAGACCGAGACGCGGATCTCCTGGTCAGCGTCGGTCAGGGCCTTGACCAGGCTGCTCTTGCCCGCGCCCGAGGGGGCGGAAATGATGTACAGGGTGCCGGTGCTGTGGGTCATGTCGGGTTTGCCTTACTCAATATTCTGCACTTGTTCGCGCATCTGCTCGATCAACACCTTGAGGTTGACCGCCGCCTGGGTGCTGCGCGGGTCGAAGGCTTTGGAGCCCAATGTATTGGCTTCGCGGTTGAGCTCCTGCATCAGGAAGTCCAGGCGCCGCCCGGCAGCACCGCCGGACTTGAGCACCCGGCGAACTTCGATGATGTGAGTGCTCAGGCGGTCCAGTTCTTCGGCGACGTCGCTCTTCTGAGCGAGCATGACCATTTCCTGCTCCAGGCGCTGCGGGTCCATTTCGGCTTTCATGTCGGCAAAGCGGTCGAGGACTCTCTGGCGCTGGGCGGCGAGCATCTGCGGGACCAGTACACGCAGGGTCACCACGTCTTCTTCAATGGACGTCAGGCGCTCGTTGATCAATCGCGCCAGCTCCGCGCCTTCGCGCTCGCGGCCGGCCTTGAGCTCTTTCAAACCTTCGTTGAACAGCGTCAGTGCTTCGGCACTCAAGGCTTGCGGGTCGGTGGCATCGCCCACCAGTACGCCGGGCCAGGCCAGGACTTCCAGCGGATTGAGTGCGGCCGGATTCTTGATCAGGCCCGCGATGGCCTCGGCAGCCGCGACCAATTGCGCGGCGCGCTCGCGGTCCACTTGCAGGGGTTTGTCGGTGTTTTCTTCGGTGAAGCGCAGGGTGCACTCGAGCTTGCCGCGGGAGATGCCCTGGCGTAGCGCTTCGCGGACCGCGCCTTCGAGGTCGCGAAACGATTCCGGCAGACGCAAGTGCGGCTCCAGGTAGCGGCTGTTGACCGAGCGCAGTTCCCAGCTCAGGGTGCCTTGGGCACCGGCTTTCTCGACGCGGGCGAAGGCGGTCATGCTGTGCACCATGGAGGTACCTCGCAATTCAGGTTCATGCGTCACCAAAGGTTTCGCGGACCCGATCAATATGAATGTATGCCCAGAGGCAGCAAAGGCGCAGGATTGTAGCGCAGTGGGGTGGATGCGCCCAAACACACCGTGTGACAAAGAGCTGCAGGCCGTCGGTTATGCTCTATTGCGGGCCTTCAGTCGTCGGCTGATTTTTTTAGAAGTGCCCACGCGCGGCCCACGGCTCTATAATGCTCCGCAGTTTTCCGTCCCCGTACAGGTATTCCCTATGAAACGTCCAAGTGGTCGCGCTGCCGATCAGCTCCGCTCGATCCGCATTACCCGCAACTACACCAAACACGCCGAGGGATCTGTACTGGTCGAGTTCGGTGATACCAAAGTCATCTGCACCGTCAGCGTCGAGAACGGCGTGCCGCGGTTCCTCAAGGGCCAGGGCCAGGGTTGGCTGACCGCCGAGTACGGCATGCTGCCGCGCGCCACCGGCGAGCGTAACCAGCGTGAAGCGAGCCGTGGCAAGCAAGGCGGTCGCACCCTGGAAATCCAGCGTCTGATCGGTCGTTCCCTGCGCGCTTCGCTGGACATGTCCAAGCTGGGCGACGTCACCCTGTACGTCGACTGCGACGTGATCCAGGCTGACGGCGGCACCCGCACAGCGTCCATCACCGGTGCCATGGTTGCACTGGTCGACGCCCTGAAAGTGATCAAGAAGCGCGGCGGCCTGAAAGGCGGCGACCCGCTCAAGCAGATGATCGCTGCTGTTTCGGTGGGCATGTATCAAGGCGAGCCAGTGCTCGACCTCGACTACCTCGAGGACTCGGCTGCCGAGACCGACCTGAACGTGGTGATGACTAGCACCGGCGGCTTCATCGAAGTACAGGGCACTGCCGAAGGCGCGCCGTTCCAGCCTGAAGAGCTGAACGCCATGCTGGAACTGGCGAAGAAAGGCATGAGCGAAATCTTCGAGCTGCAGAAGGCTGCACTGGCCGACTGATCGAACCCGATCCAGGCAAGGAGGGCGTTATGAGTGACGAGCAACAGCTGCTACCCACGCCGAGCAAAGAGGTTCGGCAATGGGCGATGTTTTGTCACCTGTCCGCCTTGTTGGGGGTCTGGATTCCGTTCGGAACGCTGATCGGCCCGCTGGTTCTGTGGCAGATGAAGCGCGAGACGGACCCGTTTATCGATGCGCAGGGCAAGGAGGCGCTGAACTTCCAGATCACCGTCGCGATTGCCACCGGCCTTTCCATCTTGCTGATGGTGGTGGTCGTCGGGTTCTTCCTGATCGGGCTGGTGGCGATTGGTGCGGTGGTGCTGACGATTATTGCCGGGGTGAAAGCTAATGAAGGGTTTCCGTATCGCTACCCGTTCACGTGGCGCCTGATCAAATAATATTCAACGTCTCAGGGTATCAAACCCTCACCCACTAAAAGCCAGTGCGTTTAACAGGCCGTCAGCCCGGTTTGCCAATTAAAGTAAATACCCCCTTGAATGGGGGTATTTGCTTTTCTGAAGTGGGATAAATGTTTCTGGTTATGTGCGTCACTTGCAATTTACGACAATTAGTGTCGCAAGCTACTTGTCGCCAAGAGCACCGCTGGATCTTACACTTTTAGTCACAACTGCACAGTGACAGTGCTGCCTATATGCTTGGCAATAAGACTTGGCGGTTGATAAAGTTGCCCTCACGAAATATTTCATGAAATATTTCGACATATTCAAACCATTGAAGGTCCTTGAATCTAAAATTAATCAGTGTTGAGACAGTCAACCTGTTCAAGAGGCGTGTCCAGGTAAAAAGTTCGCCCCTGAATATATATCCAAGAATAATCCCAATGGTTCAACTCGATTTTTATGGAACACTGGTAGCCGCCTCTTTAGTGCTTTTGCTGGGGCGCGGACTGGTTACACGTATTGGTTTTTTACGCGCCTATAACATCCCCGAACCTGTAGCAGGTGGCCTGGTGGTGGCCTTGGCACTCTTGGCTTTGCGAAGCTTCGATGTAGAAGTCCGATTTGATACTTCGTTGCAAACGCCGTTGATGTTGGCGTTTTTCGCCACCATTGGCTTGAGCGCGGATTTCGCCAGCCTGAAGAAAGGCGGGCGGGTAGTGGGGGTTTTTCTGCTGGCGGTCATCGGCCTTCTAGTGGTGCAGAATGCCATGGGTATCGGTCTCGCAACGGCGCTGGGGCTCGATCCTCTGATGGGCCTGCTGACCGGCTCGATTACCTTGGCGGGCGGCCACGGCACGGGCGCAGCGTGGGGCGCAACATTCAGTGAGAAGTATGGTCTGGCGTCGGCCTCTGAGCTTGCGATGGCCTCCGCGACGTTTGGATTGGTGCTGGGTGGTTTGATTGGTGGGCCGGTCGCTCGCCTGCTGATCAAGCGGACACAAGTACCTGGCTGCATTGAGCAAGAAAAGCCAAGGGTGCCAAAAGGTTTTGAGCAGCCGAATAAAGAGCGCTCGATCACGCCATTTTCGTTTATCGAGACACTTGCGTTGATTGCGGTCAGCCTGCTGGCAGGTTCTCTTCTGAATGGACTGCTCCACGGAAGCGCATTTGAGTTGCCTACATTTGTTTGCGTCTTGTTCGTGGGTGTTGTTTTACGCAACGGACTTTCAGCACTGGGTTTGTATCAGGTGTTCGAACGTGAAGTCTCGGTGCTGGGTAATGTCAGCTTGTCGCTGTTTCTGGCGATCGCGTTGATGTCACTCAAACTGTGGGATCTGGCTTCGCTGGCGTTGCCGATCTTCATCATTCTGGCTGCGCAGACGTTGGTCATGGCGCTGTTTGCGATTTTCGTGACGTTCAGGGTCATGGGCAGTAACTACGACGCCGCCGTACTGGCAGCAGGGCATTGCGGTTTTGGACTGGGTGCCACGCCAACGGCCATCGCTAACATGCAAGCGGTGACACAGCGCTACGGACCTTCACAGATAGCGTTCCTTGTGGTGCCAATGGTGGGGGCTTTTTTCATCGATATCGTTAATGTCATTGTGATCAAGTTGTACCTGGCACTGCCATTCTTCGCCGCTGCATAAGAAAAATGCCCGTATCTCGCGATACGGGCATTTCCTGTCATCGGCCAGCAGATGGCCCGGTTCACACCGTTTTCTCGCGTTGGCTGGTGCGCCAGCGAAAAACTAGATGGTCAGCGTCCAGTCGTAGTCCACGATCAGCGGTGCGTGCTGCGAGAACCGCGGCTGGCGTGGCAAACGTGCGCTGCGTACAAAGCGGCGCAAGCCCGGCGTCAGCAACTGATAGTCGAAACGCCAACCGAGGTTGAGCATTTCCGCCTGTTCATTGTCCGGCCACCAGCTGTACTGGTCGCCTTCACGGCTGACTTCGCGCAGGGCATCGACATAGCCCATATTGCCGACAATCTCGTCCATCCAGGCACGTTCAGGTGCCAGGAAGCCCGGGGATTGCTGGCTGTCGCGCCAGTTCTTGATATCCAGCTTCTGTTGCGCCACGTACAGCGAGCCACAATAAATGTACTCGCGACGCTTGCGTCGCTGTTTATCCAGATAACGGGCGAAATCGTCCATTAGCTTGAACTTCTGGTTCAAATCTTCATCGCCGTTCTGCCCCGAAGGGAGCAGTAAGGTCGCGATGCTGACCTTGTCGAAATCGGCTTGCAGGTAGCGCCCGTAGCGGTCGGCTGTCTCGAAGCCGAGACCGCTGATGACTGCCTTCGGTTGCAACCGCGAATACAAAGCCACGCCACCCTGGGCGGGAACTTCGGCTTCGCAGGCATAAAGGAAGTAGCCATCCAGTTGGAAGGCTGGATCGTCCAGTTCAAAGGCGGAGGCGCGGGTGTCCTGCAGGCAGATGACGTCGGCATTCTGTGCTTGCAGCCAACTGAGCAACCCTCGCTCCACTGCAGCCTGAATACCATTGACGTTCACACTGATGATCCGCATAAATGGCCCCAAAAATCGCGTGCGTGTATGATACACGGCGTCAACCTAATTAGCTAAATCCGTGGTATTTGGGGTTTTTTTCATGCAAGCGTATCAGCGCGATTTCATTCGTTTTGCCATCGATCGCGGCGTTTTGCGCTTCGGCGAGTTCACCCTGAAGTCCGGGCGCACCAGTCCTTACTTCTTCAACGCCGGCCTGTTCAACTCGGGAAAGGCCCTGGCGCAGCTGGGTCGTTTCTATGCGGCAGCCATCGTCGAGAGCGGCATTCCCTTCGACGTACTGTTTGGTCCGGCCTACAAAGGCATCCCCCTGGCAGCGACCACTGCAGTGGCCCTGGCCGAACACCATGAGCGTGATTTGCCATGGTGCTTCAACCGCAAGGAGGCCAAGGCCCACGGCGAAGGCGGCAGCCTGGTCGGCGCACCATTGACCGGAGAGGTGCTGATCATCGACGACGTGATCACCGCGGGCACCGCGATCCGTGAGGTGATGCAGATCATCGCTTCCCAGGACGGTGCCAAGGCGGCGGGCGTACTGATCGCGCTGAATCGCCAGGAGCGAGGCAACGGCGAGTTGTCGGCGATCCAGGAGGTGGAGCGTGACTTCGGCATCCCGGTGATCAGCATTGTTTCGCTGAACCAGGTGCTCGAATTCCTCGCGGACGATCCGCTGCTCAAGCAACACTTGCCGGCCGTAGAAGCGTACCGCGCCCAATTCGGCGTCTGACCCCGTAGGAGCCGGCTTGCTGGCGAACCATGCGACGCGGTGTGTCAGTTATGCCGCTTTCGCTGGCAAGCCAGCTCCTGCAGGGATGTCTGCGAATGGGCCGCCGCCGGTTTGTCAGATGTACCGCGCAAAAAAAGACCCCGCTCAGCCAGGCTGAGCGGGGTCTTTTTGTATGCGTTACCGCTTAGTGACGCTTGCGATTACTGATCAAAGTACCCACACCAGTATCGGTGAAGATCTCCAGCAGAATCGCATTCGGCACCCGGCCATCGATGATCAGCGAACTGCCAACGCCGCCTTGCACGGCTTCCAGCGCGCAACGGATCTTCGGCAGCATGCCGCCGTAGATGGTGCCGTCGGCGATCAGTTCGTCGACCTGTTGGGTGGTCAGGCCGGTCAGGACCGTGCCCGACTTGTCCATCAGGCCGGCGATGTTGGTCAGCAGCATCAGCTTTTCGGCTTTCAGCGCTTCGGCGACTTTACCCGCCACCAGGTCGGCGTTGATGTTGTAGGACTCGCCGTTGGCGCCGACGCCGATTGGCGCGATCACCGGGATGAAGTCGCCTTTGACCAGCAGGTTCAGCAGGTCGGTGTTGATCCCGACCACTTCGCCCACCTGGCCGATGTCGATGATTTCCGGCTGGGTCATCTCCGGTGTCTGGCGGGTCACGGTGAGCTTTTTCGCGCGAATCAGCTCGGCGTCTTTACCGGTCAGGCCGATGGCGCTGCCGCCATGACGGTTGATCAGGTTGACGATGTCCTTGTTCACCTGGCCCCCGAGGACCATTTCCACCACGTCCATGGTCTGCGCGTCAGTCACGCGCATGCCATCGATGAAGTGGCTCTCGATCGACAAGCGCTTGAGCAGGTCGCCGATTTGCGGGCCGCCACCGTGCACCACCACCGGGTTGATGCCCACGGCTTTCATCAGCACGATGTCGCGGGCGAAGCCGGTTTTCAGCTCCTCGCTTTCCATCGCGTTGCCGCCGTATTTGATCACCAGCGTCTTGCCGACATAGCGGCGGATGTAAGGCAGCGCTTCGGACAGGACCTTGGCGGTGTTGGCGGCGGCTTCGCGTTCGAGGGTCATTCAGGGCTCCGGCACTTCGATAAAAGGCGCTTCAATAAATCAAAACGGTAGTTGGAGATCAGGTGCAACACGCTTCAACTGGACTTTGAATACCTCCTTGATGCGCTGCAATTCCGCCTCGTCATCGGCCTCGAAGCGCAGCACCAGCACCGGGGTGGTGTTGGAGGCGCGAACCAGGCCCCAGCCTTTGGCGTAGTCGACTCGCACGCCGTCAATGGTGGTCAGGTCAGCGCCTTCGCCCCACTTCGCGTCGTGCAATGCATCAATGATGCTGAATTTGCTCTCTTCGGTCACATGGATATTGATTTCTGGCGTAGAAATATCGTTCGGGAAGGTCGCAAACAACTCTTCCGCGGTGGATTTTTCCTTGCTGAGGATCTCCAGCAGGCGCGCGGCGCTGTAGATGCCGTCGTCGAAACCGAACCAGCGCTCCTTGAAGAAGATGTGGCCGCTCATTTCGCCGGCCAACAGGGCGCCGGTTTGTTTCATTTTCTTTTTGATCAACGAGTGACCGGTCTTCCACATAAGCGGACGACCGCCATATTCCTTGATCAGCGGCGTCAGGCGACGGGTGCATTTGACGTCGAAGATGATTTCCGCGTCAGCGTTGCGCGCCAGTACGTCGCGGGCGAACAGCATCAGCAGGCGGTCCGGATAGACGATGCTGCCGGTGTTGGTCACCACACCGACGCGGTCGCCGTCGCCGTCGAAAGCCAGGCCGAGGTCAGCGTTGGTTTCCTTGACCTTGGCGATCAGGTCCACCAGGTTTTCCGGCTTGCCTGGATCCGGATGGTGGTTGGGGAAGTTGCCATCGACCTCGCAGAACAGCGGAATGACTTCGCAGTTCAGGGCTTCGATCAGCTGCGGGGCAATTACGCCGGCCGCGCCGTTGCCGCAGTCGACCACGACTTTCAGGCGGCGGGCGAGTTTGATGTCCTGGACGATTTCGGTGTTGTAGCGATCGAGGATCTCGACCTGGGTGATGCTGCCCTGGCCGCTGCTCAGGTTGTTGGTCTTGAGGCGATCGTGCAGGGCCTGGATCTGTTCGTTGGCCAAGGTGTCGCCAGCGATGACGATCTTGAAGCCGTTGTAGTTCGACGGGTTGTGGCTGCCGGTCAACATGACACCGGATTTGCCGGCCAGTACGTTGGCGGCGTAGTACAGCGCAGGGGTTGGCACCAGACCGACGTCGCTGACGTGGCAGCCGCTCTCGGCCAGGCCTTTGATCAGTTGTTCTACCAGTTCCGGGCCGGACAGGCGCCCGTCGCGGCCAACGGAAACGTTGGGTTCGTTCTGGGCCAGGCTCTGGGAGCCGATGGCGCGACCAAGCCAATAAGCGGTTTCAGCGTTCAAGAATTCCGGGACGGTGCCGCGAATATCGTAGGCGCGGAAGATGCTGTCGGGGAACTTGGGTGCAACATTTGCCGGGGTGCTCATTACTGGGAATGCTCCATCTTGAAAGTGGCTGGGCCTGTCGGCGAAAAACTCACCGGCTGGCTCAAACTGAAGGGTATGACGGCGTTTTCGGCAGAGAGTTCGTGGTGTGTAAAGGCCATGCCACCTGCTTTTGCGGGGGAATCACTGGCCAATGCCTTGATTTTGAGCCGTAAACCTTCCAGATGAACTTTGTGCAAATTTCAGCAAACAAAGCACCTGTGGCGAGGGAGCAAGCTCCCTCGCCACAGGTATCGTGCTGATCAGTGGCTGCCGGAATGCCCGAAACCACCCGTGCCGCGCTGGGTTTCGACGAACTCTTCGACCATCTCGAAGTGCGCTTGAACCACCGGCACCAACACCAGCTGAGCCAGGCGTTCGCCGACCACCATGTTGAATTCGGTCTGGCCACGATTCCAGCACGACACCATCAGCGGGCCCTGGTAATCGGAATCGATCAGACCGACCAGGTTACCCAGCACGATGCCGTGCTTATGACCCAGGCCGGAGCGCGGCAGAATCAGCGCCGCCAGGCCGGGGTCGCCGATGTACACCGACAGGCCGGTAGGAATCAGCAGGGTTTCGCCCGGCTTGATGACGGTGTCTTTTTCCAGCATGGCGCGCAGGTCAAGGCCGGCGGAGCCGGGCGTGGCGTACTGCGGCAGCGGGAATTCGGTACCGATGCGGGGGTCGAGGATCTTGGCTTGCAAAGCGTGCATGTAAATTAAACCTGGTTCAGACGTTCGGCGATAAAAGTGATCAGCTGGCGGGCAATCTTGCTCTTGCTGGTCTGGGCGAAAAGTGTGGCGTGTAACTGACGGTCGATCACGCTGCAGGCGTTTTCTTCGCTGTTGAAGCCAATGCTCGGGTTGGCGACGTCGTTGGCGACGATCAAATCGAGGTTCTTGTCTTTCAACTTGCGGGCAGCGTAGTCGAGCAGGTGTTCGGTTTCGGCGGCGAAGCCGACACTGAATGGACGGTCGGGACGGGTGGCGATGGTGGCCAGGATGTCTGGGTTGCGCACCATCTGTAGCAACAAGCCGTCGCCGTTCGTAGGATCTTTCTTGAGTTTCTGTGGGGCAACGACTTCCGGGCGGTAGTCTGCGACTGCTGCCGAGGCGATAAACAGGTCGCAGGGGATCGCGGCTTCACACGCGGCGAGCATGTCGCGAGCGCTGACCACGTCGATGCGGGTGACGCGATCCGGCGTCGGCAGGTGCACCGGCCCGGTGATCAGCGTGACACGGGCGCCGGCTTCTACCGCGGCTTCGGCCAGGGCAAAGCCCATTTTCCCTGAGCTGTGGTTGGTGATGTAGCGCACCGGGTCGATGTTTTCCTGGGTCGGGCCGGCGGTGATCAGCACGTGTTTGCCGGTCAGTGCCTGACGCTGGAAGCAGTCCGCCGCACACTGGGCGAGGTCGGTGGCTTCGAGCATGCGGCCCATGCCGACGTCGCCGCAGGCCTGGCTGCCTGAGGCCGGGCCGAAGACTTTGAGGGCGCGGTTTTCGAGGGTGTGCAGGTTGGCCTGGGTGGCTGGATCGCGCCACATGGCCTGATTCATCGCCGGGGCAACGGCGACCACGGCGTCGGTGGCCAGCACCAGCGTGGTCAGCAAGTCGTCGGCAATGCCTTGGGCCAGGCGGGCGATCAGGTCCGCGGTGGCGGGGGCGATCAGCACCAGGTCGGCCCATTTGGCCAGTTCGATGTGGCCCATGGCGGCTTCTGCCGCAGGGTCCAGCAGGTCGAGGTGGACCGGGTGCCCGGAGAGGGCCTGCATGGTCAGCGGGGTAATGAACTCACTGCCACCGCGGGTCATGACCACGCGCACTTCGGCGCCCTGGTCGATCAAGCGGCGAACCAGATCGGCGCTTTTATAGGCAGCAATGCCACCGCCGACGCCCAGAACGATGCGTTTCCGATACAGCCGCTGCATAGGTCTGCCTTTCATTTCGTTGATGACTGCATGGCGATACCCCCTCCCCAGGGATGAAATCGCCCGCAAAAAAGATGGGCTACGATATCACAGCGACCGCTACGGAACAGCGGCGCCCATATTCCAGGGAGGTGTTATGAGTATTCGCGATTGGCCGGCAGCCGAGCGGCCGCGGGAGAGATTGCTTGAACTGGGGGCAGCGAGTCTTTCGGATGCCGAACTGCTGGCCATTTTTTTACGAACCGGTGTGGCCGGCAAAAGCGCGGTGGACCTGGCGCGACACCTCTTGAGTCAGTTTGGCAGCCTGCGCTCGTTATTCGAGGCTGATCAGGCCGAATTTAGCAGGCACTTGGGGCTTGGGCCGGCGAAGTTCGCTCAGTTGCAGGCGGCGCAGGAAATGGGCAGGCGGCATTTGGCCGAACGGGCGCGCCAGAAATCGGCGCTGGAAAATCCGCAGGCGGTTCGGGATTACCTGAAGTCGATGCTCCGCCACGAGCCTCATGAGGTGTTCGGCTGTCTGTTTCTGGACTCCAGGCATCAAGTGCTGGCCTTCGAGGCGTTGTTTCGCGGCTCGATCGACAGCACCAGTGTCCATCCCCGGCAGGTGGTCAAGCGTGCCCTGGCCCACAACGCCGCAGCATTGATCCTCTGCCACAATCACCCGTCGGGCAATACCAACCCCAGTCAGGCCGACCGCACGTTGACCAAGCGCCTGCAGGAGGCGCTGGATCTGATCGATGTGCGGGTGCTCGACCATTTCATCATCGGGGATGGCGAGCCGCTGTCCATGGCCGAGTATGGGTGGCTGTAGCGGGAAGCCCGACAAACACAAATTCCCTGTGAGCGGGCTTGCTCGCGAAAGCGGTGTGTCAGGCAACATTGATGTCGACTGACACACCCCCTTCGCGAGCAAGCCCGCTCCCACAGGATTTGTGGCGACGCTGATTATTTGAGGCTGACCTTGGAGTAATCCTGGCGGCCAAACGGGCTGACCGAGTACCCCTCGACATCCTTGCGCGTCAGCGCGAAGGCGGTCGGGTGGGCCAGCGGCAGCCATAACGCCTGCTGCTGGATCTGCGCCTGGGCCTGTTCGTAGAGCTTGGTGCGCACACCTTGCTCGCTGGTGGTCTTGCCGGCGTTGATCAATTTGTCCAGGTCCTGGTTGCAGTAGCGGGCGAAGTTGGTGCCCGACTTGAGCGCGGCGCAGGAAAACTGCGGCGTAAGGAAGTTGTCCGGGTCCCCGTTGTCGCCGGCCCAGCCCATGAACAGAAGGTCGTGTTCACCGGCCTTGGCGCGGCGAATCAACTCGCCCCATTCGATCACCCGAATCTCGGCCTGAATACCGATCTGCGCGAGGTCCGATTGCAGCATTTGAGCGCTGAGGCTCGGGTTCGGGTTGAGCAGGCTGCCGGAAGGTCGGGTCCAGATGGTGGTCTTGAAACCGTCCTTGAGCCCGGCCTTGGCCATCAAGGCTTGCGCCTTTGCGACGTCATGCGTGTAGCCCGGCAAACCTTTGGCGTAACTCCAGGTGTTCGGTGGATACGGGCCATTGGCGGGCTCGGCGGTGTCTTCGAACACGGCCTTGACGTAGTTGGCCTTGTCGAACGCGAGGTTGATCGCCTGGCGCACTTCAGGCTTGTCCAGCGGTGGATGCTGGCTGTTGATGGCGACGAACGCGGTCATGAATGCGTCCGTCTTTTCCACTTTCAGGTTGGGTTCCTTCAGCGCCGATTGCACGTCCAGGGGCTTGGGCGACAGGGCAATCTGGCACTCGTTGCGGCGCAACTTCTGCAGGCGCACGTTGGCATCCGGGGTGATGGCGAAGATCAGCGGGTCGACCGACGGCTTGCCACGGAAGTAGTCGGCGTTGGCCTTGTAGCGAATCGAGGCATCTTTCTGGAAGCGCGTGAAGATGAACGGGCCGGTGCCGATCGGCTGGCTGTTGAGCTTCTCCGGGGTGCCGGCCTTCATCAGTTTGTCGGCGTATTCGGCGGAATAGATCGAGGCGAAACCCATGCTCAGGGTCGCAAGGAAAGTCGAGTCGGGATGGTCGAGGGTGAAGCGCACGGTCAATGGGTCCAGCGCGTCGATCTTCTTGATCAATGCTGGCAACTGCATCGACTGGGCATGCGGAAAGCCGCTCTGGGCCACTTTGTGCCACGGATTGGCAGGGTCGAGCATGCGGTCGAAGCTGAACTTCACGTCTTCGGCGGTCAGGTCGCGGGCCGGGCTGAAGTATTCGGTACGGTGGAATTTCACTTTCGGGTGCAGCTTGAAGACATAGGTCAAGCCATCGGGGGTGACTTCCCAGCTGTCCGCGAGTCCGGCGACCACGTTGGCGCTGGCCGTATCGAAATCCACCAGGCGGTTCATCAGCACATCGGCCGAGGCGTTGGTGGTGGTCAGCGAGTTGTATTGCACCACATCGAACCCTTCCGGGCTGGCCTCGGTGCAGACACTCAAGGCTGCGGCCATAGCCTGTGGGCTCAGCAGAAGCGGGGCAAGCAACAGCGGTAGGGCAGCGAGGCGCATGGTCGGATTCCTTTACAGATCGAAGGCCCATCTGCAAGTGCAGTCTGGAAAAGGCTTACCCTAGTGGGCTCTTTTGCAAATGACTATCCCCTTTTTCATTTTAAGGGGAGTATGTGCGATTGATGTGGGTGTGCGGCGGTTGGCAAAAAACCTCGATAGGTGGCTCGGCCGATTTTCTGCGACGAGCGGTCGCTATCGACGACAGCCTTTGTCTTGGGCGCTCGAAGCCAGAAAAAACCGCTTTTTATCAGCTCCACGCACACGGAATGTTGTTGCTTTCCAGTCTTTCTGGTATAAAGCAGCGCTCTTTTCTAGGGGCCCGGTTCCTTCACTTGTAGGTGTAGCCGGTAAGACCTCTAAAGAAACGCGGCGCCTGGCGCCAAATGACTGAGAGATTAAGCGGCCAACCCATGCCGGGTTGGGCATGTGGTTTTAGAGGGCTGAGGCATGTCGAGAGTATGTCAAGTTACCGGTAAGGGTCCGGTAACTGGGAATAACATTTCCCACGCAAATAACAAAACCCGTCGTCGTTTCCTGCCGAACCTGCAGCATCACCGCTTCTGGGTTGAAGAAGAGAAACGTTTCGTGCGTCTGCGCGTATCTGCCAAAGGCATGCGTATCATCGACAAGCGTGGCATCACTGTCGTGCTGGCCGAAATCCGCAAAGCTGGCAAGATCTAAGGGAGCTAATCATGCGTGAATTGATTCGTTTGATTTCGAGCGCCGGTACTGGTCACTTCTACACTACCGACAAGAACAAGCGTACTACCCCGGACAAAATCGAGATCAAGAAATTTGATCCGGTTGTTCGCAAGCACGTGATCTACAAAGAAGGCAAAATCAAGTAATTGATTTTTCCTCTTACGAAAAAGGCCCGTATCGCGAGATACGGGCCTTTTTTGTTGCTTGGGGTTTTGTGTTGCTCTTCAGGCCGGCCTGGACAACCCAAATCTTCAGACCTTCTGTTCAAACGCCACGTAGATCTTGCGGCATGGCTCCAGCACCTCCCAAGTGCCTCGAAACCCGGCCGGAATGACGAAGCGATCGCCCGCGCGCACGGTTTTGCTGTTGCCGTCGTTGTCGCGCAGCACTGAAACGCCCTGAACGATCTCGCAATATTCGTGTTCGGTGAAGTTCACATGCCACTGACCGACTGCACCTTCCCAAACACCAGCGTTCAGCTGACCGCAAGGGCTGTTGTAGTGGTTGTAAACCACTTGCTCGGGATCGCCCTTGAGGATTTTCGCTTGATCCGGCTTATAGCGCTCGGGCTCGGTAGCGGCCTGGTTGAAGTCGACGATGTCCTGGATGCTCATTGTTGTAATCCCCCGTGATTGCGGCGCGAGTGGCTGGAATACGCAAAGTCTATGTTTATTAAAATGAACACCGCAAGCCCGTTTACCGACCTTGTGTCAAATATATTGAAACAACCCCGGCCACTGGTTTAGGGTGGCGGTTGCCCTGGGCCGAAAGTGCAGGCTGGCCGGGCAGCATTCCTGAGATCGCCCGCGAAGAACGCGGGGCGCTCGCATTCAACAAGAGGAGGACACTCGTATGACCACCCTGACTCGTGCCGATTGGGAGCAACGGGCTCGCGATCTGAAGATCGAAGGCCGCGCCTACATCAATGGCGAATACACCGATGCCGTCTCCAGCGAGACCTTCGAGTGCATCAGCCCCGTCGATGGCCGTCTGCTGGGCAAGATCGCCAGCTGTGACGCCGCCGACGCCCAGCGCGCTGTTGAAAACGCTCGCGCCACGTTCAATTCCGGCGTCTGGTCGCGCCTGGCACCGACCAAGCGCAAAGCCACCATGATTCGCTTCGCCAGCCTGCTCAAGCAGCATGCCGAAGAACTGGCGTTGCTTGAAACCCTGGACATGGGCAAGCCGATCAGCGATTCCCTGTACATCGACGTTCCCGGCGCGGCGCAAGCCCTGAGCTGGAGCGGTGAAGCCATCGACAAGATCTACGACGAAGTCGCCGCGACCCCGCACGATCAGCTCGGCCTGGTCACTCGCGAGCCTGTCGGTGTGGTCGGCGCCATCGTGCCGTGGAACTTCCCGTTGATGATGGCCTGCTGGAAACTCGGGCCAGCGCTGTCCACCGGTAACTCGGTGATCCTCAAGCCGTCCGAAAAATCGCCGCTGACCGCTATTCGCATCGCTGCGCTGGCCGTCGAAGCCGGCATTCCGAAAGGCGTGCTGAACGTCCTGCCGGGCTACGGTCACACCGTCGGCAAGGCCCTGGCCCTGCACAACGACGTGGATACCCTGGTGTTCACCGGTTCGACCAAGATCGCCAAGCAACTGCTGATCTACTCCGGCGAATCGAACATGAAGCGCGTCTGGCTCGAAGCCGGCGGCAAGAGCCCGAACATCGTGTTCGCCGATGCACCGGACTTGCAAGCCGCTGCCGAATCGGCTGCCAGCGCCATCGCCTTCAACCAGGGCGAAGTCTGCACGGCGGGTTCGCGTCTGCTGGTCGAGCGTTCGATCAAGGACACTTTCCTGCCACTGGTGATCGAGGCCCTCAAAGCCTGGAAGCCGGGCAACCCGCTGGACCCGGCGACCAACGTCGGCGCACTGGTGGATACCCAGCAGATGAACACCGTCCTGTCCTACATCGAATCCGGGCACACCGACGGCGCCAAGCTGGTGGCGGGCGGCAAGCGTATTCTTCAGGAAACCGGTGGCACCTACGTTGAGCCGACGATTTTCGACGGCGTCAACAATGCGATGAAAATCGCTCAGGAAGAGATCTTTGGCCCGGTGCTGTCGGTGATTGCGTTCGATACCGCCGAGGAAGCTATTCAGATCGCCAACGACACGCCTTACGGCCTGGCCGCAGCGGTGTGGACCAAGGATATTTCCAAGGCGCACCTGACCGCCAAGGCACTGCGCGCCGGTAGCGTGTGGGTCAACCAGTACGACGGTGGCGACATGACCGCGCCGTTCGGTGGTTTCAAACAGTCCGGCAACGGTCGCGACAAGTCGCTGCACGCGTTCGACAAGTACACCGAGCTGAAGGCGACCTGGATCAAGCTGTAAGCCAGTGACGGCGCCCGGCTTTCAACCGGGCTCCTGAACGACGCAGATCCCTTGTGGGAGCGGGCTTGCTCGCGAAGGCGCCGTAACAGCCAACGATGATGTTGGATGTGATGGCCTCTTCGCGAGCAAGCCCGCTCCCACATTTGTTTTGTGTCGTCTGTGAAAAATAATATCCACAGGAGCGTGGAACATGCGTTGGGCGACTTATTTCGCCGTGTTGGCGTCTGTCTTGAGTGTCGGCCTGGCCTTGGGCGTCAGCATGCCGTTGGTATCGTTTCGCCTCGAAGGCTGGGGTTACGGTTCGTTTGCCATTGGTGTCATGGCGGCCATGCCGGCCATTGGCGTGCTGTTGGGTGCGAAGATCTCCAGCCATCTGGCGGCGCGCCTCGGTACGGCCAATCTGATGCGCCTGTGCCTGTGGGCCGGGGCGTTGTCCATCGGTTTGCTCGCACTGCTGCCGAGCTATCCGGTGTGGCTGGTGCTGCGGCTGATGATCGGGGTGATCCTGACCCTCGTGTTCATTCTTGGTGAAAGCTGGATCAACCAATTGGTGGTCGAGCAATGGCGCGGCCGATTGGTGGCGCTGTATGGCAGCAGCTACGCATTGAGTCAGCTGGCCGGGCCGTTGCTGCTGGGCGTGGTGGGCACTGAGCATGATTACGGATTTTGGGTCGGCGTCGGTTTGTTGACCGCGGCACCGTTTCTCTTGCTGGGTCGCAGCGGTGCACCGACCAGCGAAGCCTGCAGCGTGACCTTCAGGGACTTGCTGGGCTTCTGCCGTGGCCTGCCGGCGATTGCCTGGGCGGTGTCATTGTTTGCCGCGTTTGAGGCGATGATCCTGACTCTGCTGCCGGTCTATTGCCTGCGGCAAGGCTTCTCCACCGACATTGCCTTGGCAATGGTCAGCACGGTGGTGGTGGGCGATGCGTTGCTGCAGTTGCCGATTGGCGCGTTGGCCGATCGCTTGTCGCGGCGCACGCTGTTTACCGGCTGTGCGGTCGTTTTGCTGGTGTCGAGCCTGGCGATCCCGTTGCTGATCGACACGCTGCTGATCTGGCCCTTGTGGGTGTTGTTCGGCGCCAGTGCCGGCGGCCTGTTCACCTTGTCCCTGATCCTGATCGGCGAGCGCTATCGCGACGACGCCCTGGTGCGCGCCAACGCGCATATTGCACAGCTGTGGGGGATCGGTTGCCTGATCGGCCCGTTGGCGGCCGGTGCCGGCAGTCAGTGGATCAGCGGGCATGCGTTGCCGTTGTTGATGGCGGCCGGGGCGTTCGGATTGGTGATTCTGCTGTCGCGGCAAGGGGCGTTTGGCGCAGTCGCCGAGCCTGCTTGACGCAAAACTGCCAGTCAGCCACCTACAGGGTTACAACATGCGCTCCAGGCCGACCGCAGTGCTGAACCAGGCGTTGAACCGCCGCCACCAGCTCCCCGGCTCTTTGGTCAAGACGTGCATTTTGCCGTCGTCTTCAGTCACCCAGACGACCTGGTCATTCTCCAGCTTCACCTGATAGCTCAGCGCCGGCGCCATACCCTCCAGTGCCGCTTTTTGCACGTATGCGGCCAGTTCCGGGCTGTCTACCAGCACGCCAACCTCTGTGTTCCACAGTACCGAGCGCGGATCGAAATTGAACGAGCCGATGAATGCTTTCTGCTGGTCGAAAATCATCGCCTTGCTGTGCAGGCTGGAATCGGAGCCCTGGTAAGAGCGGCTGTAGAAGACTGGCCCGCTGCCGCCACCTTCGCCGGGCTGGCGGCGCAATTCGTAGAGTTTCACCCCATGCTCCAGCAACGCCTTGCGATAGGGCGCGTAGCCGCCATGCACTGCCGGTACGTCGGTGGCTTCGAGGGCGTTGGTCAACAAGCTCACCGACACCCCGGCATCGGCCCGGCCGGTGAGGTAAACCAACCCCGGCTGACCGGGCACGAAGTACGCCGAAATCATGATCAGCTCTTTGCTGACACCCATCAGTTCAGGCGCCAATTGCGTGGTCAGCAGCAAATGCGGATCGGGTTCACCCTTGGACAGTACTTTGCTGGGTGCATCCCACAACGCCTGGTTCCAGGCCCAGATCAACTCACGGCGCCAGATATCCATGCGTGGGTTGGTGGTGAAGGTCATCAGTTGTTGATACAGCGCATGATTCTGTTTGCGCGTTTCTTCCAGCGATTCTTCCAGGCGGGTCCGGCTGTTCTGCAGGTCCCTCTGCGTCGGTTTGCGCGACAGAAACTCATCGATCGGTTTACTCAGCGCACTGTTCCAGTATTGATCGAAGCTGTGTCCGAGTTGTTCGGCGACCGGACCGATGCCGAGCATGTCGATGTCGGTAAAATTCAGGTTAGGCTCGGCATCGAAATACTCGTCGCCCAAATTGCGCCCACCCACGATCGCCGCGCTGTTATCCGCCAGCCACAACTTGTTGTGCATGCGCCGGTGTTGCAACGACAGGTCGAACAGCCGGCCCATGGCGCGCGTCACGCCCGTGGCACGGCCCAGGTGCAGCGGATTGAACAAGCGGATCTCGATCTGCGGATGCGCTGCCAGTGTGCCGATGGTCCAGTCCAGACCGTCGCTGGTGGTGTCGTCGAGCAGGATCCTCACCCGCACACCGCGGTCGGCAGCCTTGAGCAGTTCTTCCACCAGCATCCGGGTGCTGATCCCGTCATGGACAATGTAGTACTGCAGATCGAGGCTGCTTTGGGCGTTGCGAATCAGTTCGGCGCGGGCAGTGAAGGCTTCACTGCTGTTGGACAGCAAGCGAAATCCGGATTTGCCCTCATGGGGCGCCGCCTGAGTCTGGATCGAGCGACCAAACGCCGAGTCGCTGGCAGGCAGCGCCTGGCTCGGTTCGCGTTGAACGTCGAAGCTGGCGCAACCGCCAAGCAAGGAAGTGAGAAGGAGAAGCGCAAGCAGGGGCAGTCTGGATCTCACGTAGGATTGTTCCGATTGGCGGCCGTTGTCGGCATAGGACGCCGATTCCCAGAGAAAGGTCAGTCGGTGCAGCTGTCTGTTTCCGCCAGCAGCCTGATTGCCGCAGCGCCGACCCGGCGCACCGCTTCTTCTATCTGTGGTGTTGGTTTGGCAGCGTAGTTCATCCGCAGGCAGTTGCGGTACTTGCCCGAAGCGGAAAAGATGCTGCCGACGGCAATCTGTACGCCCTGGTCATGCAAGGCGCGATTGAGTTTCAGGGTGTCGAAGCCCTCTGGCAGTTCGACCCAGAGCATGAAACTGCCTTGCGGGCGACTGGCGCGGGTGCCCGCCGGAAAATAGCGCGTGACCCAGTCGATCATGGCGTCGCGATTGCGTTGGTATTGGCTGCGCATCCGCCGCAAATGCGGCTCGAAGTGCCCGGCCTTGAGGAATTCGGCAATGGCGATCTGTGGTTGTGGCGCGGTGGAGCCAGTGCTGATGTATTTCATGTGCAGCACCCGCTCCAGATAACGCCCCGGTGCCACCCAGCCGATGCGCAGGCCCGGTGCCAGGGTCTTGGAAAAGGAGCTGCAGAGCAGGACGCGGCCGTCCTCGTCGAAGGACTTGATCGTGCGCGGCCGCGGGTAGGTGTAGGACAGTTCGCCATACACATCATCCTCGATGATCGCCACGTCAAAGCGCTGTGCCAGGTTCAACAACGCGCGTTTTCGCGGTTCCGGCATGATGTAGCCCAACGGGTTGTTGCAGTTGGGGGTCAACTGTATGGCCTTGATCGGCCATTGCTCCAGTGCCAGTTCCAGCGCGTCGAGGCTGATCCCGGTGAGCGGGTCGGTGGGGATTTCCAGGGCTTTCATGCCCAGGCCCTTGAGGGTCTGCATGGCGCCATGAAAGCTGGGTGAATCCACGGCGACGATGTCTCCCGGCTCGCAAATGGCACGGATGCTGGTCGACAGCGCTTCGTGGCAACCGGTGGTGACCACCAGGTCGCTGGCGCTCAACTGGCAGCCGGAGTCGAGCATCAGGCGGGCGATCTGTTCGCGCAGTTCGAGGGTGCCGTGGATGTTGTCGTAATACAGGCCGGGCATGTCCTGCCGCCGGCTGATCCGTGCGAGGCCGCGCAGCAGCGGTTTCATGGTCGGCGTGGTGATGTCCGGCATGCCGCGACCCAGTTGCACCACGTCCTTGCGTGGCACCGCGCGAATCAACTCCAGGACCTGATCCCATTGCGAAATATCCACCGGCCGTTGCGCCGGACGGCCAATCGCCGGCAACTCCGGCAGCCCTCGACTCACCGGCACGAAATAGCCCGACTTGGGTTTCGGCATCGCCAGGCCGCTGTCTTCCAGCACCCGATAAGCCTGCTGCACGGTGCTCAGGCTGACGCCGTGCTCGACGCTCAACGCCCGCACCGACGGCAGCCGGTCACCCGGGCGATAGAAGCCCTGTTCGATACGCGTGCCGAGCAGCTCGGCAAGGTTGACGTAGAGGGTCATGGCGCTGTCTCGGTGTGGTTAATTCGGCAAACCCATACAGATGAGGCGAAAAATTGCGATTCAGAGGGCAAAACAACGAATCTGTATGGAGTTAATAGTTTTCTGTTGAGTCTGTAATGCTTTTCGCCGTCCACGCATCATGAAAGCTCTGGTGACCCAAGTAAACAGGAGCGATCAATATGAATGGCTTGAGCGATGTGCGACTGACGTTACGCAGTCAGGAGCTGGCGGCGGGGCAAAATCACCGAGCATGCGAGACGATCCTGCGCAACGCACCGTCCGGCTTGGGTCGCTGGGGTCTGTTCTGGCATCGTTTGCACACACGCAAGGCGTTGCTCACGCTCACGCCGGAGCAACTCAGGGATGTGGGGTTGAGTCGGGAGCAGGCGCGGGAGGAGGGGCTTAAGCCGTTTTGGCGGATCTGATTCTTGCAGTGTTTTTTAGATCCATTCGCTGGCAAGCCAGCTCCTACAGGGGACCGCGCGTGACAGAAGATCTGTGACCCACACGCAACCCCCTGTAGGAGCTGGCTTGCCAGCGAAGGCGCCCGCAAAAACGCAACAAATCCCTCAGACCAACTCCTTAAGCCGATGCCACAACATCCCCAGCGCCAACAACGGCGACCGCAAATGCTTGCCGCCCGGAAAGGTAATGTGCGGCACCCGGGCAAACAGATCGAACCCACCACTGTGCTGCCCACTGATCGCCTCAGCCAACAACTTGCCCGCCAGGTGCGTGGCATTCACCCCGTGACCGGAATAAGCCTGGGCGTAATACACATTCGGCTGATCCTTGAGCCGGCCGATCTGCGGAAGGCGATTGGCACCGATGCCGATCATCCCGCCCCATTGATAGTCGATCTTCACCCCGGCCAGTTGCGGGAACACCTCCAGCATCTTCGGGCGCATGTAGGCGGCGATGTCCTTCGGGTCGTGTCCTGAATAATGACACGCGCCGCCGAACAGCAAACGTCGATCCGCCGAGAGTCGGTAGTAATCCAGCGCCACCCGCTGATCACAGACCGCCATGTTTTGCGGCAGCAGCGAGTGGGCCAGTGCTTCGCTCAAGGGTTCGGTGGCGATGATGTAACTGCCGGCGGGCAGCACCTTGCCGCTGAGTTCGGGGTTGAGATCATTGAGGTAGGCGTTGCAGCCCAGCACCAGCGTCTTGGCGCGAACCGAGCCCTGGAGGGTATGGACCTTGACCTCGGGGCCGTATTCGATGCGGGTGGCGGCCGAGCGCTCGAACAGTTTCGCCCCCAGTTGCTGTGCGGCGGCGGCTTCGCCCAAGGCCAGATTGAGCGGATGCAAATGCCCCGAGCCCATGTCGATCAGGCCACCCACATAACGGCTGGAACCCACTACCGAGTGCATTTCGTTGGCTTGCAGCAACCGGGTTTCGTAACGGTAGCCGAGGCTGCGCAGTTCTTCGGCGTCTGCGGCAAAGCCTTCCAGGTCGCGAGGCTTGTTGGCGAGATCGCAGTAACCCCAGGTCAGGTCGCAGGGAATCTGAAAACGCTCGACCCGTTGTCGGACGATTTCCACCGCTTCCAGCCCCATGAGTTTCATCTGACGCACGCCGTCTGCACCGATTACGTTGGCGAATTGATCGAGCCCATGGCCAACGCCGCGAATCAATTGCCCGCCGTTGCGCCCGCTGGCGCCCCAACCGATCTTGTGGGCTTCGAGCAGCACTACGCTCAGGCCGCGCTCGGCCAGCTCGAGCGCCGTGTTCAATCCGGAGAACCCGCCACCGACCACGCACACATCGGCCACCAGGTCGCCTTGCAGCACCGGGTGATCAGGCTGCGGCAGACTGCTGGCGGCGTAATAGGACGCCGTGTGCCGATGGCTTGGGACAGGTTGCTGAGCACGGGCATTCATGTGCGTGTTCCTGATTCGGGTGTATAGAAAATTTGACGGAGCATAAGCCTGACCTTCCGTTACGGGCAACACTGGTCGGTTGTTGCTGTCTGGATCGCGGTTTTTGCGTCAGAATCCCGGTCTATCCCGCATTCGGTCAACGCTTCGATGAGCTGCAACAGCCAGAAAATTCGCACGCTGCGCCAGCAGATTCCCTCGTTCGAGTGCGTGCCCGGTTGCCATGACTGCTGTGGACCGGTGACCACCTCGCCGGAAGAAATGTCCCGCCTGCCGCGCAAGACCCGGGCCGAGCAGGACGCGGCGATGGATGAGCTCAATTGCGTCCACCTGGGGCCTGACGGCTGCACCGTGTATGACGAGCGGCCGTTGATCTGTCGGCTGTTCGGCACTACCAAGACCTTGCCATGCCCTAATGGGCGCGGGCCGGTGGAGTTGATTCATCCGCGGGTCGAGAAGCAGATTCATGAGTACATGGCGTCGACCCGGCAGGTGCTTGTCTAAGGGGAAACCGAGTCGCCTTCATTCGCGAACAAGCCCGCTCCCACAGTTGAAATGCATTCCATTGTGGGAGCGGGCTTGCTCGCGAAAGCGTCCGCTCAGGCAACAAATCCCCCTGAGTCAGACCCTCAATCCGGAATCGGCAGATTCAAGCTCTCCTTCACCTCTTCCATCACGATATAGCTCTTGGATTCGCGCACATGGGGCAGCTTGAGCAGAATATCGCCCAGCAGTTTGCGGTACGAAGCCATCTCGGAAATCCGCGCTTTCACCAAATAGTCGAAATCCCCTGACACCAGGTGGCACTCCAGCACGTGAGGCAGTTTCAGCACTGCGCGTCGGAACTCTTCGAAAGTATCGCCGGATTTGTAGTCAAGACTGATCTCGACGAACACCAGCAGACTGCCCTTGAGGTGCTGCGGATTGAGCCGCGCGTTGTAACCCATGATGATCCCTTCGCGCTCCAGGCGCCGGACCCGCTCGGTACAGGGCGTGGTCGAGAGCCCGACCTTTTCCCCGAGCTCGGTGAAGGAGATCCGCCCGTCCGCTTGCAGGATCCGCAGGATATTGCGGTCGATCTTGTCCAGCTCACGTTTGGTCTGAGTGTTGGTACGCATAGGGGATGCGCCTCCGTGAAAAGGGTTTTTGCCGAGAATTGTCGCCAAATATAGGCATTTATACAGTGAAAAGCACTGGCTAATCTTTTTTACACTGCCCACATCAACGGTCTGAACAATAAACGTCAGCGGCAAGCCGCGATGAGGGATATGAAAATGCGCGTTATGGTCTTGGGTAGCGGCGTCATCGGTACGACCAGTGCTTATTATCTGGCCCGCGCCGGGTTTGAAGTGGTGGTGGTGGACCGTCAGCCGGCTGCGGCCATGGAGACCAGTTTCGCCAACGCCGGGCAGGTATCGCCGGGTTATGCCTCGCCGTGGGCCGCGCCGGGTGTGCCGCTCAAGGCCATCAAGTGGCTGTTGCAGCGCCACGCACCGCTGGCAATCAAGGCCACCGCCGACATCGATCAATACCTGTGGATGGCGCAGATGCTGCGCAACTGCACCGCCAGCCGTTATGCGGTGAACAAGGAGCGCATGGTCCGTCTGTCCGAGTACAGCCGTGACTGCCTCGACGAGTTGCGCGCCGAAACCGGCATTGCCTACGAAGGCCGCAGCCTCGGTACGACCCAACTGTTCCGTACCCAGGCTCAGCTCGACGGCGCCTGGAAAGACATCGCCGTACTGAAAGAGTCCGGCGTGCCGTTCGAACTGCTCGACCGTGCCGGCATTGCCCGGGTTGAGCCGGCGCTGGCCAGCGTCACCGACATCCTCGCCGGTGCCCTGCGCCTGCCGAACGACCAGACTGGCGACTGCCAGATGTTCACCACCCGTCTGGTCGAAATGGCGACCAAGCTGGGTGTGGAATTCCGCTTCGAACAGGACATTCAGCGCCTCGACTACGCCGGTGATCGCATCAATGGTGTCTGGATCGACGGCAAGCTGGAAACCGCCGATCGCTACGTACTGGCGCTGGGCAGCTACTCGCCGCAACTGCTCAAGCCGCTGGGCATCAAGGCGCCGGTGTATCCGCTCAAGGGTTATTCCTTGACTGTGCCGATCACCAACCCGGCGATGGCGCCGACTTCGACTATCCTCGACGAGACCTACAAGGTCGCGATCACCCGTTTCGACAACCGTATCCGCGTGGGCGGCATGGCTGAAATCGCCGGTTTTGACCTGTCGCTGAACCCGCGTCGACGCGAAACCCTGGAGATGATCGTCAATGACCTCTATCCTCAGGGCGGCGATCTGACCCAGGCGAGTTTCTGGACCGGCCTGCGTCCGACCACACCGGATGGCACGCCGATCGTTGGCGCCACTCCGTTCAAGAACCTGTTCCTGAACACCGGTCACGGCACGCTCGGCTGGACCATGGCGTGCGGCTCCGGTCGTTTGCTGGCTGACCTGATGGCGAAGAAAACGCCGCAGATCAGCGCCGAAGGCCTCGATATATCCCGTTATGGAAGCAAAACCCAGGAGTCCGCAAAACATGTCAATCCAGCGCCAGCTCACCAATGAGCGCATGAGCCAGATCGTTGTCCACAGCGGCACCGTCTATCTGGCAGGGCAAGTCGGCGACGACATGAGTGCCGGGATTGAACAGCAGACCCGTGAAACCCTCGCCAACATCGAGCGTTTGCTGGACTTGGCCGGGACCGACAAGAGCCGTCTGTTGTCGGTGACGATCTACCTGAAAGACATTGAAGCGCACTTCGAAGGCATAAATGCGGTCTGGGACAAGTGGCTGCCAAAAGGCGTCGCACCGGCTCGCGCGACGGTTGAATCGAAGCTGTGCGAACCGGAAATCCTGGTGGAGCTGTCGGTTGTAGCGGCTCTGCCGTGATGGCTCTGAAGTAACTGCTCTGAAAGGAGTAGCTCGGAACGATCCCTCTCCCGGCGCTGCAGGCGGTTTATACCCTCAGCCAGCGCCGGTTTTTCTTCCCATTGACCGACCAGAAGTCTGCCGCCATGCGTCCTGCCCGTGCCCTGATCGACCTTCAAGCCCTGCGTCACAACTACCAGATCGCCCGTGAAGTCTCGGGTGCCCGCGCCCTCGCGGTGATCAAGGCCGATGCCTATGGCCATGGCGCAGTGCGTTGCGCCCAGGCACTGGAAGCCGAGGCGGACGGGTTCGCCGTGGCCTGCATCGAAGAGGCCCTGGAGCTGCGCGCCGCCGGCATTCGTGCGCCGGTGTTGCTGCTTGAGGGTTTTTTCGAAGCCGATGAGCTGTCGCTGATCATCGAGCATGACTTCTGGTGCGTGGTGCATTCGCTGTGGCAGCTTGACGCCATCGAGAAGGCCGCACTGAGCAAGCCGATCACGGTCTGGCTCAAGCTCGATTCGGGCATGCACCGGGTCGGCCTGCATCCGAAGGATTATCAGGCGGCCTATCAACGGTTGCTGGCCAGCGGCAAGGTCGCGAAGATCGTGCTGATGAGCCACTTCGCCCGGGCCGATGAGCTGCACAGTCCAGCCAGCTCCGAGCAAGTGGCCGTTTTTGAAGCCGCGCGCCAGGGCTTGTCCGCCGAGGTCAGCCTGCGCAACTCGCCGGCGGTGCTCGGTTGGCCGCAGATTCCGAGTGATTGGGTGCGCCCGGGCATCATGCTCTATGGTGCTACACCCTTCGAAGAAGCCAATGCCGTGGCATCACGCCTGCAACCGGTGATGACCCTCGAATCGAAAGTGATTTGCGTGCGTGAACTGCCGGCCGGCGAGCCGATCGGTTATGGCGCGAAGTTCATCACCGCCAAACCGATGCGCGTTGGCGTGGTGGCCATGGGTTACGCCGATGGCTATCCACGTCAGGCGCCGACCGGCACCCCGGTGATGGTCGCCGGCCAGCGCAGCCAATTGATCGGGCGGGTGTCAATGGACATGCTCTGCATCGATTTGACCGATGTGCCGCAAGCGGGCCTGGGTTCGACCGTGGAATTGTGGGGCAAAAATATCCTCGCCAGCGACGTGGCCAAGGCCGCCGACACGATTCCTTACCAGATATTCTGCAACCTGCACCGGGTGCCGAAGCTCTATTCCGGGGTTTAGCCCAAGGCACCCCGGACCGAAAGTCGCCTCGCCGCACAGGATTCAGGCCAAAGTGTTGTAAATACTGAACGCTGTCGCCATGATAACGCTCAATATTCCAATAACCTGAATCCTGGAGGCGCAAGCTTGGACGTCGGTGAACGACTGCAATCCATCCGTAAGCTCAAGGGCCTTTCCCAGCGTGAACTCGCCAAACGGGCGGGTGTCACCAACAGCACCATTTCGATGATCGAGAAGAACAGCGTCAGCCCCTCGATCAGTTCGCTGAGGAAGGTACTGGGCGGGATTCCCATGTCCATGGTCGAGTTCTTTTCCGAAGAGATCCTGCAGGAAAAACCGACTCAGATCGTCTACAAGGCTAACGAGCTGATCGACATTTCCGATGGCGCAGTGACCATGAAGCTGGTCGGCCGGGCT
Source organism: Pseudomonas sp. MPC6 (assembly GCF_006094435.1). Classification (NCBI taxonomy): domain Bacteria; kingdom Pseudomonadati; phylum Pseudomonadota; class Gammaproteobacteria; order Pseudomonadales; family Pseudomonadaceae; genus Pseudomonas; species Pseudomonas sp. MPC6. The sequence goes on along the minus strand of NZ_CP034783.1, from coordinate 5,680 downwards.
CACCCGAGCCGGGCTATCGCCTTCCTCAATGAAATCTATCCGCCAGGCGCCGACACCGGTGACGAGATGCTCACCCACGAGGGCGAGGAAACCGGGATTTTGCTCGAAGGCAGACTGGAACTGGTGGTCGGGCTGGAAACTTTTGTGCTCGAAGCCGGCGATAGCTACTACTTTGAAAGCACCAAGCCGCATCGTTTTCGCAATCCGTTCGATGCGCCGGCGCGACTAATCAGCGCAGCTACACCCGCGAACTTTTAACAAAAGAGGCGCCCTGCCAGCATGGCGGAGGTGCCCGGACTGTTTTTCCGCTGCACGACAAGACCCCTTCGACTTTGGGGTTGTTTCAGTGTGGCGGGCTTACCGTTATACTTGCGCCCGCCTGCGAACCGTGGCCGTGGGCGTGACTAGCCACCATTGAGGGTGAACGCGTGAATCTAATTATGAAAATGCTGGCTGCACCAGCAACCGTATTGGCCCTATGGGCAGTCAGCGCTCAAGCTGCGACTAATGACGACATTGCCAAACGCCTTGAACCAGTCGGCAAGGTTTGTGTTCAGGGGCAAGAGTGCAAGGGCATGGAAGTGGCCGCTGCCTCGGGTGGCGGAGGTGGTGCCAAAGCGCCTAAAGATGTCATTGCAAAGCACTGCAATGCTTGCCACGGCACCGGCCTGCTGGGTGCACCGAAAATCGGTGACAAGGCTGCCTGGAAAGAACGCGCCGATCACCAGGGCGGCCTCGACGGCATTCTGGCCAAGGCCATTTCCGGTATCAACGCGATGCCGCCTAAAGGCACCTGTGCCGACTGCTCCGACGACGAGTTGAAGGGCGCCATCAAAGAGATGTCCGGCCTGTAAAACGCCTGCATCTCTCGCGAAAAAGCCGCTTGCGAGCGGCTTTTTTGTGCCTGCGATTTGCCCTTGGGACTATTCTTTGCAGCAAAGGCCCGGCAAGTCCGGTCCAACCCCATTCACGGAACGTAAGGGAGGATCAGATGGTGCAGCTGTGTTCTATCGAGCAGGCGGTCGATGACGTGTTGGCACGATTGCCGGCGCATATCCACATGGGCCTGCCCCTTGGCCTGGGCAAACCCAACCACTTCGTCAACGCGCTGTTTCAACGCATTGCACAATTGCCCGAACGGCAACTGACCATGTACACCGCCCTGTGCCTCGGCCGCCCTGCGTTAGGCGACGGCCTGCAAAAGCGCTTCCTGGAACCCTTCATCGAACGGGTGTTCGGCGACTATCCGGAACTGGATTTCCTTGCGGGTCTGCACCAGGACAACCTGCCGTCGAACATTCGCATCCAGCAATTCTTCCTGCAGCCTGGCAGCCTGCTCAACAGCGCACCGGCGCAGCAAGATTACGTCAGCAGCAACTACAGTCACGCCGCCCGGGACATCAACGCCGCCGGCTTGAACCTGGTGGCGCAATTGGTGGCCAGTCACAGCGAGCATCCCGACCGCCTGAGCCTGAGCTGCAACCCGGACATCACCCTCGACCTGTTGCCGATGATCGCCAAGCGCCGTGCGGCAGGGGAGACGATTCTGCTGTTGGGACAGGTGCACAACGACTTGCCGTACATGCCCGGCGACGCGGAAATGGGCATTGATGCCTTCGACCTGTTGATTGACGAGAAAGACAGCACCACGCTGTTCTCCACGCCGAACATGCCGGTGGGTTTTCAGGATCACTTCATTGGCCTGCATGCCAGCACGCTGGTGCGCGATGGCGGTACCTTGCAGATCGGCATCGGCGCCATGGGCGATGCCCTGACCGCCGCGTTGCTGGCGCGACAAGCCGACAATGACGGCTACAAGGCATTGCTCGCGGACATCAATCTCAGCCAGTGGGCGCAACTGATCGACCGTGAAGGCGGCGTCGAACCCTTTGCCAAGGGCCTTTACGGCTGCAGCGAGATGTTCGTCAACGGCTTGCTGGTGCTGGCGGATGCCGGGATCGTGCGGCGCAAGGTGTACCCCGATGTGCCGACCCAGCAACAGGCGAATGCCGGCACCCTGGATGAAGCCGCGCAAAGCGACGGCATCTCGGTGCATGGTGGCTTTTTCCTCGGGCCGCGCAGTTTTTATGAACGCCTGCGGGCGTTGCCCCAGAGCAAGCGGCTCGAATTCAATATGACCCGCATCAGCTACATCAACGAGCTTTATGGTCAGGAAGAGCTCAAGCGTCTGCAGCGCCTCGATGCGCGCTTTATCAATACCGTATTCACCATGACCCTGCTGGGCGCCGGGGTGGCGGATCAGCTGGAAGACGGGCGGGTGCTCAGCGGTGTGGGCGGGCAGTACAACTTTGTCGCCCAGGGCCATGCGCTGGAAGGTGCGCGTTCGGTGCTGCTACTGCGCAGCTGGCGCGAGTCGGGGGGTGACGTCAGTTCGAACATCGTCTGGGAATACGGCCATTGCACGATCCCGCGGCACCTTCGGGACATCGTGGTGACCGAATACGGCATCGCCGATTTGCGCGGCAAGACGGATGCGGCAGTGATCGAGGCCTTGCTGAACATCAGCGATTCACGCTTTCAGCCGGGGTTGATCGAGCAGGCGCAGAACGTTGGCAAGTTGCCGAAGAACTTCCGCCTCGATCCACGGTTTGCGCAAAACAATCCGCAGCGTTTGCAGGCGATTCAGGCGCTACATCCGAATCTGTTTCCGGAGTATCCGCTGGGGTGTGATTTCACCGAGGTGGAACGGGATGTGTTGCGGGCGCTGAATTGGTTGAAGAGCAAGTTCAAGCTCACGCAGATTCTGGAGTTGGGTAAGGCTGCCTTGGATGCGCCAGAGCCGTCGGCGTTTCCCGGGCATCTGGAACGGATGCAGCTGACTGACCCGCAAGGGATGAAAGAGGATTTGTTTCAGCGGTTACTACTCACCGGCCTGAAGGCCACTGCGCAATAACCGCCCACTCAAACCCCTGTAGGAGCTGGCTTGCCAGCGAAGGCGGTGGGTCAGTTAATACATGTGTCGACTGACACACCGCCTTCGCTGGCAAGCCAGCTCCTACAGGGGGTGCGGTGTCAGGGCTTTATTCGATGAAGGTCACGACGCCGCCAACCAGCGACTGAACGCGAGCCAACGACTCAACCCGATAACCCTGCGCATCCAGCTCCGCACGCCCACCCTGAAACGACTTCTCGATCACGATCCCCAAACCCGCGACGGTAGCGCCGGCCTGTTTGATGATCGAAATCAGCGCTTGCGACGCCTTACCATTGGCCAGAAAGTCATCGATGATCAGCACGCGGTCGCTGCTGGTCAGGTGGCGCGGGGAGATCGCCACGGTGCTTTCGGTCTGCTTGGTAAACGAGTAGACGGTCGCCGACAGCAGGTTTTCGGTCAGGGTCAGGGACTGATGCTTGCGCGCGAAAATCACCGGCACGCCGAGGTTCAGACCGGTCATGATCGCCGGGGCAATGCCCGAGGCCTCGATGGTGACGATCTTGGTGATGCCCGAGTCCTTGAACAGCGAGGCAAATTCATCGCCGATCAGCTTCATCAGGGCCGGGTCGATCTGGTGGTTCAGAAAGGCGTCGACTTTCAGGACCTGGTCGGAAAGCACGATGCCTTCTTCGCGGATTTTCTTGTGCAGTGCTTCCATGAAGCGTTCCTCTAATGACGCCTGTGCGTCCAGGGCTGGTTAAAAAGTAGTCAATTTTAGCGCTTTAACATCGCGCGTATATCCGCCAATGCGGTATTGCCACGGACGGCTTTGACTTCAACGGGGGTGTCGTCGGTGCCTTCCCAGGCCAGGTCGTCCGGCGGCAGCTCATCCAGGAAGCGGCTCGGCGCGCAGTCGATGATCTCGCCGTATTGCTTGCGCTTGGCGGCGAAGGTGAAGGCCAGGGTCTGGCGCGCACGGGTAATCCCGACGTAGGCCAGGCGGCGTTCTTCCTCGATGGTGTCGGCTTCGATGCTGGAGCGGTGCGGGAGGATTTCCTCTTCCATGCCCATGATGAACACGTAGGGAAATTCCAGGCCCTTGGAGGCGTGCAAGGTCATCATCTGCACGCCTTCGGCGCCGTCTTCCTCTTCCTGCTGACGCTCCAGCATGTCGCGCAGCACGAGTTTGCCGATGGCGTCTTCGACAGTCATCTCGCCTTCTTCGTCTTTTTCGAGCGTGTTCTTCAACGCCTCGATCAGGAACCAGACGTTACCCATGCGGTAGTCGGCGGCCTTGTCGCTGGAGCTGTTGGTGCGCAGCCAGTTTTCGTAGTCGATATCCATGACCATGCTGCGCAGCGCCGAGATCGGGTCTTCGCCGGCGCATTGCTCGCGAACCTTGTCCATGAAGCGCTTGAAGCGCGACAGGCGATCGGTGAAACGGGCATCCAGGTGTTCGCCCAGGCCGATTTCGTCGGTGGCGGCGTACATCGAGATTTTTCGCTCGGTGGCGTAGTTTCCCAGCTTTTCCAGCGTGGTCGAACCGATTTCCCGGCGTGGGACGTTGATCACCCGCAGGAAGGCGTTATCGTCATCCGGGTTCACGATCAGGCGGAAGTAAGCCATCAGGTCTTTCACTTCCTGACGTCCGAAAAAGCTGTTGCCGCCGGACAATCGGTAAGGAACCTGGTGATGCTGCAACTTCAGCTCGATCAACTTGGCCTGGTAGTTACCGCGATACAGGATCGCGAAATCGCTGTACGGCCGATCGGTGCGCAAATGCAGGCTGAGGATTTCCACGGCCACGCGCTCGGCTTCGGCGTCTTCGTTGCGGCAGCGGATCACCCGGATCTCGTCGCCGTGCCCCATTTCACTCCACAGCTGCTTTTCGAACTCGTGCGGGTTATTCGAGATCAGCACGTTGGCGCAGCGCAGGATGCGACTGGTGGAGCGGTAGTTCTGCTCGAGCATGACGACTTTCAGGGACGGGTAATCGTCCTTGAGCAACATCAGGTTTTCCGGGCGGGCGCCGCGCCAGGCGTAGATCGACTGGTCATCGTCGCCGACCACGGTGAATTGGTTGCGCGTGCCGATCAGCAGCTTCACCAGCAGATATTGGCTGGCGTTGGTGTCCTGGTATTCGTCCACCAGCAGGTAGCGGACTTTGTTCTGCCACTTTTCCAGGATGTCGGCGTGTTCCTGAAAAAGTTTTACCGGCAGCAGGATCAGGTCGTCGAAGTCCACCGCATTGAACGCCTTGAGCGTGCGCTGATAGTGGGTATAGACGATGGCGGCAGTCTGTTCCTTGGGGTTGCGCGCATTTTCCAGGGCTTCGGGCGGCAGGATCAGGTCGTTTTTCCAAGAGCCGATCATGTTCTTGATCTCGTCGACACCGTCGTCGCCCGAGTATTCCTTCTGCATGATGTCGGTCATCAAGGCTTTGACGTCGGTCTCGTCAAAGATCGAAAAGCCCGGCTTGTAGCCCAGGCGAACATGTTCCTTGCGGATGATGTTCAGGCCCAGGTTGTGAAAGGTGCACACCGTCAGGCCGCGGCCTTCGCCGCCCTTGAGCAGGGTGCCGACCCGTTCCTTCATCTCGCGCGCGGCCTTGTTGGTAAAGGTCATGGCGACGATGTACTGGGCGCGAATGCCGCAGTTCTGGACCAGGTGCGCGATCTTGCGCGTGATCACGCTGGTCTTGCCGGAGCCCGCGCCGGCGAGCACCAAAAGAGGGCCGCCGACGTAGCTCACGGCTTCTTGCTGCCGGGGATTGAGTCGGGACAT
>NZ_CP034781.1 GCF_006094435.1 Pseudomonas sp. MPC6 | reverse complement strand
AATACTGAGAGGGAACGCATATGGAAAAGCAAAACACTGACCAGACCACGTACCAACTGTTCCAGAAAGGCAAGGAACTGCAGACGTTCACCGATCCGAAGGAGGCGGGCGCTGCCTGGTTCAAGGCCGAGCTTTCCGACAAGACTGTGATGACCGTTCAGCAAGGCGGCGGCGCTCGCGTATTCGCCCAGGTGGGCAAGGAAGGTAGCCAGTATTACAAGGATCTGCCGTTCGACAACATGCCAGGCGCTGCCGACTTCAAAACCTCGTTCAAGGAAGCGCTGGAGCTGCAAAAATCGGGGCCTTCCGGTGCTGCCGCTGGCAAGCCTGCCGAAGCTCTGGCCGTTTCCAAACCGATGGATATGCCTGCCATCAAGAATGCTGAGCGTGGTCAGACCTACGAGGGCAAGATCCTTGGCTTCCAGGGCAATCAGGTAATCCAAGCTGTCAGCGACGGACAGAAGACCGTTCACATTGCACATGAACGTGCAGCTCTGAGCAGCGCCAAGGCCGGGATCCTGCATGCTGGCAAGGATCTTTCGATACGCTACCCATTCGCCGGGGTAGGCATTGTGCAAGAGCGTCAGCTTCAGCACGAACGGAAGGAGCATTCGCACCAGCCGAAAGGCTTTGGTGGGAAGGGCTTTTGACCTTAACGAGCCTTAGCTGGCCAACACAGCGTATGACAAACTTTCAAGGGAGCCGGTAGGCTCCCTTTTTTGTAGATCAGCAGTTATGCGCCTTGCTCTTGCGAATGTCCGCAATGCGTGACGGTGCCACACCCGCCAGCTTTGCCAACACGTTGTTGGATACCATCCCAAGCAGATGCTCGTAACGAGCTACCCGCGACACCCGCTGATAGGGCTTGATGCCCAAAAACTCCCGCCGCTCTTCGACCACCGAAAATGGCACGCCCACTGCGCGACTGATCTTCGCCGAAGACATGGTGCCAAATAGCGACTCGAACCCAAGCCACGGCCCTTGATAGTTTGGAAGCGGGACGGGGTTCGGCGACTCAGGTAGGGGGGCAGCAGGCCCGAAGCCGAATGCTTCGCGCAATGCTTTGACTGTGGCGACGGTAGCGCCTGAAAGCTTGGCTATGTCCTGGTCAGTCACAAGGCCCAACAACGCCTTGTAGGGTCTGACTGGATGGTTTGCCGGGATCCGTTGCTTTCTCGGCGTCGGTCGAGGTCTGGGCGGTATGCCCTGCGACTCGCGGTAGGTCGTCACACTGGAAACGGACACACCGCATCGAGCGGCAATAGCCGGGTCGGATTCAACCCCCAGCAAATCACGGAACGGTTCAATCACCTGGTCGACCGTATAGGCCGCGATGGCGAACATCAGGCGGCGCTGTCGGATCCGGTGCTGTGTCGTCCCGACCAACCTGGCCAATGTTCGATCCTTCATCCGGCCAAGCTTGCAGTCGTACCACTTGGGCAATCCGATGTTTTTCCAGTCAGCGGTCATACATTCTTTGGGGGACGATAGAGGAAACGGACAAGATTATACGCTAAGCGTGCGGCCTGTCAGGCTGGGGCCGGTGCCGGTGCTGCTTTTTGTCCCGTGAAAAGCTCTCGATACCCACGCATAAAATACTTGTTCGGCTCTTTTTTCTTAACGTCTTCCGAGTGTTCACGCGATAGGTTTGCGAGTAGCCCGCAGTTGATCAAAAAGGCGTTTGCCCTGGGAATCCGCTTCTCAGCCACACCGGTCTTTTCGCTGATGGTTTCAAACGATGCCATCGTGAACATGGTCTTGTTGTCCCGCGCAAAAGCAAAGTAGAGAAAGAGCTTCAGCGCGTCGAGTTCACAGACAGATCGCTTTTGGAACATCTGGAAAGGCTCGATTTGAGTATTCTTCAAGACGTTATAAAGCGGCCTTGAGGGCAGCTTGCACCAGTTGCCGGTGGAGTCGTAACCCACAAGGATGTACCTGCATTTGCGGCCATCCTTTTCGCTTTTGATCCTGCCTGTAACAACCAGTCCTTCCAAGCCTGCAGCAACGAGCTGTCGGCTCAAATCTGTAATTTCCATCAATCGTGTGTAAGTCAGCTCGGCTATTAGCAGGCAGTCGTTCCCCCTCCAATGTTCTTCAGCCTGGGTCAGCAGGGCGATGTACAGCTGCAATGCTGCAATCGCGGTTGATCGAGACGCCTTGGCTTGGTTTGACCAGCCAAAGTCGCGCAGACCTCCCTCCTTAATCCATATCGCGGGCATCCGCACCCAAGGCAGCAATCTCATTTCCAAGCCCCCTGCATTCCGATGACGACGATAGCAGCGAACACTGCTAGTGACAGAACCAGCGGTACTAAGCGATCTGCGTTAGTAGCGAGGCGTTCCAATGCTTCTACTGCTTTGCGAAAACTGTTCATTAGCCAGATCTCAAATGACTTGTGATGTGGTCTTTATAACGATCTCGCACACCTCTCTCTAGAATAAGGTGATCAACAAATAAAAAAAATATTTTATAAAAGTCTTTAAAAACAAACTGTTAAGAGGATTTATTAAAGTCTTTAGGATTCATCTATTGGTTCACGAAAGGCGAGTTTTTGACTGAAATTCCTAGAAAATTTCCTCGCGAGGAATTCTCGCATGCGAAAAAAAGCCCCTTCCGGGGCTTTGTTCATCCTACTTTGTACGCTCTCTACCCCCGCTTGGTGTCACGGGCTGCACTCGCTGTTTCTGCTCCAGGGCGCGCTCATTGGTTGCGCCATCCGCAATGGTTTTGAGTGTGTGCGGTTTCTGCAGGCGCATCACATCACGCTCTTTCTGCAGGCTCAAAGCGGTGGTTTTGTCGTAGCGCTTGGCAATGGCCGCTGGTAGTCCCGCAATAGCGTCGGTGTATACACGCGCCTCCAGCCGCGCCCGGCTGATCGCCACATAGAACAGGTTGAGCGAGGTGGTTCGGCTCTTGGTGTTGATCGAGATCATTACCCGGTCGTTGGTCAGGCCCTGCGCACTATGCACCGTCGCCGAATAGGCGTGCTCTAGGTGCAACGGCTTGTTCGCTGGTAGCTTCACTACCCGCTCAGGTTTGCCGTTGCGGTCCTTGATCGATGCCAGCTCGATCAAACCGTTTTGCGTACTGACTACGCGCATCCGGTCGCCGTTGGTGAGGTCAAGAGCCGGATCGTTCCGGGTGATCCGAACGAGGTCGCCCATGGCCAGCTCCGGGCGTTCGTGCTTGTACACGCTGAGTTTCGTTACTTGGCGCGGGTTGAGCTGGATGGGATTTCCATCGGCGCCGGTCACAATGAGGATGTTCCCCGGCAGTGCCTGCTTCACCGTGTAGGTTTCGCCCCGCATCAGACCCGCTTTTTTGTAGTCCTTCTCCGGCTGGATCAGCATTCCCGCTTTGTAGGCCGGGGCATAGCGGCGTTCTGCCTGGGTCATATCTACACGGTTCAGCGTATCGAACTTGGCCCCTGTCCCCTCCAGCCCCAAAGCTCGGCGGGCCAGCGTGTTGATCTCTTTGCGATCCTTGTTCGTGCCCGCGACGATCAACACCTCTTTGCGCTCCTGGTCAGTGAGGCGAACGTAGTCGTTCACAATGGCCTGGTGCCGCTCGGAAGGGTTGCGCAGTTCCTCGATGTGTTTGATGTGCTGCAGCGAAAGTGGGGTATTACCATCGGCTGCGTGCTCGACGGCCCGTTTCAGCTCGGGGTCTTTCTGCCGCTGAATCTCTTTGATTCGAGCGGTCTGCATGCCGTTTTGCTGAAGCTGGGCGAACGGTTTACCCGCCTCGATTGCTTCGGTTTGCTTGGTGTCGCCCAGTTGAACCAAGCGAGAGCCCGACTTCTCAACTAGGCGCATCAGTTGTTCCATCTGGCGAGCGCCGACAACACCGGCCTCATCGAGGACGATGATGGTTCGCTCGTCCAGTTTTTTGTCCTTGGTATGGAAGAAGCTGGCCAGCGTGTGCGCGTCCAGTCCCTCATTCTTGAGTGCTGCGACTTGGTTGCCATAGGGAGCCAATGCAAGGATCCGGTAGCCAGGCTGATCTTCTGTCTTGCCGTGGCTCATCGCCTCGTTGACCGAGGAAAGCAATTGCACCGCTCGATCCACGGAGTAGGTTTTGCCGGTACCGGCATCGCCCTGGATTCCGACGAACCTATTCGGGGTGCTGACAATGGTCTCGACCGCTTGCCGCTGGCCAGTGGTGAGAGTCGAGCCTTCGAGTGCTTTGGCTACTTGCTCCTGAGACATGAGCGGCGCGACCTGGCCCCGACCTGTGCGCTCGATGGCGAGGATCGCCTTTTCTCGCTTCAGCCCTTTCTGCGTGGTGTAGCGCTTTTCCGCCGCGACCAATGAACCCCGGGCGATGGCCTTGGCCACGTACTGCTGCGCTTGTTTGTCTGTCCAGCCTTTCAACTCCTTCAGGTGGGATTGCCAACCTGCAGGAGACAGCACCGGGTCTTCTGCGGATCCCTTGGCCATCTTGTAGGCCGGTGTCGATTCGATCAGCGTTCCCTGCTTCACCAGACGGTCAATCTCTGCAGAAACTTGGTCGGGTGTGGCCAAGCCAACCGCACGGCGAAGCGCGACGGTTTTCATATCCTGCTCGCCGACGACCTGCTCACGTTCGGTCAGGTGATTGATTGCGTACTGCACCACGGCTTGGCCGGGTGTCATGCCGGTGGGTAGATTGGAATCGGCGTGAACTCGCGCACCTGGTTCAGCGCGGCTCTCGCCATACTCGCGGCGATCAAGCCGACTGCGCGCGCCGTAGTCGATCCCCAGCTCGCGGCTTTTCGTGACCCAATACTGTTTCACCAGCTCGGCGTCGCGCTCATCCTTGCGCGGCCTGGTCGCCATGGCGATGATCTGCTTTTCGAGGGTGGTTGCGTCTGCACGAGTCTTTCCGTCTTTGGCCAACGCATCCTCAATGACCTTGCTACGGCCTGAGAACGCCTCGATCTGTTCGCGGGTGATGTGGTTCAGCTCGAAGTTACCTTCGTTGTCCAGCACACGGATTTCGTAGCCCAGCTCGCGCAGCTCATAGGCCAACAGGCCTTTGTACATGGCGTCAACTTCGTGCTGAACCACAAAAATGTCGTCATTGAACAAGGCGCGCCATTCGCCATCGGCCCGCTGTGTCATGTTCATGACCACGGCGTGGGTGTGCATCTGCGGATCTTTACCACGGCTCATTTCATGGCGAAATTTGCCAATGACCATGTTCCCCGTTCGCTCCCGCATGGTCTTGCCCTGTTCCTTGCGGCGAGCTTGAGCAAGCTTTTCAACGTGCTCCATGGCCTTGGTCACTGCCCGATCATGGGCGAGGACAACTGATTTGTCGCCGGCGACAAGTGCCTGCATCGAGACAGATTTCGGCGCTGAGAATGTCAGATCCAGGCCCATGCGCTTCTTGCCGGACTTCTGGTCGAAGGTGGTTGCTATGCGCTTGCCGTTCGGTAGCTTTCCATCGAGCAGCTTGGCCAGCTCCACGCTGTCGATCGGGCCGGTCAAACCGAGTCTTTCGGCACCTTCGCCTTGCCACTCGCCCGGCGATTCCTTCGCGTAGTAGTCATCTGCGGCAGAAAAATAGTGCGCTGCCGCATACTGGTTGTTTCCCTTGATGGGCGTGACGTTGAACATGCCGACCCCCGTTATGCCTGACCGGCTATGACAATGGACGGTGCCCGTTCTTTATGATCGACATAAGGCAGTTTGATCTTGGTGATGGGGAAGTCTTCACCGAATTTCAGATAGGCCTCAAGGTCGTTGAGGTTGGAAATTTCGGAGGCCATCACCACGTATTCTTTCTTGATCTCCTGCGCTCGCGTTTGGCGTCCTGCAGTAAACGAAACTCGGGCGCGCCTAACCTCCTGCTCGCCGAGGATCGCACTGGCCTTGATCGCTGTTTCGGCGTTAGCGGCGGCGAGGATGACGTAATTTCGGAAGCAAGAGAGCACTGTTTCCGCATCCTCCTTGCCATAACTGGCAATGAGCTGCGACCAATCCTGCAGGCTGCCGACCATGCGCAGGCCGTGCTTACGGCCTTTGGTTGCAGCGGGCACAAAGGACTCAAGTTTGCCAAGCGATTGCAGCTCGTCCAGAAACAGCCAGAGGCGTTTCCCGGTCATGGGTTCGTAACTGAGGATCGTTGCGCAGATGGTGTCGATCCACATGGCCACCAGCGGCTGCATGGTCGAACGCATGTCCTCCCGCCAGGTGATATACAGGTTGCCCGCGTCTGGATCTGTCACCCATTTGTGGATGGAAAAGTTGCCCTTGGTCATGAAGCGCAACGGACGAATGTACTTGTTCATCATGAACTGGATGCTGGCAATCGCCTTTTCGGCATTGTCGCGGAAGTACCCTTCGGAGTCCGTGTTGGCCAGGAACGCCCGGATGGTGTCGCCGTCTTCCCGTACCAGTAGATTTACCAGCGTGTCCTGGTTCGGGTTGTCGGTTTCCTTGAGCTTGCGCATGGTGTCGGCCAGCACGTCACGCGCATACGCACACCATTGCTCATCGCCTGGATCGACCTGCGGCGGGATGATCGACTTGGCCATGCGGTCAAAGTCGTGGACGCCTTTGATCTCATTGAACAGCGTCCAACCGGCTGAACGAGCGTCGAAGGGGTTGAGAATCACGTCTCCCTTGAAGCTGAATTTCGAGTAGAACGTCCCGTTGGGATCGACCACGGCCAGCTTATCACCACGCTTCAGCGCCGAGGCCATCATGCTTTCCATGGACACGGATTTACCCGCACCGATGGACGCGCAGATCATGGTGTTACGGTCTTCAAGGTGCAGCGGCATCGGTACTTTGCCGATCATGATCGGGTCGAGCTTCGGCATGCCTTTCTTGCGCCGCTGCCGATTGGTTTGGCCGTTTCGAGTGCGTACCTTGCTGTCTACGAAATGCCAGTTGCGAATGCGCGATCCCCGCAAGTGTTGCTGGAAGCGTTCGCCTCGAAAGCCATCGTCGCAATACTCATTGAGGTAGTAGACCAGCGCACCAGCCGCCGCGACGCTGGCCACCGTGCAACTGGCCATGATGGGGTTCTGCAGTGTCTGGTGGATTGTCTCCCGAAGGGCGTCGGGGAATGGGGTGAATGGCATTTGCGCGAGGTGAGCGCCGCCGAGCCAGCCAGCCAACGGCAACCCTATGCCTGCCGTCATTGTCGCGTTTTCAACATCTTGTTTGTGCATCAGTCCTCTCCTGATAGACGCTCTATGTCCTTAGCCAACTCCGGCAGTAGGGTGGCTAACACTTCCTCGTTGCTTACCAATGCGGAAAGTTCGGCCCGCAATTCGTTGAGTTTTCCTTGTGTACTGTTCTGTCGCAGCAGGTAGACCACGATGGCCAGAATGGTTCGATTCGTCGCTTGGGCCTGGTCGAGTGATTCGAGCAAAGCCAAGGTGCGCTGCTGGTCGGCCCATTGGTCTACGCTGCCTTGGTGACTGTCGGTTTTGGACGGCTCAAGCAGGCGATCACGCATGTATGTGGACAGGTGTTTATAGCCCGCCAAAGCAGCCGATTCCTCGACCCTGGCCAGCTGCTGATCGTTCAAACGTATCGGTACTGTCTTCCCCACGGTGCCCCCCTTTTAACGGTTGAAAACCTCCCTGAAACGGGAGTTTTTTGTTTCTGGCATCTTGTATAACAAACGTATTACACAAAATGCTAGTAAAATATGGCTTGTATGGTATATGTGTAATACAAACGTATCACGCTGCATTACGTGGCAATTACGCTGTAGCCCGCAGTGTACGCGGGCCACACCTCCCGCCAGGGTGGTGCGTGTTGTGTATTGAGATTTTGATCCTGTTAAGGATCAAAAATCATGCTCTTAAAAGGGCGTATTCAGTGCCTAGGCCGAAGGCCGTAGCAGGGAGGATACAAAGTAGGTGCAGAATGGGAGCTGTAAGGCTGCATAGTGGTTGCAGTAGGGTTTAGCTTGACTACAGGTAGGGGGTGAGTAGGATGCATATAGATAGCAACAAGGGTGCAAAGAGGGTGCAAAATGGCAAGGTTAGACCTAGTAACTGCACTGAAGGCAGTTGAACCGGAAACCAAGGCAGCACAGATACGCCAGGTGATGCCGATTATTGAGCAACAACTGAAGGCCGGAGTGAGACGCCAAGCGATCCTAGATGTGCTCAAAGAGCAGGGAATCGAGATCGGCATGGAGACGCTGAAAAGTTATCTGTACCGGTATCGGAAGGCGCTCAAGGCAGAGGGGAAAAGTGACGCGGTGGACGTACCCAAACCACCTGCGATGGAAGCCCAGCCCCAAGTCCAGCCAGAACCAAAAACGGAATCTGTATCGTACGATGCAGACAAGGACGATCAGCAGCCGCCAATTGCGCCGAGCGAACTGAGCAAAATCATGAACCCTGGGGACGATGTGAACGCCTCAGAACTGGCCCGTTACGAAAGTGCGGGCCGTAGCAGAAGGAAAAGCACATGAGCAAGATCGCAGTAGTCAATTTCAGCGGCAACACCGGCAAGACGACCGTATCGGATCAACTGCTGACGCCACGGATGAACGCGCCTCGGTTTGCCATCGAGACGATCAACGCGGGTGCATCTGACACCGCTGCCGAGATCGAGCGCATGAAGGGTCGCCAGTTCGGCGAGCTGCAGGAATGGCTGATGGTTGAAACCAATGCCGTGGTCGATGTGGGGGCCTCGAACGTCGAGGACTTTTTCAAGTACATGGGCCAGTTCGCAGGCTCGCATGAGGAATTCGATTACTTCCTGGTGCCCACGGTCGGCGAGAAAAAGCAGCAGGCCGACACCATCAATACGATCAAGACGCTGGCCGCGCTGGGCGTACCGGCCAAGAAAATCTTGATCGTGTTCAACAAGGTTGAGATCGATGACGCTGACGATCTGCCGCACACCTTCGCGCCTCTGTTCGGCTTCCATGAGCTGGAGAAGAAATTCACCCTCAAGCGTGATGCGGTGATTTATTCGAACGAAGTGTTCGAGCGCCTGCGTGCGCTGAAAAAGAACATCGCCGAGGTGGTACAGGACACCACGCCATACCGTGAAATGTTGCGCGAGGCGAAGACCGAGCAAGACAAGGAACACGCCGTGCGGATGATCTCGGTTCAGCGCCTGGCCAAGTCGGCCTGGCAGAACCTCGATGACGTGTACGCGGCGCTGTTCGGCAAAGGGAAGTAACTGCGATGGCCAAGGATCCGACAACCGCCCGCGAAGCGTTGGCGGGCCAGATGCTCGAAGACATTGACGCCCTGGTGCGCCGCCTGGAAGAAGTAGACGGCGAACTGCGGGAGAAGGTCGCGAGCGCGATCAAGGATGCAGCGGGCAAGGCCTTGCTGCAGACGCAAATGAACTTCGAGTCGATGATGGAAACCCAGCAAGCGGCACTGCTCCAAGCAGGCCGCGAAGCGGCGGCGCGGATTGGTAACGAGCTGAACCGGAGCACAGCTCCGGTGCTGCTCGCTGCCGGTGGTCTGCGTCGTCGGCTGGTGGCCATCGCGCTGACGGCCTTGATAGCGGCAGTGGTGGCCGGTGCGGTTGGCGGCTTCCTCGGCTTCCGATTAGCCCTGGCGATGTGAGGGGGTTCGCCCCCTTTTTTGGATTTATCATGTATCGTACGATACAGAATAAACTTTGCAGATGACCCATGACCTTCCCCCCGCTGGTGGACAGGCTGGGGGGGATTCTCGCGTGCGAGAAAAGGAGGACACATGACAGCAACTGCGAGCCAAGAGCTTTACGAGGAAATTGAAGGCGCCTATGCGTACTTCAATGAGGTGCTTTTCGGTGGCCAGCTCCCTGGCTGCTTGTTCACGCTCCAGCGTAAAAGCAACACGTTCGGCTATTACTCCGAGTCGCGTTTCCTTCGCCGGAACGGCGATGGAAAAAGCGATGAGATCGCGCTTAATCCGGCGTACTTTGCACACCGTCGCGTCCAGCAAACGCTTTCGACGTTGGTACATGAGCAAGTCCACCAATGGCAGGCTCATCATGGCAAGCGTTCGCGGGCCGGTTATCACAATGCCGAATGGGCTGACAAAATGGAGTCAGTCGGTTTGATGCCATCCAATACCGGCGAGCCTGGCGGCAAGCGCCATGGCCAGCAGATGACGCATTACATCATCGAAGGCGGGCCGTTTGATGTGGCCTGCAATGACTTGATCGAGCAGGGCCGGATGTTGTCCTGGATCGACGTGGTGACTAAGCGCGTGCCTATGTCAGCGGTATTGCTCTACGGGCCTGGCGGCGAACCGGTTCCCGGGATGCCCGAAGATCCGACGATTGATATTCCCGCGTTGACCTCGGCGGGGTTGCTGCAGCCAGATCCTGGAAAAGAAGATCCGAAGAACAAACGCAAGTACACCTGCCCGAGCTGCCATCTCAATTTGTGGGGCAAGCCTGGTCTGAGTGGTCGCATTGAATGCGTCGAATGCAAAGTCCAGTTCGTTGACTCGAAAGAGCTGGTCGAAGTCCCGCCCGAGGCGGTGGCCTAAACTGAATCGGTCAATGTGTTCACAACCAACGTGTAGTACTGAAAGGAATCCACACGACATGGCCGATATCGAGAACCCCTCTGAACAGCTTGAAGCGAGTATTACCGAGTTGAAGGCGCAGTATCAGCAGTTGCAGGACGAGTACGACGATGAAGTTCTTTTGTGTACCGGCCTGCTGCGCGCCCTAGTCAATGCCGACTATGGCTTCTGCGAGACGCTGGTGAAGCAGGCCAACTGCTCAGCTGAGCGCAAGGCCGACGCACTGCGGTACATCGCCGATGCACGTGCTGGCTACGACTGAGCAAATTAGCGGTTATAGCTTGCGCAATGGTCGGTACTTCCCGTCTTCCAGCCTTCGGCTCTGTCGCCAGACGTAATCGCCGGTCAGGTTGATATGCTCCCAGCCCAGCGGCGACAGGTACTGATACAGGTCGGTATTCACAGATCCTGATCGCGGCTGTTGCATCGCCCGGGCGGGCCCGGGCCAACTGCGATTCCCCTGTATCGTACGTTACAAATTCCGGGTACGGCTCGCCCTGCCGCAATGCAAGCGGAGCGCGCAGCCCGGCACGGGCGAAGGCGTGAGGATGGAAGCCCGAAGGGCCAAGACCCGGCGCGCTCTTGGCCGGGGCTTGGTTCACGACAGCCGGTGAGGCGAAGCCGAGCACGCCCGGGGTATGCGGTGGCCACCACCCAACCGTGGCCACAAAAAACCCGCCGAAGCGGGTTTGATGGTTTCAACACCTGCAGCACGTTGAAATCTGACGCTGCTGCAGGGCAGTAATACCGCAGATTTCAAGCAGACGCAGGGCGTTGCTTGCACTGGAAGCAAGTGCAGGCCATGCCTTCACTTTTGAGCTGAGCGCCTTTCGCGTAAGCCTCGGTATACACCTGGTAGCTGTAACGGCTTGCAATCGAAAACAGCCGTGCTCGCAATCAGCGCAATTTTCGGCTCAGATTAACTGCAACTGACGGAGCGCCCCGGCTCACATTAGCTGCGAGCGAGCTTGCATTCAGCCGCACCGGCTTGCATTCCATCATTGTGGGCTCACGCTCTCTGCAATTGAATATGACTGGCACAGGCCGTCCAACAAACCCTGGTTTGCTGGACGATGGCCACCCGCCCAACGGAAGCCGAGTCACGCCTGATGCCAAGCGTCCACAAACTAAGCGTATGTTTCAACGTCCAGATACAGAGCAGCTCCGTGAGTTTCTGAACACTCCGTCAGTGCACACCAACTGACCAGTCATTTGCATTCAAGCTGACCAGCTGTTGGCCGTTGATGGGTGTCAGCGGGTGCCACTCAGGGGAGTGCGTCAGCCAGGCACTGAAGGACAGCAACCGACCCATAGCGGTCATCGGGTGTTTCTAAGGCAGAAAAGTACACTTACGAGATGGAAATTCTGAAGGTCAGCAGAGTCATCCGCTCCGGGTTTTACACGAAGGCTCTGGTCTGGATTCGGCCTTGGTTATCAACCAGGCATGCCCGAAGACTGCCTACTGGCGGAATTGACGATGTGCTCCAATCGGAGCCTGCCATTAGTAACCAGAATTCAATTATGTAGTGATTTTGAGTTAACCCAGCGCTTTGAAAGCCTCCTTATAGTTATTCCCATACACCTGATGCATTTCCTTCACAGGTGCACAAAAACAAAACTGAATGGGAACGATTATGAAAACTTACAAAATTGCTGCAGTACCTGGTGATGGCATCGGTATCGAAGTGATCGACGCCGGTGTAGAAGTGCTGAATGCTCTTGCTCAACGCTCTGGAGCTTTCGCGTTGGACTTTAAGCATTTTGACTGGAATTCCGACAACTACCTGAAAAACGGCTACTACATCCCCGAAGGTGGGTTGGAAGAGCTGAAAACCTTCGATTCAATCTTTTTTGGGGCTGTCGGCGCCCTTAATGTGCCTGATCACATTTCCCTTTGGGGTTTGCGTCTGCCGATCTGCCAGGGTTTTGACCAATACGCCAACGTGCGTCCCGCCCGCGTCCTGCCGGGGGTGAAAAGCCCGTTGCATAATGGCCATGAGATTGATTGGGTAGTGGTGCGCGAAAACTCCGAAGGTGAGTATTCGGGCAACGGTGGCCGTGTGCATCGTGGCTTACCGGAAGAGGTCGCTACCGAAGTCTCGGTGTTCACCCGGGTAGGGGTCGAGCGTATTCACCGCTTCGCATTCGAATTAGCGCGAAGCCGTCCGCGCAAGCACTTGACCATGGTCACCAAATCCAACGCTCAGCGCCACGGCATGGTGCTGTGGGACGAGATCTTTTATGAAGTCGCCAAGGACTTCCCTGACGTCAAGATCGACAAGGAACTGGTTGATGCAGTCACCACCCGCATGGTGCTTAAACCGTCGACACTGGACGTGATTGTCGCCACCAATCTGCATGCCGACATTCTGTCTGACTTGGCTGCAGCCTTGTCCGGTAGCCTGGGCATTGCGCCGACCGCCAACCTTAACCCATCACGCAAATTCCCATCGATGTTCGAGCCGATTCACGGCTCTGCCTTCGACATCACCGGTAAAGGTGTGGCCAATCCGATCGCTACCTTCTGGACCGCTGCCATGATGCTCGAGCATTTGGGCGAGGTCGCCGCTTCGCGTCTGCTCATGTCGGCCATCGAGGCAGTCACTGAGGCGGGCGTGCATACTCCTGATTTGGGCGGTAAGGCCACAACCCGCCAAGTCACCGATGCCGTGATTGAGATGATCAAACGCTAGGACAGCAAAAGCGATATAGCGCCTTAGGCAGTGCGGCGGTGAACGGTCACCTGCCTCTAGGCATTTCGTGATAACAAAAACAAAAGCAGGTCCGCTATGAAACGTATTCTAGGAAAACTCTACGTCCAAGTTTTGATTGCCGTCGTCCTCGGTGCCGTTATTGGTGTATTAGTTCCCGAGACAGGTACCGCACTCAAACCGCTGGGTGACGCGTTCATTAAACTGATCAAAATGCTGCTGGCCCCTGTGATCTTCCTGACGGTGGTTACCGGCATCGCGCGGATGGAAAACATGAAGGAACTGGGGCGCGTCGGCTTCCGCGCACTTATTTACTTCGAAGTGGTTTCGACCTTGGCGCTGGTGGTTGGTCTGGTGGTAGTGGACGTGTTCAAACCTGGCGCGGGGATGAACATCGATGTCTCGACGCTGGACACCTCCAGCCTGGCAACCTACACCTCGGCGGTTAAGCATGCCTCGTTCATGGACTTCGTCATGAACATCATCCCGGACACCATCGTCGATGCCTTCGCCAAGGGCAACGTCCTGCAGATCCTGCTGTTCTCGATCTTGCTCGGGATCGCGTTGGCTCACTGCGGACCGCGAGCAAAACTGTTCGTGGACACGCTCGATAGCTTGATGCAGGGCATGTTTCGCATCGTCAACATGGTCATGCGCCTGGCCCCAATCGGTGCATTCGGTGCCATCGCCTTCACCATCGGCAAATACGGCTTCGGCTCGCTGTTCTCCCTAGGCAAGCTGATGGCCTGTGTGTACCTGACTTGCGCTGTGTTCGTGATTTTCGTGCTCGGGCCGATCTGCCGCTACAGCGGTTTCAGCCTGTGGAAGTTCCTCAAGTTCATCAAGGAAGAACTATTCACCGTGCTGGGCACCAGTTCGTCGGAATCGGTGCTGCCGCAGATGATTTCGAAGATGGAAAAAGCCGGAGTATCCAAGCCTGTCGCGGGTATGGTTATTCCTTCCGGACTTACCTTCAACCCAGACGGACAGGCGATTTACTACACCATCGCCGCGATTTTCATCGCCCAGGCGACCAACACGCCTCTGACCCTGACCGATCAATTGATCGTGCTGGCGGTGCTGATGTTCACCTCCAAGGGCTCGGCAGGTGTCACCGGTTCCGGTTTCATCATCCTGGCGGCCACGCTGTCGTCCCTCGGCACCATTCCGGTGGCGGGCATGGTGTTGCTGCTCGGTGTTGATCGCTTCATGTCGGAAGCCCGGGCGATTACCAACACCATCGGCAATGGCGTCGGCACCATGGCGATTGCCAAATGGGTCGGAGCCCTAGACACAGCCAAGATGAACCGTGCCCTGAATGGGCAAGATGAGCCAACAGAACAGGAAGTTACTACCAAGTCCTCTAGCCGGAGTTTACAGGTCGAAAACACTCCCCCATTGGAAATGAAAGCGGTATCTCGAGGTTAAATAAATGTTTTACTTGCTGCCGGATCCGTCGTGGACCGGCAGCTTTTTTTGTTTGCGGATGTCAGCCGGCATCTTTGATGTTATCAAGCTGCTTGAAGCGCTCAATCAAGAAGTCAATCAAGCTGCGTACGCGAGCTGAAAGATGCAATTGCTGCGGATACACTGCATATACGTCTGCACGAGTAGGAGTATGATTTTCCATCAATAGACGCAAACGTCCGCTGCGTACATAACGAGCAATATCCCATTCGGCCCGAAGAAGTAAGCCATAACCTTCCAAGGCCCAATTAAGTGCTACTTCCCCATCATTACAGCCTAGGGCACCACGAACTTTTATGTTCTCTGTGCGCCCACCACTGTTGAAATTCCATACGCCATAAGGTGACTCATTTTGGCGAATGAAAATGCAATTGTGGTTCTGCAAGTCAGATAGTTTCTCCGGTGCTCCATACTTTTCAATATAGAGCGGCGACGCACACAGAAGACGGCGGTTGGAAGCGATCTTGCGAGCGTGAAGCGCTGCATCAGGCAAGGTGCCGAAGCGTATCCCCAAGTCGAATCCGTGGGTGGCCAGGTCCAAGGGATGGTCACTAATCTCTAGCTGAATTTCGACTTCCGGGTATTGGGAGTAGAAGGCAGCGAGCGCGGGCCCGATATGTCGGCGGCCGAACCCTAAAGATGCGTTCACGCGAATAAGACCCTTGGGTGTGGCGCGAGTGCTGCTTACTAGCTGCTCTACCTCATCGATTTGGGCAAGAATACGTGCAATATGCGCGTAATAGAGCTCTCCCTCGGCAGTCAAACTCATGGATCGGGTCGTACGATTGACTAGACGCACACCCAACCGGGATTCCAGAGCTGCAAGCCTTTTGCTGATAGCGGGAGGGGTGACGCCAAGCTCTCTTGCGGTCGCGACAAGGCTGCCCTGTTTCGCCAACAGGTGAAAAAAAGCCAAGTCTTGTGGGTTGCTCATTAGTAACTCCAAGTTAACTGATTCAATTTTTTTTATTAACTCTCTCTTCTAGTTCACTACGTATACTCCATTCAGTCCGCCGTTGAACACCCCTCCATCTACCGTCGAGACTGCCTGAGACGGACATGCACGCCTCAGGTGCAGGTGGTATGGGAGGAGCAAATGAGCATAGCTTTGTCAGCTGCTTTCCTTATGCGTTTTTGATAATGGCACATCAGGACGATGGCGATAATTAACCGTAAGGAAATAGTGAATTAACTTCAGGCGAATTAAATCGTTTCGGAAACCTGATAACTTTGGTTTTAGCGAATTAGCCATTCAAGGCCCACACCGTATTTCAGTTTTTGCGAATTCGGATCCTGCCCGGATTTTCAACTTTGCTTCTATGGATCAGGTCAGTTCGCTATCAACTCAGAAGCTCAGCCCCGTGGTTAGGTTCGTTAGGTCTAGTAGTAAACCGTTACTGAACACTAACGTCTTAGACATCAAAAAAATTTCTAGCCTTGTGATGTAGTGAGGAGAATAAAAAAGTGGAAAATGAAGCAGCTATTGAAACGCTGACAGACGTGATGGCTAAGTTCACAGCCTATATTGGCAAGCGCCTCCCGACCGACGTCAAAAAGAAAACTGCCCAGTTACGGGCTGCGGAGACTAATCCGCTGGCCATCGCTGTCTATGATTCGATGGCGGAAAACCAAGACTACGCCGACAAACTGGACCGTCCAAGCTGCCAAGATACCGGCGTAATCCAGTACTTCATTGCCGCCGGTGCCCGCTTCCCCTTGTTGGGAGAGCTGGAAACTATCCTGGAAAACGCAACGAAGGAAGCGACCATCAAAGGCCCACTGCGTCACAACGCTGTGGAGACTTTCGTCGAGAAGAATACAGGCACCAACACGGGCTCTAAAATTCCATGGCTTGATTGGGAAATCATCCCCGACGCTGACTACGCATTGATCGATGTGTACATGGCCGGAGGTGGCTGCACTCTGCCTGGCTCGGCCAAAGTGCTCATGCCGGGTCAAGGTTATGAAGGGATTACGGAGTTCGTCTTCGACGTGATTACTTCCCGTGGCGTTAACGCTTGCCCACCTCTTTTGGTCGGCGTTGGGGTCTCCACTTCTGTTGAAACCGCAGCGCGTTTGTCCAAAAAGGCAATCCTGCGTCCTGTGGATTCAAATCATCCCAATGAAAGTGCTGCTTTGATGGAAAGACTCCTTGAGGAGGGACTTAACGAAGTCGGCATTGGCCCACAGGGTCTGACGGGTAACAGCAGCGTTATGGGTGTCAATATCGAGTCGTCAGCACGACATCCATCGACCATCGGTGTAGCAGTATCAACAGGTTGCTGGGCGCACCGCCGTGGGAAAATCCGAATCAATGCCGATCTGTCTTACGACATCCTCTCCCATGAAGGAGTAGTACTGTGATTAAAGTCATCAATACCCCGATCAAGGACGAAGATCTCGCAGAACTCAATGTCGGCGACGTCGTTTACCTTACCGGTCAATTGGTGACCTGCCGAGACGTAGCCCACCGTCGACTGATTGAGCTAAAGCGCGAGTTGCCGGTTGATTTGCGGGGCGGGGCCATTTTTCACGCTGGGCCTATTGTTCGTAAGAAAGATGACGGCAGCTTCGAGATGGTTTCGATCGGACCAACCACAAGCATGCGCATGGAAAAATTCGAACGCCAATTCATCGAAGAAACCGGCGTTAAAATGATTATCGGCAAGGGTGGTATGGGCCCGGAAACTGCCGCTGGTTGTCTGGAAAACAAGGCGGTGCATGCGGTATTCCCTGGCGGCTGCGCAGTGCTGGCGGCGACGAAAGTCGAGGAAATTGAGCGTGCGGAATGGCAGGACCTCGGTATGCCAGAAACGCTTTGGGTAAACCGAGTCCGTGATTTCGGTCCACTGATTATCTCAATCGATACCAAAGGTAATAATCTGTTCGAGCAAAACAAGGTGCGTTTCAACGAACGTAAAGGATCGATCATCGAGAAGATCAATAGCCAGGTACGTTTCATTAAGTGATTAGTCTGGGTTGCCACGACCCTCCCACCTATCCGTTGAATCGTATTTCATATCCCTCGAAGGCCATGTCAAATTTACTTCCATTGACTTTGCTTTCGAGGGATTTCCTTTATAGGGCCAAGACAAAAAATACCGTCCATTTTAAAAACCTTCCAGGAATGCTGATCAACAGCGAAGCAAGCTTGCCCTTGTCTTGGTGACAGCGCCTGTAACTTCTACCCAGTAAGTTATCAACCATAAACGCAGAAAAGACTATGAAAAAAATCTGTCACCATGAGCTGCGCAACATCTTTCGTGGCCTGCTTGCCAATTCTGCTTGTTACTCAACTGCATCAGTTTTCGACCCATTATCTGCGCGTATGGCTGCTGATCTAGGCTTTGAAGTTGGTATTCTTGGAGGCTCAGTCGCTTCTCTTCAAGTTCTCGGTGCACCAGACATAGCATTGATTACGCTCAGCGAGTTCGCTGAGCAGGCGAGTCGAATAGGGCGAGCAGCAAGTATTCCAGTGATCGCCGATGCCGACCATGGATACGGCAATGCCCTCAACGTAATGCGCACTGTAGTTGAGCTTGAGCGGGCTGGCGTCGCAGCTCTGACGCTGGAGGACTCTTTGCTGCCGACACAGTTTGGTAGCAAGTCTTTAGACCTGATTGAGGTAGAGGAAGGAGCAGGAAAAATTCAGGCTGCCCGCCAAGCACGTACTGATAACTCCTTGGCGATCATTGCACGCACACATGCTGGGGTGCAGTCATTGGAGGAAGTTATCCACCGCATTCATGCTTATCAGGATGCCGGTGCCGATGCTATTTGCCTGGTCGGTTTAAAGGACTTAATTACACTGGAAAGCATTGCTAAACATCTTCGCACGCCACTGATGTTGGTTACGTATGGTAATCCCGAATTCGCCGACCATAATCGGTTGGCTGAATTGGGTGTGCGCATTTGTGTGAACGGTCATGCTCCCTATTTCGCCGCTATTAAGGCTACTTACGACAGCTTTCGCGAACAACGCGGAGTCCTTCCTAGCAATAGCCTCAACGCAACACAATTGGGAGCAAGATACGCTGATTTAGATCGGTATATGGCCTTGGCGGGAGAATACATGAATGCTTCAGGCGTCGTCTGAGTGGGGTATCTTCGTTGCTGATTTTTAATAGTGAGTCGCGCGCTCTAAGATCAAGGAGCGACTCCGCTTTTGAATGGCGAAGTGAAGAGTTATTTATTAAGGATCTGTCTTGGTAACTGCACAGATTTCCCCACCAATTTTCATTAGACTTGACCAGTCATTTGCATCGTGTTTAACCAGCATGCTTAGTAGCCATGAAAGACAGAGATTTACCAAGTCGGTCTGCCAAAACTGCCAGATCATTGGCTGATGACAACGCTTTTTTTTGCACCAGCTACGTGAAATCAGATTCCAAAAGCCTCTGCCAAAGTAAAGATTTCAATCACGAACGCTTACTTTTCTGATGCGTAAACCAAGGCCGACTTTTTCAACAGAATCGACTCAAAGCAGACGGTGGCGACAGGCAGCAATTGGCCGTACTCTGCCGGTCGTCACCACGGCGTGTGCTGGTCAAGTCGAATGCAAGCGGTTGGTCAGCATGAATTCAATTGACTGGTCAGTGGCAATCAAATGGGTGATCAAGTGCGATGCAATTACGCAGTTGCAGGTAGCGTGAGCCGGTTGATCAGCAATTTGAGCTGGTCGCAAATACCGTGAGCTGAGTTGCAGCTAATCTGAGCCAGCGGCTACGGATAGGCGCAAATAATGTGAGCCCGAAAGGGCTCATAAACGCGAGCCCGCCGGTTTTCGATTGCAAGCCGTTACAGGTAGCTGATCCGGTTTTCGGTGTAGATCCGCATGGCCATACGAGAGTCGTCGTGATAACCGGCAACAGTGATATGCGCAATCGCGTCTTTTCGTTTCATGAGTCCTCGCCCTACCAAAGAGGGGAGCGGCTTGCCGCTCCCTGGCTTCGTTACTGGTTTTGACGTGAGGCCAGCAGCGCAGGTGCTGAAGCTTCGACCAGGCGCACGGCGTCTGCATGCGGAGTGGTAAAGAGGTCGGTGAACCGAAAGAAGTTTTCGCCGAGGCGAACATAGATCCGAGTTACTCGCCCGTTGTCGCGCTCGATCATCTTGAACGACTCGCAATCACCAGCGCGAACCCAGCCCGCAGGCGGCAGAACATTCAGCGCGTATTCAAACTGTTCACGATCGATCAGAACCGGCGCGGATTTAGCCGCGGCTTCGATCTGCTGCCACGCCTCGTCCTCAGTGCAAACGATCATGTCGGGCTGTCCTTCCTTCAACTGATCGAGCGTGCGGCCGCTGCGTGTTACCCATTCGCCGCCGTCGAGCTGGACGGCGTAGTCATGCACCCAGCCCGTGCCAGGCTGATAGAAAACATGGTAGGTGGTAGTGGTAGACATTGGTTCGCTCCTTCGCGATCCCCCGGGGCGGTTGCCGCCGCCTGGCCGGGGGGGAGTGTTTATGCTGCGCGGCGGATGCCGTGGGTGAATCGGCGGAAATCAGCGGTGGTCAGCCAATCCAAACGAGGCAGGCCATCTTCAATGGCGTCCTGCTGCGCTTTCGGCTCGACTTGGGCCAGCACTTCGGAATCAACATCCATGCCTTCAGGTTCTACACACAATCCAAGTACGTGAGTCATTTTGAAGCTCCTTCGCAGATTTCCCGGAGCGGTTGCCGCCGCTGGTTCCGGGTGTCGAAGCGGTATTGCTTCGACGGGTTTAGTATCTCAAACGGCCTTCGCATCGTCAACTATTTGTAAAATAATATTGTACAAGTAGTTATTGCCTTGCCGTGATTTATAAACTACAATGCTTCTATGAAAACGATCAAACAAACCGCTACTTACATGACGTGGGAACGCAAGCTGAGAGATCAGCGGGCAAAAGCGATCATCGCGGCGCGGGTCTTCCGGGTAGCCAACGGCCTATTGGGCGATGTTGAGCCGGTCGGCCAGGGTGTTAGCGAGTTGCGTATTCACTACGGCCCCGGCTACCGGGTTTATTTTCAGCAGCGTGGTAACGAGCTTGTATTGCTGCTGTGTGGTGGCGACAAAGGCAGCCAGGCCCGCGATATCGAAACCGCCAAACTGCTTGCCAGCCAGTGGAGTGAGGATGAATGAAAGAGCCAATCTATGACTATGATCCAGCGGCTGCGCTGGTCGATCCTGAAACCATCGCCCTGTTCATGGCCGATGCTTTTGAAACCGGTGACGCTGGCCATATCGCTAAAGCCCTCGGCGTAGTCGCTCGCGCCAAAGGCATGACAGAGCTGGCCAAAGAGTCGGGGCTATCCCGCGAACAGCTTTACCGCTCGTTCAGCGACAAGGGCAACCCTACGTTGAAAACCATGCTCGCAGTGATGCGCGCCGTTGGCCTGGATCTGACCACACGGCAACACGTCCACCCCTGATTTCTCGCACGCGAGAAAGGCGGCAACGTCACTCGACGCCTTCGCTCTTTACTTCTTGCCTCCAGGTTGAGCATATGGCGCGGCCATCTGCTTGACCTGCTCGGCTAACTCAGGCGGCAACCAGACCATGACCGGCACCAATTCTTGCGCCTCGTGTTCCTCTAGGATGTTGCGAACCCGCTTCACGGCGGCATAGACCAATTGCCGCGACACGTCGGCCTGTCTCGCCAGATCTGCAGGGCGCTGGCCATCGACCAACACGGCCTTGGCCATCTCGACAGTACCGACAGCCAACCCGCGAAAGGCAGGGGATACTTTTTCCCATTGATCGGGGGTGTACTTTGGCTGCATTCATATTCTCCATGGGTGAAGCGCCCGGTGATCTACCAGGCGCTTTTAGCTTCTAGTGTGAGTGGGTTGCGTAAGCCTGTCTAACTTCCGGCCCGGCTCCTGCAGCGCTCAGGGTGACGCGCTGGACAATCATTTGATGCGTGAGGGTGGCCAGGCCCACAAACGTCCAATACCGGCCATTGCAACGCGCATAAATGCGCGTGAGGTTCCCGACCTCGAATTTTTCCAGCTTGAACGAAAAGTCTTTGCCGACAGCGGCGAAGTCCAGCACCTGCAGGCGGGTTAGCGCGTACTCATAGCGGGCTTCGCTGATCTCCTGGGGCGGCGTTCCTAGCGCGGCTTCCTGGGCCAGCAAGAACGATTCTTCATCACCAAGAACAGCGCCGGGATGGCAGATATGCAACTCGGCCAGCATCAGCATTCTGCAGCGGGTTGCCCACTGGTTCGGGCCGATCTCGCGGGCATAGTCAATGATCGAAGGTTGGCCCGGTACATAGAAAACTTTGGACATGGCTGTATCTCCCTACCACATGAAACCGGGCGCACTTGGCGCCCGGCTGGTTGGTTATGCGGCCTGCTGAGTGCGCAGAGCCTGTGCCAGAACCCACAGGGCGCGATTCAATTTCACATCCTGGTCAATGCCATTCACGGCGCGGGTAGTTGTCCGGCGTCCTTGCTTGTTGCGGCCACTCAAGCCGCCCTTGATGGTGTTTTCTTGTACGCGGTTGAAGGTCGTCCAGAGGTCGCTGCTCCTGTCCTCGCTGCGGCGTGCGCGCAGCAACTGCGAAGGGGTTACGGGCGCCGGGCCTTCGGATGGGTCGTAACGGTAGGCCAGTGCGGCCATTGCGAAGGCTTCTTGCTCTTCCGGGCGCAGTTGAATCTGTTTCATGCAGTCGCGTTTGTCGTCGATCTGCGTGAACTGGTTGAGCACTTCATAGGCTCCCTCGATCACGTCACCGACAACATCACCACGGCCACTGTGACGCACTTTCTGATCCATTGAGCAATCGCCCAGCACCAGGCCATTAGCACACACAAAACGGAAGCTACCGGCCATCATCTGATAGCTACTGCTGCCATCATGGCTGTTCAGCAGAATGATTTCGTTCGCCTCTTTGTCCATGATGTTGCTGGCATGGCGCAGACGAATCATGTGTTTGGTGTGCTCGCGTTTGTCGGTGTTGCGCACGCGGGTTTGGCAGGCCATGAACGGCTGGAACCCTTCGGCGCGCAGCGCATCGAGCACCTTTACAGTCGGGATATACAGGTAACGATCGGAGCGGCTGTCGTGTGCTTCCTCGGCAAAGATCGACGGGGCTACGCGGGCGATCTCGTCATTGCTCAGAGGTGCATCGCTGCGGATCATGCAAGGGTTACGGAAGTTACTGGATAGACGCATTTTTGAATCTCCTTCGCAGAATTCCCGGAGCGGTTGCCGCCGCTGAGTCCGGGCAATCGAAGCGGTATTGCTTCGACGGGATTAGTATCTCAAACCCCGCCTATCATGTCAACTATTTGTAAAATATTGCTTTACTATATATTCCTTTTCTCGCGTGCGAGAAATTGCCCTTTCGATTTGACGCAGCCGCTTTCCTGGACTGCTCCGAGGCTGAGTGTTGCGAGCGGTAAACAAACGCTTTTCAGCGCGTTCGCGCAGCGGACGCTACAAGACCCTTCGCCCTGGAGCGCGCTGCCGGTGGTGGTCTGCTCGTCAGCGTCGGTCGGTCGCGGTAAGCCCGGACTATCCAGAGCTGGGCCGCGTGCAATGGGTCGTGGAATACCGGAGGGAGCCTGCGACCGAGGATATGCCGCGAAAGCCCGTTGCAGGCAAGGCGCGGCGGCGGATAGGCCATTGGGGCGTCCGCAACCGAACGATGATGATGAGCCACCTGGTGACGCGGAGGGATAGCTTAGCTTTGGCCTATGGATTCAAGGCTCGGCAGAGAACGGGCCAAAAGCGAAGACGCATAACAAGGCATTGCTGTCCGTGCAGTACCTTGTTGTGCTAACTCGTTGAGTCGCCTTGCAGTTCACACTAAGAGTGGCAGGCCCAGCTCTTTCAGAAACGCATTGTGTTTCTCCCGTGCCTCTTGAGTGGTTTCTTCCAGTGCGGCCAGTTCGTCATTCACCGCTTGTAAGTCAATCTCTGTCTCCGCGCTTGCAGTACTGATGTAGCGGGAAATATTCAGGTTGTAGCCGTTCTTCTCGATCTCCTCCATCTCCACCCGGCGCGCATAGCGGGGCTCTGGTTCACGGGTCTGGTAGGTCTTGATGATCTTGGCAATGTGCTCGTCCGTGAGCTGGTTTTGGCGCTTGCCTTTAGCGAAGTGTTCAGCCGCGTTGATGAACAACACGTCGTCCGGTTTTTTGCATTTCTTGAGTACAAGAATGCAGACCGGGATGCCGGTGGAATAAAACAGGTTGGATGGTAAGCCGATCACGGTGTCTATGTGGCCGTCTTTCAGAAGCTTGGTGCGGATACGTTCCTCGGCACCGCTACGGAACAGCACGCCGTGGGGCAGGATGATGGCCATCACGCCCTCGTCTTTCAGGAAGTGAAAGCCGTGCAGCAGAAAGGCAAAGTCGGCAGCCGACTTAGGTGCCACGCCGTGGTTTTTGAAGCGCACGTCATCGGCCATGGCTTCTGTTGGGTCCCAGCGGTAGCTGAACGGCGGATTGGCAACGATGGCATCGAATGCGGGTTTTTTAGCGGGGTTCAGCTCGCGCAGAATGTCCCAATCGTTGCTCAAGGTGTCGCCGTGGTAAATCTCGAACTCGGTGTCCTTCACACCGTGCAGCAACATGTTCATGCGGGCAAGGTTATAGGTGGTGATGTTCTTTTCCTGGCCGTAAATCTTGCCAACACCATGTGGCCCCACGCGCTTACGCACGTTTAGCAGCAGGGAGCCGGAGCCGCAGGCGAAGTCCAGCACGCTTTCCAGCCGCTTCTTCGGGCCGGTTTTCGGTTCCTGGCTGTCCAGCGTGACGATGGCGGAGAGGATGTCGGAAATCTGCTGCGGGGTGTAAAACTCGCCCGCCTTCTTGCCGGAACCGGCGGCAAATTGGCCAATCAGGTATTCATAGGCATCCCCCAGCGCGTCGATGTCCGTGGAGAACTCGTTCAGACCCTCGGCGATCTTCTGGATGATGGTGCAGAGCTTGGCGTTGCGGTCGGCATAGGTTTTACCCAGCTTGTCTGAGCCGAGGTTGATCTCGGAGAAGAGCCCCTGAAAGGTGCTCTCAAAAGATTCAGTTTCGATGTATTTGAAGCCCGCCTGCAATGTGCTGAGCAGCTCACCGTTCTGAGTGCGGGCCATATTGGCGATGCTATTCCAGAGGTGTGCCGGCTCGATGACGTAATGAACCTTACGGCGCATCTGCTTCTCGAAGGCCGGGATGTCAGCTTTGTTCTCTTCATACCAGACTTGCAGAGGAGTCGCTGCCCCCGTTTTTAGCAAAACGTCAGTGGGCAACTCAGGATAGTCGTTTCCAAGTTCCTTTTTGGCTGCTATCTCATAGTTGTCGGAGAGGTAGCGTAGGAAGAGGAAAGAAAGCATGTAGTCGCGAAAGTCGTCCGCGTTCATGGCTCCGCGTAGCTGATCTGCGATGGCCCAAAGGGTTTGGCCAAGTTGTTTTCGATTGGTGTCGTTCATGTGGTGGCTTCGGTTATGGGCGCTGGGATTGGTGCGGCAGCAGCTGCGGCTGGCGACGGGCCCAATAGGTCAGGCAGGGCGAATTTGAATGTGTTGATGAAGTCACTGAGAATGCGGCGGAACAAGTTTTTGTTGTCATCACCCATTTCAGTTGGTTCATGGACGGCATATTTTCCGTGGCTCAGAAGGTTGAGGGCACGGTTGTAGAGCGCTGTATCTTCCTCGTTCGCGAGAGCTTTGAGGCAGAAGGAAATGTCAGCGTGCCCAAAGAACGAGGCCGTCTTCTCCATGATGCTGCGCAGAGCATTGAAGTGGAATGTGTAGAGCTTGCCAGAGCCAGGATCGGCGGCCGCCCGTAGTTCTGCGAGGGCGGCGACGTGATGGAAAAACGGCGTGTCCTCGGTGGACCGCAGGGTAAAGGCAGCTTCACCATTCGGGCGGTGCAGGAAGTAGCGCTTGTGAGATACCTTCGGCTCCCCTTCCTTCGCCCTGCCGATCTCATTGCACATTACGTTGAAAAAGAGGGCGTGGTGGGAGGAAAAAATCACCTTAATGGGCTCGGGAGCGCCATTCTGGCCCGTTCGACTAGCGGCCCGGCGCAGGAGTTTGGCGAGGTCGCAGGCAACAGCAATGGCGTTGTTGTCGTCAAGCGAGGATATGGGGTCGTCGATGTAAAGGTATTTGTTTAGTTGATAGGAAACGTGCCCGTCAAGCATGCGCTCGCAGATGGCCATGAAGAGGCACCACACGAAGATGTTCTGCTCACCTCGGGAAATCTTGATGTTCTCCGTTTCGCCTTTGCGGAAAGTGACCTTCCATGTCCCGTAGTCAATGTCGAAATCAAAGTCGGCATAACGGCTGAGGTAGCCCGCAATAGTTTCATCGAGCGAAAGGTCTTTCAGGCCGTTGAAGAAAGTAGAGCCAGAATTGAGCTGCAGGTGGCGGGCTGTATCACCGACCAGGTCATTTTCCCAAGTGAACAGGTCCTCTGTATAGGCGTTGAAATAGAGGGTGTCAGCGATGCCGTTGTTCTTCCGCTTGCCCGCGTCCTTGAACTCCATGGAGAGCCGTGTCTTGCCGGTGCGGTTGTAGGCATAAAGAAGAACGAGTTCTATGGACTTCGTCGGGTTATTTAAGTCGTCGCGCAGACGTGTCACCAGCGTTCGCAAACTTTGGTAAGTGCGAATACCGCTCATGCCTCCTCCTCCGCTGGGGCTGGGAAAAGCTGCTGCATTAGCGCTTTCTTGTGGGTCTTGAAGGCTTCGAGCTTTTGGGTTTGAGCAGCAATCAGGTCGTCGAGGGCGGTGAGGCAGTCGGCGATGCGTTGTTGTTCGAGGACTGCAGGAACAGAAACTATTAGCTCTTTCTTAAAAGTGGTCGGATTGATGTTCGCCTGACTGATGCTCGGCTTGGCGAGTTTCTTGATTCGTGCCTGGTACAGCGGAGTGTTCAGCATGAAGTTGCAGAACGAAGGATCGATTCGCTTTTTGTTCAGACGATACGTGACGATATAGGAGGCTGTTATGCACTCCGATTTTAGCCGGAAGAGCGAAATCTTTCCGACTAAGGCGGGGCTGTTGGTTCTATTGAGCAGAATATCTCCGTCCTCCAGCCGGAAGGATTCGAACGAGTCGGGATCCAAATCGATATAGACTAAGTTTGTGAAGTCTAGCCTGCCGTCAGACATGTTTCCCATGCGCAGGACCGGATACTGGCCTGTCGGTGAGGTTGAACTCGATGTTCCGTAGAAAGACTTGGCTACAAAATCCTCAAATGGATGTGTATTCCACTCCCCGGCGTTTTTGAATTCTGGGAAACGGAGGCGGGGTTGGGTTTCGCCCTCGCGGGGGAAAATCTGCTGCATCAGCCCTTTTTTATGAGACTTGAGCGCATCAACTTTCCTGGTTTGCGCGGCGATCAGCTCGTCCAAGGAACTCAGGCAGTCGGCGATTTTTTGTTGTTCGGGGAGGAGCGGGATCGGAATTTCGACGCCAAAAAAGGTCTCTTTGCTGATGTTCAGTAAGCCATTGCTCCGAGCCCCGCTAGTGATGTGTTTCTTGAGCTGACTTCCATGCTGGTTTTGCTCAAAGCAGTTCTGAAAGAAGCCGTTCGAGTAGTCGTCTTTTAGCCGGAAACAGATGAAGACATTTGGCGCGGCGACCTGCCCCCATCCCTGCAGAAGGTATATGCAGCCTTGCGGGAACTTGAGTGAGTTACCTTTGTTAAAAACAAAGTCGCCATCCCGGACCAAGGTATAGAGCTTATACTGGTTGCCTGAAATGTCGCGACCGAACTTCTCGGCCTGTGGCACAAATCCAATTCCAGCAGAAATGCTCACCGGCGTAAGTTTCCTTTGGCCGACTCGTTCAGTCACTGGCACGGATGCTTTTCGCAGTGTTACTGGCTTCCACCCTGCCGTCTCCCGAAACTCCGGAAACCGCAGTTTCGGCATCATCGCGGGCTTGCTGTCTTCCAGCACGCCGGTTGTTTTTAACTTACTACTCATACGCGCTGAGTCCTGAGATGTCGCGGCCTTGGGCGCGTTTGTTTAGGAGGGGATGCAAGTCTTCCATAAGGGCAAGTTCGGCCTGGGTGCGGGCCTTCCAGCCGAGATCTAGCGGTGCCATAAGGTCGCTGAGCTGTTCGCCGTCGAAGATCATGCGCTGCAGGATGCCGCTCACAAAATCTTGCAAGGCAGCAGGGCACAGGTGGTGTTTGCTCGCAATGTCGGCAAGTTCGGCGGCGTCTTTGCGTTGTTTGAAGCAGGTGTAGCCATTGCGGATAGCGGTTTCGCTCA
Organism: Pseudomonas sp. MPC6; assembly: GCF_006094435.1. NCBI lineage: Bacteria > Pseudomonadati > Pseudomonadota > Gammaproteobacteria > Pseudomonadales > Pseudomonadaceae > Pseudomonas > Pseudomonas sp. MPC6. The sequence goes on along the minus strand of NZ_CP034781.1, from coordinate 19,676 downwards.
GGCCTTCGCCGGCTTTGAGAGTAGTGATGTAAGCGGCAATGTCTTCGCGCTCGTTCATAAACTTGGCGTCGGCCTGGATCAAGCCAATGAGCTGATCGCGACTCATCTTCTGCTTGCTGGGTTCCTGCTGGGAAAAGCGTGACATCAGCCCCACGATGTAGTCGTAGTCAATAACGGCGGAGGCGAAGAGCACAAACTCGAAATCGAGCTGGTCCACTGCATCGACTTTGCCATCTGTGTCTTTGCTGTTCTTATCTTGCTGAGCCTTGAGGCGCTGGGCTGTTTCCAAATAAGCACCGCGAAAACCCAGCAGATTTTCCTTGGGCAGGATGTGCTCAATTGCAGCGGCGTTGTCTTCAGTGAGGTCGGTGTATTGGTCAAGCTGGATTTTGAGGCGCTGCACTTCCTTGAAGTGGCTGATAAAAGCAGCGCGGGCATCGTCGCCTTTCAGATTATGCACGGCCTCCGGTGCGCAGGCCACACCTTGCGATTGCATAAAGACATCCAGCTTTTGCACGGCAGCCTGTAGTTTTTCAATAACCACGGGGGCTTTGTCAACCAGCCAGATTTCGCGGGCCTTTTTGCCAGATTGTTCGCCAGAGAACCGAGAAATCGCGATATCTACAGCGTCTTGCTGCTGACGGAAGTCAAGAATATTGCCGTAGGGCTTGGTGCTGTTAAGTACGCGGTTGGTACGCGAGAACGCCTGGATCAAACCGTGGTACTTGAGTTTTTTATCTACGTAGAGGGTGTTCAGGTATTTTGAGTCGAAGCCAGTGAGCAGCATGTCGACCACGATGGTGATGTCGATTTTCTGCGTATGCGGGTGGTCGGTATTGGGCCACTGTTGGTCTTTGATGCGCTTTTGCACGTCCTGGTAGTAGAGGTCGAACTCGCTAATACTGTGGTTGCTGCCGTAGCGGATGTTGTAGTCCGCCAGGATGGCTTTGAGCGCCGCTTTTTTGCTTTCTGGGTCTTCTTCATTGTCCTGTTTTTCTTGCGGTAGGTCTTCTTGAATCTGCTTTACGTCCGCATTGCCTTCGGCAGGAGGGGAGAATACACAGGCGATATTCAGCGGCTGGTAGTCAGGGTTGGCCTGTTGTTTGGCGTGTTGCAGTTCGGCAAACAGGCCGTGATATTCGATGGCGTCGTTGATGCTGGTCGTAGCAAAAATGGCATTGAAACGGCGCTGGGCGGTGGCCATGTCGTGCTTGGCGAGGATGGCTTCGATCACCGCTCGCTTGGCCAAGCCTTCCCCAGGCTTGGGTGTTTTTTTGCCCTCTGGTTTGAAGTAGTCGATATGGAAGCGCAGGACGTTTGCGTCCTCAATAGCGTGAGTAATGGTGTAAGCATGCAACTGCTTCTGAAATAGCTCATCTGTGGTTTGGTAAGAGGCCTGCTGGTCTTCCACTTTTATGCGTAAGGCGTTTTCTTCAAAGATGGGCGTACCGGTAAAACCAAAGAGTTGGGCTTTGGGGAAGAACTCTTTGATTGCTTTGTGGTTCTCGCCAAACTGGGAGCGATGACATTCATCGAAGATGAACACAATACGTTTGTCGCGCAGTGGGGCTAACTGCTCTTTGTAGGTGAGCTGGTCGTTCCGCTTGCGCTGCTTGTTACGTTTGCTATTTTCATCCAAGGCGAGGCCGAGCTTCTGGATGGTGGTGACGATAACTTTGTCAGCGTAGTCCTCCGACAGCAGCCGACGCACCAGCGCAGCGGTGTTCGTGTTTTCTTCGACGCAGCCTTCCTGGAACTTGTTGAATTCCTCACGGGTCTGCCGGTCGAGGTCTTTGCGGTCCACTACAAAGAGGCATTTCTCGATCTCTGGGTTGTCCTTGAGCAAGGTGGAGGCTTTGAAGGACGTGAGCGTTTTGCCGCTGCCAGTGGTGTGCCAGATATAGCCGTTGCCGCAGTTTTGATGAATGCACTCGACGATGGCTTTGACTGCATAGACCTGGTACGGGCGCATTATCACGAGCTTTTGCTCGCTGGCGATGAGCACCATATAGCGGCTAAGTGTTTGGCCAAGCGTGCATTTGACGAGGAAGGTCTCGGCGAAGCTGTCGAGGTAGGTAATCTTTTTATTTGCCTCGTCAGCAAATTGATAGATGGGCAAGAAGCGCTCATCAGCGTTGAACGAGAAATGACGGGCACTATTGTTGGCGAAGTAAAAGGTGTTATCGCGGTTACTGACGATGAACAATTGCAGGAAGCAGAGCAGCGTTTTGGTGTAGCCGTTGCCGGGGTCGTTTTTGTATTCGACGATCTGCTCCATGGCGCGCCGTGGGTTGATACCCAGCGTTTTGAGTTCCACTTGAACGCACGGAACACCATTGATAAGGATGAGAACATCGAAGCGGTGGTGGCTGTTGTCGGTGTTGATGCGTAGCTGGTTAACCACCTCAAAGGTGTTTTTGCACCAGTCTTTGATGTTGACCAGTGTGTAGTTCAGCGGGGTGCCGTCTTCGCGGGTGAGTGCATTACGCTCGCGCAGGGTGCGCGCCGCCGCAAACACATCAGGGGTGACGATCTCGTCGAGCAGGCGTGCGAATTCACCGTCAGTGAGGTGAACGCGGTTGAGTGCCTCGAATTTTTCGCGAAAGTTACGCTCCAGTGAGGCGCGGTCTGTGATATCTGGGCGGTAGGTGTATTTGAGCTCAACTAGCTTGTCGATAAAGCCTTGTTCGATTTTTTGCTCACTCATTGATGATGCTCTGCGATCTTCATATGGCCCGTAGTAAAACATGACTATGGTGAATCGCCACGTGTTAGCTGGAAGGGGTCTGCGTTCGTAGTTTGTAGGATTGGTTGAGCTGCGCGATAACCGTCATTTTTTGCGGTTTCCGCAATCGTTGCTGATGGGTATAGCTGTGCTCAACACATCCTACGGCACGCGTTTAGCCCAGCCCGTTTCGTCCAATTCGCGCTACGCGGTGATGCAGAAAGCGTGGCGCTCGGGCAGAGCTGTGCGGTCTTTGTAGCCGCCGATCAGCCTTACCCTGGGGATCAAAGCTACACGACGTGAATTGATCAGCTTTGGAAAGTAAAATGCAATTGAATGGGTTTCTGTGCATTCCACTTCCTAGCCTGTAGAATATCTGGATGGATTTTTGCTCCTTCGCAGAAAACCTAGAGACCCGCTAGCATTGCCGTGCTGCGGGTTTCGTCGTTTTTAGGCCTTCTCATTGTCTGTGATCGACGGCAAATCAGGCAGCATGCCCTCCAGTGTTTCTTGAACTGGTGGGGTCATGCCATCACCGGCAGGCAACTGCATATCACCTGGTGCCATGACCGGCGCTTTTAGCAGTTTGCCGGTACCAAGATCGCTTTGATCTTCCGACGACACCAGCACTCGCGCATTGAAACGCGCAAACCTGATGTTTTCTCGGCTATCAGCCCAAGCGATTCGGCTGTTGACCACGTACGCCAGTGCGCCGCCTCGATCACTGCCGAGCCTGATGGTTTGAATCCACGCCTGATCGATCAGCACCGACAAAGCCCGCTTGGTGGTCGCGGTCGAGGTTTCCATCAGCTTGGCCAATGTGGCCTGGCTGGCGATCAGAGCACCGCTCTTGTCCATGTTTGCAACTAGGATGTGTAGCAGCTGAGCAGCACGCGGAGCGTGCGCTATGAGCTGTGCCCAGGCTTCGTGCCCAGCACGCTCTGTCTGCACCCACGTCCCGCGTGGAGCCGGCTGGTGTAGGTTGCGGATTTCCTCAGACATTGACCCTCCTGTCAGATCATCCAAGTTGTGTTCGCTATCTCTCAAACTTGCTCGATAGCGTGCAAGAATGAGCCAAGGGTAGCTCACACCGTGCTCTATGGGTAGATCAAATTTGTTCGCTATCTCACAGGCTTGTCAGATAGCGCGCAAGAAATGATCTAGGGGTAGCTCACCGTATGAGCTAGGGGTAGCTCATGGCTGTTTGCTATCGAGCAGAGATGAGCTATGGGTAGCTCATGGTTTGGGGTAGCTCATCAGGTGAGCTAGGTTAGGTCACGCACTATGAGCGAGGTTGGTTCATCAACCATGACCGAAGGTTCGCTCATATGTTGAGCTACCTACTGCTCTACAAGCCCCGTAAATCAAGGGTTCGCAACTCCTGCCTCTCATGATCTCTACCTGTCACCCTCTGCCTTTAATGTTAATCAGGCAAAGTCGCCTGCGGCAGCGGCCATTCGTAAGCGCCTGACAGACTACGGCTGTGCCTTCGCTAGTCAGCCACTTCCGATCGGCTCAACTGGTCACGGATTTTGAGCACAGTGGTTGTCGAGCATTTCGCGTGCCTGGCTGCAGCACGAATGCCAAAGTTCGCAGCGAGCAGTTCCCGTACACGTTTGTGTAAGTCCTGGTCTGCAGGACGGCCCTTGTAAATGCCTCCCTGTTTGGCCTTCGCGATTCCCTGTGCTTGTCTCTCTCGTCGTTGTTGATAGTCCTTGCGAGCGATAGCGGCCATCATTTCGACCATCATGTTGTTGATCGCTGCCAGCATGCGGCTGGTGAACTCGTCGTTTTGGTTCGTTCTCATTGCCAGGTGGCTGGTTGGCAGATCGAGGGCGACGATTCGCACACCCTTTGAATCAATAGCTGCCTTGAGTGTTCGCCAGTCCGGATCTTCCATCCGCGATAATCGGTCGATGCTTTCGACAAGAAGAACATCCCCCTTCCGAGCATCTTTGAGCAGGCGCAGCAATTCAGGCCTGTCAGCTTCTGTGCCGCTGACGTTCTCGGTGTATGTGCTCGCAACAAGGTGTCCATGTTCAGCGGCGAATTGCTCCAACGCTGCATTGGCCCGGTTTGCATCTTGCTCGACGGTCGAGGCGCGAAGGTATGAACGGATGAACATGGTGGACTTCACTCCGTTGTATCAGTTTGAGTGTTCACTTATTGTCGTATCAAATTAGGCGTACCAGTAATCTAAGTAAAGCTCTGAGTGATCCACTCAAGGCTGTTTCAGCACGGGTATGCCCTAAAAATACACATTGCGTTCAAATAGTGGGATTGATCGCAACCCAGCACTTGGCACCGTTGTAATCGTCACCACCTTCAGAGATGAAGACATGGCCAGCCTCGTCTACTGCATAAGCGCCGGGGCGTTCGTGACTTGCATCCCGTAAGCAGTTTTTCCATCCATACACGGCATCTTCCCAGATCAGCACTACGCCGCCATGGCGATCTTGGTTGGCTGCACGCCATTGCGTGGCGGTTGTGCGTAATGCCTCGGTAAGCTGGCTCATGTTTTTCCCTCCGTTAGATCATCTGTTCCTTCAATCTCGATTTGATCCATGTTGCCGTTCCAGCGTTGCCCATCGGCATCGATCACCCTGACTCGTTCGGTGGCCAGGTCTAGGGCGATGAACGGTCAATGCCGTTGAGGGACTTCGCTAGTGGCTCCAGCAGCTTGGCGAATGCTTCGAGGGTTTGTTTGTCGGTCATGCTTCGTGATCCTTCTTCGTCATGGATTTGTTTTGCCAATACTTCAACCGTTCTTCGTCCGCCTCTTTTACGAAACGATCGATCATCTGCTCTGGTGCGCAGATCTGCGCATAGGCCCAGCCTTCGGGTGCCTGGAGCAAATAGGCTGAATAGATCTTGTCGCGGATGGCCATCGCTCGCTGTTTGGTCAGCCCGTGAGCTGTGGCCACGGCAACCAGTTTTTTGCCTTCGACAAGGATTTCAAAAGCGACGTCGAGGCTACGGCTGTGCATCTTGGACTTGCTGCGAATCCGCTCGAAGTCTTCGAGCGGTATCCGTAGATCCTGGTCAATGGTGCGGCCAGTCATTCTGTTGGCTTCCACTGTTCAGCGATTTGTTGCCGGGCTTTTTCCAGCTCCTGGGTGAGATATTCCTTTTCGGCTTCCAGAGCCTTTACCTGCTCGGCCAGAACGGCGTTCTGTTCTTTCAGCACGTCGAGTTCTGTGTCTTCGTCCGTGTTGGCGGCTGGTTTCGCGGTCTTGGTTTTGCCACCGGGTTTGATCCTCAGTGCCTTTGTGGTGCGAAGCTGGGTGCGGACCTCGTTACGCAAGTTGAGGTCGGGGTCTTCTTCGGCGCGCTGCACCAGCTCGACCGCTGCGGCTTGATCAAGCCGTTCAAGTCGGGCCAGGTCATTGACCACGGAAATATCGGCAGTGACCCCGTTCTGTACGGCTGTGCGGCTCGCGCCTGGCTGCTCTACCGCATCAAGATAGGCGAGGCGTTCAGCAACCCAACTGACGCTCTTTTTCCACTCGTCAGCGACGGCCTGCAGGGTGCCCAATTCCTCTTTGTCTCCTTTGAGAGCAAGGGCTACCTCAAGCTGTGTCAGGTTCTCGCGCTGTACGTTTTCAGCGCGTTGAATCCGTTTCGCTTGGGCGTCAGTGAGGTCGCGCACAACGGCTTCAAGCAGAAGGCCTTTGAGCGCGCATGAACGCTGCCGACGCTCACCGGCTACCATCAGATATTTGAAGCCGCTTTCAGGATTTGGATGAGGGCGAAGGATGGCAGGCTCTGCCTGACCGTTCTGCTCAATGTCGTCGCCCAGCTCCATCAGCGACTCTTGAGTAAAGCCCGGATTCTGTTTCCCCCGGATCTGTGGCTTGCACTCAACTTCACCAGGGTTGACCTTGATGATGCGCTCGCCTTCCTGAACGGCTTTCTGCTTTTGGAAGTCAGACAGCTTGTTGACTGCTCCCCCGAATGCGTTCGGTTTCTTTGTCGTAGTCATGGGATCTCCCTCAAGCCGTGAAAACTTTATCGAGAACAGCCTTGCAGGCCCGTTTCATTTCTTTCCCGGCTTCGCGCTGGCTACCGCTGCGAGCTTTCCACCAGACGGGATTGCCTGCGGCCAAAGCTTTGTTGATGCAGGGCCGGTAAATGATTTGTTCAGCAAACATCGAGTCCCCGTAGGCTTCGCGCAAACCGGGGAGGGCATCAATTTCTTCTGGTGATCGGCTGTTGACCAGGTTCGGTAAGTAACCCAAGAACTTCAGTTCCGGGTTGTACCGATCCTGCACAGTCTCGATGGTGTTCATCAGTTTCGGCAGCCGAGCCAAGGTGAAAGCACTGATATTGAAGGGGGCGACCACCGCGTCAGAAGCCGTCAGAGCGGCGACCATACGACGCTGCAGGTTGGGTGGGGTGTCGATCATGCACAGGTCAAAATCACCGGCAAAGCGTTCGAGGGCAGGCCGCAACTGGTGAATTACATCAAGAGGCATATCGTCCACATCGAGCAGCGGTACGTCTGCTTCGATCAACCAAGTGTTAGGACCAACCTGGCGCGGCTGATAACCGTCATGATCGCCGGTGAACAGTTGACTGGACATGAGGTAGGGCGTTTCATCACCGTCCTCTAGAGCGGCAAAGAACTGCGACAGGTCGCCTTCATCGAGGTCGACAACCAGCACACGCTTCCCTTCTTCGGCTGCATAGGCGGTCAAGTGACACTCCACGGTGGTCTTGCCTACACCGCCTTTCTGATTCGCTACAGTGATGATCTTCATGTGATCTCCGGCTGGTCCGATAGTGGAACATGGGGCAAGTGTGCAGGCGGTAAACCCTTCAGTCAACCCCTAATAAGGGTTTACTTTGTTTTTCTCGCACGCGAGAAAAAGGCGGGCAACCGGCGTTTCTCGCACGCGATAAAGCCCTGATTGGCTGCTAGAATTCGCGCCACGCCGCTCCCTGGTAGCGCGGGGTCAGTTTCCTTGCGCGCTCTTTGGACGGCCAGGGGCTTGTCCGGGGCGGCTCCCGGCCAAGCCCTGTCCCCCTTCCTATCACTACCGCTCGTCAGAGCTTCCTCCGTAGTGAACAAAATAATATTCGTGCGGTCACACGCGCGGGCTGGTTTATTCACTCCCTTCCTTTCTTTACGCGTGGCATGGAGCCATCACACACGCGCTGAGCGGTAAACATGGAAAACCGTTTGAAACTCAATCATTTATGCGGAATTCACTGGTATCGAGCTTTGTTTCGAGGTTTTGCCGTGCCTGTTATAACGAACGGATCCAAAAATAAAACCAACGAAATGTTGATTTCGTGAAATGAAATGGCTAAAGTAAGCCACGAAACACGGAAAACATCTTACGAAACTCGAAAGAGGGAAGAAAGGCGAGGTGGGATCTAGAAGAAAATCCTCGACAGCTCCAGTATCCGCTCTGTTTTTAGCGACCAGCTATCCAGAGGACATGATGCAGAGCCTAGATAAGAAAGAACTGACGGTTTTCGCCTTCGCTCAACCTGACTATCGAGTTCACTTAAAAGAACTAATTCAGAGCGACGGGAGGAAATGGATATTAATCATTGAAAGTCCATCTACTGGACAGATGTTCACCGTAGTGACTGCGTTAGGGAAGACCAGACTATTTAAGAACGCCGATACTGCTATCGACTTCATAAAGGAAACCTGCCCTAACAACCCAAATAACGCAATAACTGTAACGTACGGGGTTCCCCCGTCATGACATAGATGAGGCAAAGGTATGCATCTCGAATCTGGGAAAATGGTTTGTCATGAAGCAAAAAGCAACAAGCCTTCCTGGGCCACCCGGCTACAACAGAGTAAGGCTGTAACTTCCCTCCGTAATCTGTTAGCGCAAAAAAAAGCGAGCCATGCGTCTCTTATGCGCAAGGACTGGACAGCGAGAGCTGAAAAGACTTTGCTCATTGGGTCGCTGATCTCCATCAGTCTCTTACCCGAAGTTGCCAACGCGGCGCTAAACTTCAGTTCCCTTACGAATCTGGCTAAAGATATTGTCAGCTTCCTGATCTTCGACATTGGTTACTACCTCGGCATTCTGGCCATCGTGATCACTGGTTACAAAGCCAAATCCGGGCATATTTCCTGGGGGGCTTTTGGCTGGGCGGTCGCGGGTATCTTCCTGGTGTTCTTCGCACCGAACATCGTTACCGAGATCAAGAACGGCGCGGCGAACTCGCTATGACTACAGGCGAGCACAAACCCGATGAAGGGGAGGTGCTCGTCGTTGCGATGGCCCGGCCATCCATGGTCGGCGCCTTCACGATGTCGAGCGTACTCATAAGCATCTTTGCACCGCTCATAGCTGCACTGCTGATTCGTTCGCTATGGCCAGTTGCATTAATACCTGTTCTGTTTGGCGCGTCTTACTACATCTGCAGCAAAGACGTTTATTTGTTCGGGGTTATGCAAGCAGCTTTCCGCTTGCGCGCCTCACAGAATCGGAAAGTTTGGGGGTATCGGAGTTATGCGCCTCGTTGATAAAGCTTTTAAAAAGCTGACGCAAAACCTTGATCTCTCTCTTGGTGTTCAACATCCAGAGGGATCCGAGCAAGATCTCTTGGAACTGCAAGTTAGCGAAATGGTGCCGTATGATTACCATTACGATGACGAAACAGTTATGACCAAGGAAAGTTCGTTGGTACAAGTTGTCAAAATTGACGGCTTGCTCTTTGACTCTTTGTCTGACGAACAGGTTAAGCAGTTTGAAGTTCGCCGGAATACCGTGCTGCGCACTATCGCTTCCAGCGACCTTGCGCTGTATGTGCATGTAGTCCGCCGCAAGGTGTTTGATTTCCCTGAAGGGCAGGGGTCCACTTGGTTCTCCAAGCAGTTCAATGCGGCCTGGCGTAAGCGCTACGAGAGCAAAGGCTTCTATGTCAACGAGATCTATATCTCGTTGGTGCGTAGCCGCTTCCGTGCTGGTATGCCAGGGATCATGGATCGAGGAATTGCGCTCATCACGGGCACCGGTGCTAACAAGCAGGATGCTGAATCCTTCGAGGAAATGGCGGACGATCTTTACAAGGCGTCAAACCTGCTGTTGCGCGGCCTTTCTGAGTACGGCGCTACCCGCCTGCAGATCCAGCGGCACCCGGTTTGCTCCACCACGTTCATGGGCCGTGACCAGGCCTTTGATGCTGTCAGCCGTTTCCGGTGGAGCTGGGACGAATTCAAAAAGGTGGTTGGCGATCAAGCTCAATACCCTGCTGAAGTTGTCCTCGATTACCTGGGGGAAGAATTCTCCGAACTCAGCTCGTTCTTCCACTACCTGATCAACCTTGAGGATCGCAAGATCCCTGTGAGCGATCAGAAAATCTGCGAAATGTTGCCATACGCACGACTCAATTTCCGCGTGTTGGCAACGATGTGTGAAGTCCGGGGTAGCACCAGTTCGAGAATCGGAGCGGTGCTGAGCATGGCCGAGTGGCCGCGTAAGACGCCATCGCGAATGATGAACAAGTTCCTGCAGCAGCCGGTGGAATTCATCATCACGCAATCATTCTTCTTCTCGAACCGGATTGAAGCCGAGTCGTCGATGGTCGATGAACAACGCCGACTGACCGTATCGGATACACACGGGATTTCCAACGATGACAGCCAGGAACTGACTGAAGGTATTCGTGCTCTGCGCCGTGGCGATACTGTCAATGGTCTGCATCACCTGACGATCTTCGTTCATGTGCCTTCGTTGCCAATGGACTCCGATGACCATCGCAAAGCGAACAACAAGGCGCTGGATAAAGCTGTTGGTTTGATCGAGGGATGCTTTGTCGACCTGAACGTCAAATCTGTTCGTGAGTGGATGGCCCTGGAAACCTTCTTCTGGTCGCAGCTGCCTGGCCAACAAGAGGCCTTGATCGGTCGTCGTGGGAAGATCAAATCGAGCAACTTCGCCGGGTTCGCTTCGTTGCACAACTTCGCAAGGGGCCGTCGCGACGGCAACTTGTGGGGGCCTGCGATCACGGCTTTTGAAACCGAGAGCGGCACGTCTTACAACTTCAACTTTCACCGCGAGCTGGAAGGGATGGTTGCAGGGCACACCGCAGTTGCAGCGGACACCGGCTCAGGTAAGACCACGCTGATTTCGGCGATGGTTTGTGAAGCCGATAAAGCCGGGCCGCGAGTGTTCTGGTTCGATAACCGCTTCGGCGCGAAGGTGTTCATGCAGGCAATGGGCGGGGTACACACCACGCTTTCCCCGCACAGCGGTATGAATTGGAATCCTCTCAAGCTGCCGGACACGGCTGAGAACCGGGCGTTTCTGGTCGATCTGCAGGTGCAGATGCGTCAGTGCTACGCACCTACACCGGCTGACTCTGACGACATTAAGCGCTTCAAGGCCCTGGTAGATGAAAACTACTCGCTGCCGTATGAGGATCGGCGGTTGCGCAATGTGGTGTGGACGTATGGCCAGGGTGAGCTGGCAGACATTATGGCCATCTGGCACGGCGCCAAGGGCGTGACTGGTGCGAACGCTGGTGTGTTCGACAATCAACACGACTCTATCGACCTGACCACTTCCCGGCACTACTGCTTTGAAATGATGGAACTGCTCAAGGGCGGTGAGGCACGGCCTGAACTGCCGGTCGTCCTGAGCTACCCGCTCCACCGTATTGAGCAAGCGATGGATGGCACCCCTTTCATCCTGGTACTGGAGGAAGGGCAAAACCTGGTGAAGAACGATTATTGGAAGAAGCGAATCGACAACTTCATCATGCAGATCCGCCGCAAAAACGGGCTGATTATCTTCGTCACCCCTGATGCGAAGTACTTCCGCAGTGAAACCGACTCAATCGACAAGCAGACCTCTACCAAGATCTACCTGTCGAACGACGCGGCCACTGATGAAGACCATCAAAACCTGACCGTCGCAGAACGTAAGTGGATTCGTGAGATCGGCCAGGCTTCCCGCAAGTTTCTGATCCGTCGCGGGAAGGAGTCGATCAGGGCGGTTTTCGATCTGACTTCCGAAGTGGATGACGAAAACCTGTCCGACTTTATCCCGGTGCTGTCCTCAAACGATGTTGGTGTCGCCTTGATGGATTCCATCATCAAGCGCCTGGGCACCGACGACCCTGAGCAATGGGTTCCTGTCTTTATGGCGGAAGCCAAAGCGAAAAACACCCACAACCTGAAGGCGGTCAAATGATGGCAACTATGAAGAAATTCGGCCTCGCAGTGGCAGTGGCCATGGCCGTGAGCGGCCAAGTGAATGCTACCGGCGTTCCAACTGGCGACGCTGGAACCTGGGCGGCCCTGGCTCAACAGCTTGTTGTTCTGCGGGAACAATTCGAGACGCTGAAAGACTCGTATCAGACCCAAGGCAACATCCTGCGCAACCTCGAAGGTTCCTATGGCCGTGGTGCCATCGGCCTGAACGACTCGATCAACTCGGCTTCGGTCGTGCCGGGCTCTTGGCAAGAGGTCGTTGCACGGCAAGGCTCCGGTGCGTATGGCAACAAGCAATCGTACTACGAGGAATTGATCAAGACCTTGCCGCAAGAGCTGTTTGCCAACCCACAAGGCCAACGCGCCCAAGGCTACCAGCTCAGTTCTGATGCCGTTCGCGCAGCCATGTCCGGTGGCGATGCGCTCTACAGCGAAGTGCAGGTGCATCTGAACAACCTGGCCACCCTCTCGCGTCAAGTGGACATGACCACAAACGCCAAGGATGCCGCTGACCTGCAGAACCGCATTGCTGCTGAAAACGGCATGTTGGCCTCGGCCCAGTCGAAGCTGCAGGCGTTGAACATGAACCTGCAGGCGAACCTGAACAACGCTGAAAACCAGGCCACTGCGGATAACGAGAAATTCTTTCGCTGGACTGAACAGTAATTCTCGCGTGCGAGAAAAGGAGATCTGAAATGAAAGCAATCCTGCTGATGCTCAAAATCATCACCGCCCCAGTCTGGGGGCCGCTGTGGCTGATCGCCAAACTCTGGAAGGTGATCGTTCTGGCGGTACTGGTCGGCGCAGCCTCCGGCTGTGTCACCAACACCGCCAAGCTCGACAAGTCACCGTGCGCTTGCCAGTTCACCCCGTTCGTAACCGCTGACCAGGAGCGCACCAATGCTTAAGTTCAAGCTGCACCATATCCTCTCTGTTTGCGTCGGTGTGGTCGTGGTCGGCGGGCTGGTTTACATCAACACCTCGTCCTACTTTTCGACCTCGCCGGTCGATGGTGAAGCCCCGACGGCGCCGGTGGCCACCTCGGAAAATCCGCTGCTGAAGGCAACCAAAAAGGATGTTGGCGACTGGTTCCCGGGCACCTGCTTTGCAGAGATCTACATGCAGTCGTCGTCCTACGGTGGTGCCCTGGTGCAGGGTTGCATTCAGAAAACAGCGCGAGAAATCAAGGCGCAGACCGGTGCGACCGTAAGCGCTGAAGACTTCCGCTCTCCTGAAGTGATCTCGCACTTCAAGGGTGTATATGGGGCATCGAATCCATGGCGCAGCTGACTCTCGAAGGTCTGATCGGGGCTACGGACGAAGTAACGACAAGTTTCGTCGCCGAAGTATTTCCCAACCTTGCGGAGCTGGTTTCACCACTGGTCTATGTCGTTGCTGTTGGGTACTGGGTAGCGTTGGGGCTTTCGATCTACAACGGCCAATCCGTCAAATACTGGGACATTACGAAAAGGGCAATGCTCACATCATTGATCTTTCTCACGTTGAACTGGGGTAGTGGCGGGGCTGTGTTTTACCAGGCATGGGGCACGTTCACTGAGTCGGTTGCCGCGAAAATTATGAGTGGCGGTAGCACTACCACTTCGATGCTCGACGCGCTGTATGTAAACGTGGGGAAGGTTGCCAGCGTTCTGATGAATGTTAGTTGGCGCCAGTTTGCGATGATCCTGATGGGCTACGGTCTTTTCTTGATTAACTGCATTCTGTTTGTGGTCGCCATTCTGAACATGCTGATTGCAAAGTTTGGTGCTGCTATCAGCATGGCAATTCTTCCGATCTTGATCGCGTTCTTCTTCTTTTCGGAGACTCGGCAATGGGGCATGAACTGGCTAAGTAAGATGCTGAACTTCTCACTTATCTACATTCTGTCCATCGCCATTATTCGTTTTGGTTATTCGGTTTTCGGGGATGCAATCAATGAAGTCGCGCAAACTGCCACTATCAGCGATGCAGCACTAATGACCGCGCAACAGTACGGAACGATCCTGATCGTAGAGGGCGTCTTGATTATCTGCATGTTGCAAGTGCGTGGCTGGGCGGCGGCACTGTCTTCGGGTGCAGCGGTACAAGGATCCTCGCTTGTAATGATGGCTATCAGAACTTTGGGAGTACGTCGCTAATGGACAAGACGTTTAAGAATGATGAACAGCTGCGCCGCAAGGCCTTGCGCGAAGGTCAGAAAACCAAGCAAGAACGCAACCGTTCGTTCTACCTCAATGGCATCCAGGCCGTTGCCATTCTCGGGCTGGGCATAGCGGTGGCCGCGCTGGCAGAGATCCATACCGTCATTCCGGTGGTTGCGACCATCGGTGCGGATGGTGAGGTTTTGAAGATGCGTGTTATCGACCAAGACAACGTGTCTTCTGAAGATGCGTTGATCCAAGGTGCGCTGTATGACTTTGTGGGTGCATGTAATACGTTCGATCCGAAACGTAAACAGCAACTTTCCGATGCATGCCACTTGTTCATCACGCCGGACATTGCTCGGGAATATGAACAACTGATCAACCCGGAAAACCCTGATAACCCGTACCTGACGCTTGATGCGAAGGACTGGATTGAAGCTCAGGCGTATGGGATGAACAAAGTCGGAGACGTGTATCAGGTTTCTTTTAGATCCTATTTGCACAAGTGGGGTACGAAAGACCCGGTTGTTACCAACTATGTGGCAAACGTAAAAATCGATAACACACTGAAGCCAAGAGCACTTGGCGACCGTTGGGTAAACCCGCTCGGAACACTGGCTACTGTTTACCGTAAGAGTGAAGAACTGAGCCGCCGGTAATTCATTCAATTCAAGGAAACTGATCATGAAGAAAAACTGCATTCTGCCGACCGCTATCGCCCTGAGTTTGTGTTTTGCGGGTGGCATCGCACATGCCGCAAAGTTGCCAAAGCCGCTTATGAGCGATAGCCGGGTAAAACAAGTTCCTTACGACCCGAACCAAGTTTATGAACTGGTAGGGACGTACAACTATCAAACTTCGCTGGAATTCGAAGCAGACGAAATGGTCAAGGTTGTTGCACTCGGCGATACCATCGCCTGGCAAACCATCCCATTCCGCAACCGGCTTTTCCTCAAGCCGGTTGAAGAAAATGCGGACACTAACCTGACCGTTATCACCAGCAAACGCACCTATTACTTCCAGCTGGGCAGCACCAAAAAAACGGCTGGCCAGTCGTACCTGGTGCGCTTCATCTATCCGACCAGTCGGGTGGCCACCTACTCCGAGTTCAAAAGCAATGAGCCAGCGCCGATGGCCAGCTCCGGCACCGCGAGCGAGCCAAACATCAACTACGGCTTTTCGGGTGACAAGGACGCAATCGGCCTGCAGTCGGTGATGGACGATGGCCAGTTCACCAAGTTCCTACTCAAGAAAGGTGCCGACATGCCGCAGTTCTACCGCGTGCTGCCGGATGGCACCGAGGCGATGGTCAACAAGCGTCGTGAGGGTGACTACGTGGTCGTTGAGCGCCTGGACAGCATGTTTGTTTTGCGTGACGGCAATTCCTACGTGTGTGTGCAGAACCTGGCGAATCCCTACAAACGCACTGTTACCCGTGGTGCCCGTGACGGCGGAGGGGCATAAGCATGGCCACTGAAGACAACAAGCAGACCCCTGAAAAACAAGCGACGGAGAAAACTCGCGAGGACGAAATTCGCGAGTGGAACGAATCGCAATCCAACTCGATGTTGAAGGCCAAAGGCGGCTCCAACAAAGCGACCGGCATTGCGCTGATCGTCGCAACCGTGGCGGGTTTGGGCTTCGTTTACTGGCTGAACAACAGCGGCGATAGCAAAGCTACGGGCGGCTTGAAGAAAGAAGAAGTGGTCGCAGCTTCGCCCAAGCGTGTGTTGGATCCTTCGCCGAAACGTGAGGCGGCAAAGGTAAGCCCCGTTAGCAATGACGGCTCGGCTATTCCTACTGATACGCCGCGCTCGGTGGTGGATCGGCAGAACCAACAAACCGGCTTGAGTGAAGAAGAAAAGCGGCGGCAAGCGTTGGAAATGCAGATGGAGCTGGAGCGGCAGAAGATGCTTGCAGCTCGTCAGCGGTCGGCCATTTTCGCCAGTGCGAAAGAGGACGGCTTCAAGGATGGAGCAGGTGGCCAACAGGGTGGATCTGGCTCATTGCTTGGGGGGGGCAATGGCCCTTCGACACCGACCAATGCAAACGACGCTTACGCGGCATCGACCTTCTCCGATGGCGTGCCGGTTTCAACGGGTCGTCAGTTGGAAAATCTCGAATACAAGGTTTTGCAAGGCGCCGTGATCGAGGGTGTTCTTCAACCTCGCGCCGTCAGCCAGTTGCCGGGCCAGGTCTGTGTAGACATTCAGCAGGACGTTTATGCGGCAGCCGGTCGCCGGGTCATGATCCCATGGGGTTCGACCGTTTGTGGCAGCTACAACGCGACTCTGCGACCAGGACAGGAACGCTTGTTCACGATCTGGAACTGGTTGCGCACGCCTGTCCTGCCTGGCAGGCCAGCGATGGAAATTGCCATCAACAGCGGTGGTGCTGACCAGCTCGGCACCGCTGGCCAGGGTGGCATTGTCGACAACCACTGGGCGCAGATTTTTGGTGTTGCTGCAGCGGTGTCGATCATTGGGGCCGGTGCCTCGAATTCCGGGGTTTCGTCCGGCGATCAGGAAAACTCGTCTTCGCGCTATCGCTCTGAGGTGCAGGAAGCCGCGGCTGACTCTGCTCAGACGATCCTGGGTCGCTACGCCAATATTCAGCCAACGCTGACCGTCCCGCACGGTTCGCGAGTGGTGATCTACCTGCAGCGCGATCTGGATTTCAGCTCGCATTTCAAGAAAGAGATCGAGCACGCCAGCAATGGCGGCGTGACCTACATCCAGTGAGGAAGCGGTATGTCTGTTATTGCATCTTTCCGTTCCAAGCTGAGAAATCTAGTCACGCTGCTGGATGATCCTGAAGTTTCCGAAATTGCGATCAACGGCCCGGACAATGTCTGGGCCGGATTTCGCGGCCATCGGTTCATGCAGCCAGTGCAGATCGAGGGTGTGACTGTTCCGCTGATTACCTCGCTTGGTGAGGTAATCGCTGCGCATACCGACCAGAAGGTTGATACCAGTACGCCGATCCTGTCGGGCCGTATCCCGATCAATCTTGCGGATGGCGTAGCAGACAACCAGCGCGGTGATTACCGCGTCCAGGTTGTGCTGGCTCCCGCTGTTGAGCAGCACATTGGCGGCATCGTTTGTATCCGTAAGCCAGGAATCACGCAGATCACCTTGAAAGAGTACGAAGAATTTGGCGCGTTCGAGCACATCAACAAACCTCGGGCGCACTCCGACTATTCAGACGATCACTTGATAGAGCTGTACCGGGCCAAGCGCTGGAAAGAGTTTTTCATCGGCATCATCAAGGCCCGCAAGAACATCATGATTTCTGCAGGCACCAACGCCGGTAAAACCACCTGGCTTAACGGAATGCTGCAGCACATTGATCCACATGAGCGGATTGTCACGATTGAGGACACCCGTGAGATCCGTATACCAGCCCGGAACGCGGTTCACCTGCTCTATTCACGCGGCGCCCAAGGCCGCGCCAAGGTGACGCCGTTCGACTTGCTTGAATCGATCCTCCGGCTGACACCCGACCGGGCAATCATGGGCGAGATTCGCGGCGGTGAGGCATTCCCGTTTCTGGAATTGCTCAACACCGGTCACAGCGGCTCGCTGTCCTCAATACACGCGGACTCGCCGGAAATGATGTTTGACCGGTTGGCCTCAATGGCTGCCCGAGGTGGTGCGGATATGACCAAAAACCAACTGGTCGAGTATTCGCGGCAACTGATCGATGTAGTCATTCAGTGGGAATACGGTTTCGACGGCCGCCGCTACATTTCGGAGGTGCAATATGCAAAAGCTGCCTAAGTTCGCGGTAACGATGCTGGCTCTGGCTTGTACGGTCGGCCAGGCCAGGGCCGATGAGCCTGCCCCTATGCCTTTCTCTGAACTGGCGGCGAAGTGTGCACCGACAGTTCACCAGCAAACGCTGAAGTCCTTGATCGGTAATGAATCGACCTACAACCCCTATGCAATTGGGGTTGTAGGTGGACGGCTGGAGCGTCAGCCCCAGTCGTTGCGCGAGGCGGTGGCCACCGCTGAACGACTGGAGCGGGAGGGTCAGCGTTTCTCGATAGGAATCGGCCAGCTCCTGGTCACCAACATGCGCGCCATGGGCATGACCTATGCCGAAGCCTTTGAGCCTTGCCAGAACCTCAAGGCAATCAGCGATCTCATGGTGAAGAACTACACCAAAGCGCTGACTTCGGGCGCTCAACCGCAAGAAGCGTTGCGTGATTCGTTCTCGATGTACTACAGCGGCAATCGCACCCGTGGATACCAGCCGGACAAGCCAGGCGATCCATCGTATGTGGAAAAGGTTGTTACCGGCGCTCTCAATCCCACTGCCACCGATCCAATTGTGCCCGCTGTAGAGGCGCTGGAAGGCGATGAGGCGATTGCCATGGCCGTTCCGTCGCAAGGGGCAAGCAAGGCACCTGTGCGCGCTCGTAGAGCCTCACAGCAACAGAGTGCCCCGTGGGTGATCGTGACCGACGAAAACGGCCAACAAGTGGCGCCAGTGCAGGCCGTGGCTTTCCAGAGTGCGCCTACTGGACAAGCTCAGGCGCCAGAACAACCCAAGGTGCAGGTCCACCTAAACACCGATGTTCCTGAAAGCGATCAGCGATTCCAGCGCTTTGACCAGCCGCTCGCAGCACCTTCAGCGGCTCCGGCTCCGGCTCCGGTGCAAGCCCAAGCCCAAGCCCAAGCCCAAGCAGCACCTTCTTTCGTACAGATCATCAACTGAATTTCTCGCACGCGAGAAAAGAGGGATTTATGAAAAAACTTCCATTTGCTGCGCTGCTCGGTGCGCTGTTTTTGTCCGGTGCTGTCAATGCTACCGACCTCTCATATGGGCATGACAGCGACCCGGATGCTTGTGGCGCAGTGCTCTGCCTGCTGGGCATGACCCGTGATGGCGACTGCGACAAGTACATCAAAAACTATTTCGGCATTAAGCGTTACAAGCACGGCAATTTCAGCCCGTCGCGTACGAAAGCAGCCCGGGGAGACGCGGTTGCTTCGTGCAAGGACGATGAGGGCCTGGCCAAAAAGGCCAACGACATTTGGGGGAGCGTCCCGAATGGCTTCTAGTGTGCTCAAGCCATTGGCATTGGTGTTTGCATTGATCGCGGGGGCCAGCGTTCAGACGCTGGCCCTGGCCGCTGAAGTAGATGGCCCCCGGCGTATTGAAGTCGGCTTTTCGCCGGAGGGATCGGCGCAAAAACTGGTGCTGCGAACCATTGAGGTAGCAAGCAGCTCCATTCGCCTGTCTGCTTACGTGTTCACCAACCCGGACGTAACCCGTGCGCTGATCGCTGCGAAACAGCGCGGGGTCGATGTTGCCGTTGTTGCTGACCATCGCAGCAACCTGCAGGAACAACGCACGTCAGCCGCTCGCCACGCACTGACGCTTCTGGCGAAAGCAGGGATACCGACTCGCACTGTCAATGCGTACGCCATCCATCACGACAAGTTCATGGTGGTGGACGGTATGACGGTCGAAACGGGCAGTTTCAACTTCACCGCTGCAGCGGCCAAGAGCAACAGCGAGAACGCACTAGTGGTCTGGAATGACCCGGCGCTCGCTGAAACCTACTTGAACCATTGGCAAAGCCGCTGGGATCAAGGAATCGCTTTCAAGGCGA
>NZ_CP034780.1 GCF_006094435.1 Pseudomonas sp. MPC6 | reverse complement strand
ACCACATGCCTAAGAGACAGCTTCAACCTGACTACACCTTGCTTACTGAAAGCACCTACCGTGGCTACCCAGTCCAATACCGTGATGGCCAATCACCGCTCATAAAAGAAGCCTTGGACAAGTTCATCAATCAGATGGAGGCCATCACGAGCCACTATCAGGATGTCTTCCTGGTTCGGTTCGACCTGCATCTACCAAAGAACGACGACACCACGCCACTGATCCAACCTGACGTTGCCAACGATAGAGTCAGCGAGCTATTCGCTCAGCTACGAGACAATAAGTTCAGGCAACGCATATGGGGCGGTCAACAGATCAAGCGAAGCGCGTACGGCTGGTGCAATGAGTTGGAAACGGCCAAGCAGATCCACTACCACTGTTGGATAGCCGTACCTAAAGGCCGGGTGGAAAACGCTGGTTCGATACGAAAGCGGCTTGACGGCACCTACGATACATATGGCCTCATTGGCCTGGTCCATAACCTCTGGCAAAGCCTAAACCCAGAGGGTTATGCCAACATATACTGCGATGCAAGGGATGCCATGCGACTCAAGTCTAACGATCAAGCCGACATGAATGCCGCCATCGAATGGTTGAGCTACTTGGCCAAGCAGCGAGGCAAAGTGGTCTATGAAGATGAAAATGGCCAGCCTATTCGGATCAGACGATTCGATGGCTCGCGTATGCAACCTGCCGCAAACCAGCCATAAAGCCCCGCAAAGCAACCTGAGCAAGCGGGTCTAGGCCATGCTACCGCCTGGCAAACCGGTGTGGCTTAGTTGCGGTGAATTTCATGCAAACCACCGCTGCTGACACCGTTTTTTATCGTACTAAATACGTTCACCTAATCACTCGGTGAACGATATGAAACAAATACTTATTGACCTGCTAGTCGACTTACTAAGCGATGCCATCAAGTTTCTGGCCAACCTACTACTGGCCTGGTTGCTGGCCGTTGCAACACCTGACCAAGGTGCACCAGTACAGATCCCGGAACCAAGGCTAATTCAAGTCCAAGCCAAGACCGAGATTGCAGCACCTACGACAGCCCAACCATCTACATCCGCCTGTAGGCTCCTGTAGCGTCACGTGAGACACTTTAAACGCATACCATTGGCAGACAGCATATAATAGATTAGTCGTGCTTATACAGGCTTATAGGAGCTTGTAGGCCATGGATATTCTAAAATCAGCCTCTGCTGAGCGAGACATGCACCGAATAGGGGTTAGACACCGACCACCACATGGACGGTTCTGGCCGATTGCCAGATGTGATTCTCGCCTAGAGTGATGTCCAGATACTCGCTCACCAGAGTGCCAAGGGAATAGGTGGCTAGGCCAGCTTCCTCGCCCGCGTAGTTTTACTTTTCCCTTTTAAACCCTTTTAGGCAGCCTACAGACCACATCTGGCGGGGCGTTCAGGACTCATAAAGGGACAGATCCCTTGCCATGTGGGGACAGATCCCTTGCCTTAAAGGGACAGATCCCTTGCCATGTGGGGACAGATCCCTTGGAAGTTAGGACCGTGTTACAGTGACCTAACATTACAAGGAGCCGGGCATGTCCTCACCGATGGTGTACAAGAGCAATGCACTGGTCGAGGCCGCATACCGCCTCAGCGTTCAAGAGCAACGGATCGTGCTCGCCTGTATCAGCCAGGTACGTCGAGACGAACCCGTTACCGACGAGGTGATGTACTCAGTGACTGCCGCCCACCTGGCAGAGATGGCGGGGATTTCCATAGAAGGCGCCTACAGCGAACTCAGGGAAGCAGCTATACGGCTCAGGCGCCGTGAAGTCCGGCTAACGGTAGGGCCAAATGGCGGGGGAAAGATGCCCGGCGTGATGGTCACAGGCTGGGTGCAGACGATCATTTACCGTGAAGGTGAAGGCCGCGTAGAACTTCGGTTCAACAGAGACATGCTGCCCTACTTAACCGAGTTGACAAAGCAATTTACCAAGTACGCCCTGGCCGACGTAGCCAAGATGGACAGCATCTACGCTATCCGCCTGTACGAGTTAATAATGCAATGGGAGAGCGTCGGTCTGCGTGAGATTGAAGTTGCCCAGCTCCGTGAATGGTTCCAGTTGGAAAACCGCTACCCTTCGATCAAAGACTTCAAATTGCGGGTACTTGATCCTGCAGTGTCACAGATCAACGAACATAGCCCCCTGACAGTGAGTTGGGATCAACGCAAGACAGGCCGTCAAGTAACTCACCTCATCTTCACGTTCAAACCAAAGTCATCAGTAAAGCCAATTGCGAAACGGAAGACTCTAACCAGGGCAGAGATGGCAGCACTAGCCCGACCAGGAGAATCGTGGGAACAGGTGCAAGCAAGATTGGGGAACTAATCCAGGCCAGCCAGCAGATCCGCAAATGATCCAGGCCGAGGCCGCTCAACCACTGTGGTGGGTGTTGCTACCGTCTCAACCTTTACCTCAGTCGGCTTGTGTTCGATCAACCGCAGCTCCTGGCGAAGTCCAGCCACTTCCTCACGTAACAACCGCAGCTCGATCACCATGTCAGCCCATCCAGCGGGTGTATCAGCGGGTGTAGGGCGACTGTCGGCCAATGGTGTCGGGGTGTCGGGTAAAGGTGTAGGGCGCCCTACAGGCTCGCCATAGACGCGGATCATTTCAGACAGGTCTATCACTCGCTGTCCTTTACCGTCGAAGCTAGCAGATACGCGGCCCTTAGCTACAGCCTCGTGCAAGGTCGAGCGATGTAATCCGTAGAGTTTGGCCATTCGGCCTATGGTTATTGCTGGCATGTAGGGCACTGTCTGGTTGTGTCTGTCGGGGTCAGTGTAGGGGCCAGCCTGACAGCGAACCAGCTCCCATCCAGCCGCCTATGCGTTCCTGTGTGAAATCTGCCATCGGATGTGGGGGGCAGTACTCTACTTTTCACGTACGGTGGCGTTAACCAGGGCGATTGCCAGGAAGTACCGAGTATCTATCGGGTATCTATCACCATCGGGGCCAGCAGCAGGGTAACAGCGGCCCTCATATCGGCTACACACACCAATCTATGCGGGTTCCAACGACAAGGGGTCAAGCAGGGCGCTCCGCATGCACGAGAATCCAGCCATGACGGGGGATTGCAGCTGAAACGCTCCGCAGTCGTTCGGATCGAGCGCCTTCATCACCGGTCAGGCCAGCAGCCTCAGCCGTCAAACATTGGCATCAACAAACGACCGTTAGACGATACCTTCCGGACGGGCGGTATTCGGTATCATTAAAATAGACTTACTTGCTTGATGATGCCTTGATACACTGATACCACCTTAAGTGATGCCAAGGATCACCCGCCATGTCCCGCACGTTCCTTTACTGCCGCGTCAGCACCGCAACCCAGTTCACCGAGAACCAGGTGCAAGAAGTGAAAGCCGCTGGCTTCGATGTACAGGGCAGCCGGGTAGTCGAGGAAACAATCTCGGGCAGTATCGCTGCAAAGGAACGTCCCGGCTTTCAAAAGCTGCTTGATAGAATGGAAGCAGGTGACGTGCTGATCGTTACCAAGCTGGACCGCCTAGGCCGTAACGCGATGGATGTACGCCTGACGGTTGAACACTTGGCATCTGTTGGCATCCGTGTTCACTGCCTCGCCCTTGGCGGCGTAGACCTCACCAGTGCGGCAGGCAAGATGACGATGCAGGTACTGGGTGCCGTGGCAGAGTTTGAACGTGACTTGCTGATCGAGCGGACACAGGCGGGGCTTACGCGTGCCAAGGCTGAAGGTAAGAAGCTGGGGCGCCCAGAGGCAACCGACACAACAGCATCGGTGCAGAAGCTCAAGGCTAAGGACATGACACAAGCTCAGGTCGCCGAGGAACTTGAGATCGGCATCGCTACGGTTAAACGGCACTGGAACAAAGCCTAGCCTGTCTGTACATATCGCCTGAGAGCCACCTGCAAGGCCACACAAGAAGACTTGCATTGCATATAGTGGGTATGGCATCACAATTGATTGCATAGCCTTACAGGCGTCTACAGGAGCCCTGAGTGGCACGTGCGTTTTTCCTTGCCAACGCGTCCAAGGTGGTGAATCATATAAGGTGTTGATTTTGAAGACGGATAATTCCGGATAGAGATCACCGACCTCCCCGCAAGTTTTACCGCCACCCGAACCCGCATGAATACTGGCTCTGTGCCCACACAGCTAACCCGTTGTGCTGCCTGCGTTTCCAGTGGCTTAATTAATATCCTTTATCAATCCTTACCGTCCAATAGCCCATACCCATCGAGGGTCTGCACAAGGAAGTGAA